>NZ_JAMPMI010000009.1:0-526061 GCF_028478065.1 Providencia sp. PROV255 | reverse complement strand
TTAGGGGGAAACTAATTTATTGTTGATATTATTCCTCTTCGTAGGGTCATTAGTCATGAATATAACTACCGTCAATGGCAGCTCACGATATAAAGTAGTGAGTAACAACTCACGTATTATTTAGAGGGTGAGGATAAAAGAAGGTAAGTGGTATGAATAGCCACTAATTCAATATTATCCATTTTATAGTTTTAGTGTAAAACTTAAAGGCCTTATGGGTAAGTTAGTGGTTGTGTTAAATTTGATAAGCTATAACATCTCAAATTTGATATACTACCTATAGTAACTAATCAAAAAGTATAAAATTTTCATTATTTTTCTGTGATATAGGGACTTCAAATTTGGCGAAAAGAACCTATTCTGTTCGGTATATTGCAGGTGAGCCCGCTAAACGTATTCAGCCGATGCCTGTTCATATGTTAGGTGAATCACTTCCAATCGGTTTACCACTGTTTGCAGCGGGTGAAACTCTTGATGTGGTTACATGGAATATTTACAAACAGCAACGTCCAAATTGGAAACACACCCTTAACGAATTAGTGAAAGATAGAAAACTAATCTTGCTGCAAGAGGCTCAAATGTCACCTGAGCTAATATCTTTTGCGGCATCACATAAATTAATCGCTGATCAAGTACCTGCATTACCTTTCTCGCCTCACCCTGCTGGAGTGATGACTCTTGCAGCTTCACATCCGATATACTGCTGTCCTTTACGAGAAAAAGAGCCACTTTTACGGCTAGCTAAATCTGCACTGATTACGGTTTATCCGTTACCAAATGGAAAACACTTGATGGTAGCAAATGTGCATGCAATTAACTTCAGCTTTGGTGTGGATGTTTATACTCGGCAATTAAGTAAGCTGGGAATTCATATTGCTAAACATGTTGGCCCAGTGATCCTTGCGGGTGATTTTAATGCATGGAGCAGGCAACGAGTAAATGCATTAAAACGGTTTATTCGTAGTGTTGGTTTAAAAGAAATTGCATTTAATGATGATTACCGTACTAAGGCCTTTGGGCGCCCTTTAGATTACGTATTTTATCGTGGATTGAAGGTTAAAAACAGCATTGTACTACCAACAGATGCTTCTGATCATAACCCTATTATGACCAAATTTACGCTTTCTAAGTAATTAAGATTATCTCCCTTATTTTCCCTCGTATTTAATTGTAGATTCGATGAACTACTTTTATAGGGAATATCAGATTGAAATCATCGTTTTTATACATTCTTTTCTTTTTTGCACAAATAGCTAATGGGTCTAGCTTATTGTTGGCAAAACATGCTGAACAGTTGCCTCGTTTAGTTATTTATGACTCATCTTATCGACAAATTTCTTATCCAAATGGTGATGTGCCCGAACAATATGGTGTTTGTTCTGATGTAGTTATACGAAGCTACCGAAAAATTGGTATTGATTTACAAAAATTAGTACATGAAGACATGAAAGCAAACTTTAGCCAATATCCCAGCCAACGTATATGGGGATTACGTAAGCCAGATACAAATATTGATCATCGTCGCGTGCCTAATTTAGAGGCTTTTTTTTCACGTAAAGGGAAAAATAAGCCTATTTCAAAGAGTGCCAGTGATTATGTACCTGGCGATATTGTCTCATGGCGTTTAGATAATGGTCGGCCACATATCGGTGTTGTAACTTCGATAAAGTCACCAAGTACACAAAGTTATTTAGTTATGCACAATATAGGATATGGCCAAGTTGCTGAAGATGTTTTATTTCGTTGGGATATTGTTGGACATTATTCTTATTAAATGAAATTGTTTTTATGTAATATAATTCTCATAATTATAATTTCCATAATTAACTTATTCGTCAGGTTATATATATATAAGTGATTAGTTTTATTTGTTGTTTTTTAAACTATACCCTAATTATTGTATTGGAATTAATTTTCCATGGGCTATATTTATAACTGGTAGGCATAGCGTATAAAACTTAATTAATTATATATACGGTGGTTAATGTAATGAAAAATATAATTATTGTAGGCGGTGGGACTGGTGGAACGATGCTAGCGAATACACTTGCCAGAAAATTGAGTAAAGAAATTTTTTCGAAGAAAATAAAAATAACATTAATTACTGATAATCCAATCCATTATTATAAACCTGCATTTATGTATGTTGCTTTTAATTTATTTTTTAAGGATGAACTGAGTCGCCCTGAAAGAGAATTGCTAAGACCTGAAATAGAGTTAGCCATTGATAAAATTGAGTCCTTTGATTTTAAAAATAAAGCGCTAAACTCAAAGGATGGAAAAAAATATAATTATGATTTTCTTGTTATTGCGACAGGTTGCGTGCCGAAACCTGAGCGCATTGAAGGTTTAAAGGATATTGGTAACCATTTTTATGCTTATGATGCATCGAGAAAGCTAGCTGACCAATTGGCTAAGATTGAAAAAGGTCGAATTTTTATTACGGTATCATTCCCTGAAACGCCAAATGTACCCCATCAGTGTGGTATCGCACCGATGGAAACAACTTTAATGATTGATGAATTTTTACGTAAACGTCGAGTTAGGGATAGTATTGAAATCGTTTATACCTATCCAACAGTTTCACAATTATTGCGTAACTGTTTATTCATGCAACAACCTGTTTGTGAAGTTATTCCTGAAGTATTTACTGCTAAAAATATTAAAGCTCAGAGAGGGTTTACTTTAGATAAAGTTGATCCAGATAAAAAAATAGCTTATTCGAAAGAAGGTGATGAGCAAAATTTCGACTTATTGATCAGTACTCCGCCAATTACCGCGGTTGAGGCAGTTATTAATACCGGATTAAGTGAGCATAATAATGGTGAAGGATGGCTGCCAACTGATCACGAAACTATGCAAGTTTATGGTGTAGATGGTGTTTATGTTATAGGTGATACTGTTGATTTACCGATCAGTAAAGCAGGTGGAAGTTGCCATAATCAGGCTGCAATTATAGCTGATAATATCTGCG
Organism: Providencia sp. PROV255; assembly: GCF_028478065.1. Lineage (NCBI taxonomy): Bacteria > Pseudomonadati > Pseudomonadota > Gammaproteobacteria > Enterobacterales > Morganellaceae > Providencia > Providencia sp. PROV255. Next base: position 523,087 of record NZ_JAMPMI010000009.1, on the reverse strand, counting down.
GAGAATTAATTTATGGTTATCCCGCAGCTATCTATGATGGGCGAGTTCAAGCTGTTGCTCAAATGGGATTAACGGCAGGGATGCCTTTACAATACGATTATAAACACGATGTTATTCCTACGCCTCCGACTAAATTAGGGGGATTACTAAGAAATGGCTTTAATAGAGGTATTTATTGGGCTGCTATTCGTGGCTTAGTTTAAGGAGGAAATCAAAATGTCTAATAATGAAAATCAAAGTAAACTAGTTGAACTTCTTAATTCTGAGTCGGGTGATCATTTCGCAGACAAATTAGCACCGCTATTACAATTGAATCGTTTAGATAATATTGTTGATTTACTTTCTCTAATTTCTGACCTTATTGACATTACTGATAATAGCACGGTAGAAAAACTGGCAAACTCATTTGAGGATACTCTAGCGCCAGTCTGGGAATTCGGCACTGCATATAATATGGCTAAAATGGAGGAAATATATAATAGTAAAAATCCAAATTTTCGTTCGGTGTATGCTTTATTAAAAGATCCAAATACATTACGTGGAATTAGTACCGTTTTACGAACCTTGCAAATAATGGGTTCTCGATTGTCTTCCCCCCAAGAGGGATAATATTTCGGAGGTGGTATGATATTAGATAAATTGTATTCTTTTGATACGCGTGTGATACATAATTACTATGATGCAGCCGAAAATTTAGGATCACTCGCTTCTCCTATTTATCAAACGTCAACTTACGTATTTGATAGTGTTGAAGAAGGTGCCGCTTGTTTTAGCGGTGAATCGGATGGGTATATTTATACACGAATAAATAACCCAACATTAAGTTTGTTGGAAAAGCGGCTTGCTGATTTAGAAGAGGGAAATGCAGCAATTGTATTTTCTTCAGGGATGGGGGCAATAACATCGACTCTTTGGACCTTACTAAGCCCAGGAGATGAGCTGTTAGTTGATATGACGGTTTATGGCTGTACATATGCATTCTTTCATCATGGGTTAGCTAAATTTGGTGTCAAAGTTCGTCACATTGATATGAGTGACCCAAATAATGTGGCACAGGAACTCACTGAAAAAACAAAGATGATATTTTTCGAGTCACCTGCAAACCCAAATATGCGCTTAGTTGATATTAATGCTGTGAGTAATATCGTTCATCAATATAACCTTGCAAATAACCAAGAAATATTGGTGACAGTAGATAATACCTATTGTACTCCTTACATTCAAAAACCACTTGAGCTTGGGGCGGATATCGTTGTTCATTCATTAACGAAATATATGAATGGGCATGGTGATGTGATGGCTGGCGCTGTTATAACAACTGAGGAATTAGCGAAGCAAATCAGATTGGTTGGCCTGAAAGATATGACTGGAGCATGTTTATCCCCTCATGATGCAAACCTGATATTGCGAGGAATGAAAACACTGCCAATCAGAATGGAAAGGGTGGTTAAAAATGCACAGAAAGTTGCAGAATATTTGGCTTCGTTATCTGAAGTTTCTCAGGTTATGTATCCAGGTTTACCGAGTTTTCCGCAATACTCATTAGCTCAAAAGCAGATGAAGCTACCCGGGGGAATGATTGCTTTTGAACTTAAAGGGGGCCTTGAGGCGGGTAAGCAGTTTCTGAACCGTCTACAGCTATTTTCTTGTGCGGTTAGCTTAGGTGATTGTGAGTCATTGGCTCAGCACCCTGCAAGTATGACCCATTCTACTTACACTGCTGAGGAACGAAAACAGTATGGGATTAGTGATGGGCTTATTCGTTTATCAGTTGGGTTAGAAAGCGCTAATGATTTGATTGCCGATATTAAGCAAGCGCTCATTTGATACCACAATAGGTAACAAAAGGCCCTATATCATATAAATATAGGGCCTAAATTCACTTTACGAATACTTTAGTCGATTAAGATTTTTGAAATTTACGCATGACAAAGAAGGTGACGCTCAATATAGCGACCCATGCAAACCCGACGAGAAGGGCAACTTGTGTATCTTTAAAGAAGCCAAGTAGCGCGATAACAAAGACCATAAATGCAATAGTAATTGCAGGGCCAATCGGCCAAAATGGAACTGGGAATTTGAGTTTTTTAACTTCTTCAGCGCTCATTTGGCGACGCATTGCGACATGAGAAAGTAGGATCATTAACCAGACCCAAACAGTTGCAAAGGTTGCGATTGATGCAATAATCACAAAGATTTTTTCTGGAAGTAGGTAGTTCAAATACACGCCGAGTAACATTACCACGGACATCACCATCACAGTGACCCAAGGCACCCCACTTTTCGTTAACTTGGTAAAGACTTTTGGTGCCTGCTTGTCTTGAGCCATACCATACATCATACGACCAGCACCAAAAATATCACTATTGATAGCTGAGACGGCTGCTGTGATCACCACGATATTTAAGATATTTGCCGCTGATTGAATACCTAAGCTATCAAAAATTTGGACGAATGGGCTGCCATTCTGACCAATTTGATTCCACGGATAGATGCACATCAGAATAAAAAGTGTTAACCCATAGAATAATAAAATACGAATGGGTACTGCATTGATTGCTTTAGGAATAGTTTTTTCTGGATTTTGTGCTTCACTGGCGGTAATACCGATCACTTCGATACCCCCAAAGGCGAACATTACGATAGCTAAGGATGCAATAACACCTTCAATACCGTTAGGCATAAAGCCACCGTGTTCCCAGAGATTTTGGATACCCACCGCATGGTCAGTTTCTTGGCCGAAACCGTAGAACATTAAGAAGGTACCACCAACAATCATTGCGATGATTGCGGAGACTTTCACGATAGACAGCCAAAATTCCATTTCACCGAAAATTTTAACATGGCATAAATTGAGCGCACCAATAAATAGCACGATACTTAATACCCATACCCATTGGTCAACATGTGGAAACCAGAACCCCATGTACATCCCGAAAGCGGTAATATCAGCCAAGCACACGACTAACATTTCAAATACGTAGTTCCAGCCAGTCAAAAAACCAGCGAGGGGGCCCATGTAATGGCTAGCGTAGTGAGAGAATGAACCGGGTACTGGGTGATGCACTGCCATCTCGCCTAAGGCTCGCATGACCATAAATACAGCGGCACCACCGACCATATAAGCGAGTAAAACTGCTGGACCTGCCGCTTGAATGGCAGAAGCAGAACCATAAAATAAGCCGGTACCAATCGCTGACCCTAGAGCCATAAAGCGAATGTGCCGAACACTCAGCCCCTTTCTGAGTTGATTTTGTTCACTACTTTGCATGTCTTTTCCTGTCTTTTTCTTCGTTCGATATGTTGTTCCGAATATGCTTTCGGTATTGTTTATTCAGTCGGACGTACTTTATTGAACCCTAAGGTGGCTACATTATCACAAACTTCCTTGTTCGTGAGATAGATATCTGCAATATAATGCGTGCTTAGCTAACTATTTTAGGAGTGATATGAAATACCCAATTAATGAAATTTTCCAAACCATTCAGGGAGAGGGGGTTTTTACTGGTGTTCCTGCTGTGTTTATTCGTTTACAGGGCTGCCCAGTTGGATGTAGCTGGTGTGATACCAAACAAACATGGGAAAAAGAACAAGATAAAGAATCGACCCTAGGGGATATCGCACTTAAAACGATTGATTCAGATTTATGGGCCATGGCAAGCGGTGAGGCATTGATTCAATTAATGAAAGAAAAACACTTCAGCGCACAGCATATTGTTATTACCGGCGGTGAGCCTTGTATTTATGATTTACAGCCACTGACTGGGATATTAGAACAACACGGATATCAATGCCAAATTGAAACTAGCGGCACATACCCTATTCAATGCACAGATAACACATGGGTTACCGTATCACCAAAAGTCGGTATGAAAGGAGGGTTACAGGTGATCAGCCAAGCAGTAAATCGTGCTAATGAAATTAAGCATCCTGTTGCTCGCGAAAAAGATATTGAGGCTCTTGAGAAAATTTTAGCATTACGTACTGTCGAGCCCTCTCCATCAGTGGCATTGCAGCCAATTAGCCAAAAGGCGGCAGCAACAAAATTGTGTATTGCAACCTGCATTCAACGTAACTGGCGGTTATCGATTCAGACACATAAGTATTTGGATATTCAATAATAAAAATAGCGATAACCTAGCAGTAACCCCCAATAGTTTGAAAACGCTTATTGGGGGTCTTTAAATTATCTAAATGGTTGGTTTAATGGTACTTCAGGATCTGGCTCGTGAGTAATACGGTTACGTAAGTCACGGCGAATAATTTCAATAGACCAAAACCAAATTAAATGACCAAATATTTCTGACACATTCTCATACCATGGCAGGTCGAAAAGTGGAGGGGTGAGCCCCATTAGAGGGAATGAAATCATGTGGACAAATAATTGCGCCAGTGCACCTGCTAACAACCCTTGCCATAGCTTAATTTTAGGGAATATTTCAGCAACAATGCAATACCCGACCGCAAACACGATAGAAAATATGATGTGAGTAACACCCACAGAGTTAAAAACGTGCCCAGCAAAGGTATAAACTGCAGAGTTAGGATCTGCAATTCCTAACCAATCTCTTAAGAAAATATAAGGTGGATTGAGGAAATTGCGTGAGCAGTCAATTTGTTCTGCTGCACGAATCAGTGTTTCAGGTGAACAAGCGGCATTAAACATATCCGTTGGACTTCTTGGGGGTAATGGAACTTCAGCGCCCCACTTGACAAACGAAGAGACAATACCTGCAATTAAACCGATAAATGCTGCCAGCCCATAGCGCCTTCTGGACTTAGGTGTTTGTTGAAATAGATTCATTTTCCCTGCCTTATTAAAAGTAAATAATGATAAATAATAGATCAGGTTATAATTTGATGCACTATGTCAAATAAATGTTTTTATATCCTTAATGTTAAGGGGGGAATATCAGCCACTGATTTATTGCCTTAATCTCGACCTTAATAACGTATGGATCTTTAGGATTTAGCCTGTAAAAGGCAGTCAGGAAGCTTTCTATACAGCGTTGGGCATTGATATTGGTGATGAGTGATGGGTGATGAGTCGAAAGTGAGGATATAGGGATTTAGCCCCTCATTTATGTTCAAAACCTATTAGGCTTGCCGCTAAGTCAGCGGTCTGAGGAGCGTGTATCCCTATGTTATATGACTTTTTTAGCGCATTAACTTTTAAGCTTCCCCGCGATAGACGCAGCCTGCATTGCAGGTTTCTTTTACAGTAACCGCACTTAATAATGGTAGTAAAGGCTTAGTTTGTTGCCAAATCCACTGGGCTAACACCTCACTAGTTGGGTTTTCTAACCCTTCTATATCATTTAAATAGTGATGGTCTAAGCGTTCCCAAATAGGCTTAAAAGCGGCTTTTACATCGGAGAAATCAATAATCCAACCACTATGTGAGTCGACTTCACCGGTGATTTCTAAACGCACCATGAAAGAATGGCCATGGAGTCGGCCACACTTATGACCCTCTGGTACATGAGGAAGTTTGTGGGCGGCTTCGAAAGTGAAATCTTTATAGATTGTTGTGCTCATATGTGGCTCCTTGTTGTGAATAAACAGCGTATTGTACTGCATTTTTAGGTGAAAATATCTTTAATTACTAAAATAGCGTTAACCGCTTTTATCAATATGATCCATCAGTTAATTGCTTTAGGCTTTTTAGTTATTAATTATGGCTATCGTTTCTTATCCCATTATCTAGGGTTGTTATAACCTAACGGCATACCCTATATGTTTCAGGTACTGCGGTATTTTTTGCTTTATTACCCTAATTATTTGGGGGAATGAGCAGATGTTAGGTTGTCGGTCTTTTCTGGGGTAATGACATGGCATCGTTTTTTTAAATCAAAGATGAATAACGCTGGGGTTACAAGATAATGACAAAAAAACAGCCGCCATTAGCGGCGCTGCCAATATCTGTTGAGCAATTAACACGTTTACAGACGGCCGTTGATGATTTTTCATCTCATCAACTCGCATGGCTTTCTGGGTATTTGTGGGGAGTGGTAAATCAAAATACGCAAGTTGATGCATCGGTCAGTACGCCTGCAGTTACGCAAGACACTATCACAATTATCTCAGCATCACAGACAGGAAATGCACGTCGCCTATCAGAGCAGCTCAGAGAGCGCTTGGTTGCTGAAAAAATTAGTGTGAATTTAGTAAATGCAGGGGATTATAAATTCAAGCAAATCAACCAAGAGAAAGTGTTGGTTATTGTAGCGTCAACGCAGGGTGAAGGGGAGCCCGCCGAAGAAGCAGTTGCATTGTATAAATACCTTCATTCTAAAAAAGCGCCTAATTTATCACAGACCAGCTATGCGGTTTTCGCACTGGGGGATTCCTCTTACGAAAAATTTTGCCAAGCAGGTAAAGATTTCGATTCGCGACTTGCATCATTAGGGGCTATATCGTTAACCGAGCGAATTGATGCCGATGTTGAGTATCAAGCGATTGCGAGTGAGTGGGTTGAAAACCTCACACAAATTTTAAAAGCTCGCGTTCCTGCTCAAAGTGATAGCCAATTATTGGCGACTCAAACAGGAAGTGTGAATGAAATTCATTCATCACCTTATAGTAAAACTGCGCCATTAACAGCGTCTCTTCTGAGTAATCAAAAGATCACCAGTCGAGACTCGCATAAAGATGTTCGCCATATTGAAATTGATCTCGGTGACTCTGGTTTACGTTATCAACCTGGTGACGCGCTAGGTGTTTGGTTCGATAATGACCCTGCTTTAGTTGATGAGCTGGTGGCTTTGTTGTGGTTGCAAGGTGACGAAGAAGTCTTTATTGGTTCACAGCGCCATTCACTACGCGATGCACTAATTTATCAATTAGAACTGACACAAAATACCCCAGTAATTGTTGAAAAATATGCTCAGTTGTCAAAAGATGATGCGTTGTTGTCATTGATTAGCGATAAAGCCGCTATTTTGCACTACGCACAAAATACGCCAATCGTAGATATGGTACGCCAAGCGGCATCTCAGCCTACTGCCCAAGAATTTGTTGACCTACTGCGTCCGCTAACCCCTCGTTTGTACTCGATTTCTTCTTCCCAATCTGAGGTAGAAAATGAAGTTCATGCAACGGTTGGGGTTGTCCGCTATGAGATTGATGGTAAGGCACGTACTGGTGGTGCATCAGGTTTCTTAGCTGACCGCTTAAATGAGGATGATGAACTTCGCATATTCATTGAACACAATGATAACTTCCGTCTTCCACAAGACCCAAATACGCCTGTGATCATGATTGGCCCTGGCACCGGGATCGCGCCATTTCGTGCTTTCTTACAGCAGCGTGATAATGACGGTGCGACAGGGAAAAACTGGTTATTTTTTGGTAACCCACATTTTGTTGACGACTTTCTCTACCAGGTGGAATGGCAGCGCTATGTCAAAGACGGTTTATTAACCCATATTTCATTAGCATGGTCCCGCGACCAGCAAGAAAAAATCTATGTACAAGATAAACTTCGCGAAGAAGGTGAAGAAGTATGGCAATGGTTACAAGAAGGTGCGCACATCTATGTATGTGGTGATGCAAACCGGATGGCCAAAGATGTCGAACAGGTATTATTAGATATCGTCAGTCAATACGGGAACATGGATAGTGAAGAAGCTGATGAATTTTTAAGTGAGCTGCGCGTAATGCGCCGTTATCAGAGGGATGTTTATTAATGAGCAATGAACAACAACAAAAGCCCTTAATTGTCGAAGGTAAACTTGCTGACAGTGAACGCATGAAGCAAGACAGTAATTACTTACGTGGAACCATTAAGGATGACTTAAAAAATGGGTTAACGGGAGGTTTTGAGGGTGATAATTTCCTGTTGATTCGTTTTCACGGGATGTATCAACAAGATGACCGTGATATTCGTGCCGAGCGGGCGGAACAAAAACTCGAACCTCGCCATGCAATGATGCTGCGTTGTCGTTTGCCGGGCGGCATAATTACGCCCAAGCAATGGCTTGATATTGATAAGTTTGCCACGGAGCACACGCTGTATGGCAGTGTGCGTATTACGAATCGGCAAACATTTCAGTTTCATGGCATCCTCAAAGGGGATGTAAAGCCTGCCCATCAAATGCTAAGTCATGTTGGTTTAGATGCCCTTGCAACGGCGAATGATGTTAACCGTAACGTGTTATGCACTTCTAACCCTGTGCAATCCGAATTGCACCAACAAGCCTATGAATGGGCAAAGAAAATATCTGAACATTTATTACCGCGCACTAGTGCTTACGCGGAAATTTGGTTAGATAAAGAAAAGATAGTGACAACGGATGAAGAGCCAATTTTAGGGCAAACTTATTTGCCACGAAAATTTAAAACCTCAGTCGTGATCCCACCACTAAATGATGTGGACTTGCATGCAAATGATATGAACTTTGTTGCAATTGCCCAAAACGGTGAGTTGATCGGTTTTAACGTGTTGGTGGGCGGTGGCCTTGCTATGACTCATGGGGATACCGCAACATTTCCTCGCTTAGCCAGTGAGTTTGGGTTTATTCCATTAGACAAAACATTAGCCATTGCAGAAGCGATAGTCACCACTCAACGGGATTGGGGCAATCGAACTGAACGTAAAAATGCAAAAACCAAATATACCCTTGAACGTGTAGGAGTCGATACTTTCAAAGCAGAGGTCGAAAGGCGCTCTGGTGTAACTTTTGAGCCCATTCGGCCTTATCAATTCACTGAACGTGGTGACAAAATTGGCTGGCTCAAAGGGATTGATAATCGCTGGCACTTAACATTGTTTATTGAAAATGGTCGATTAATTGATTTAGAAAATAAGCCATTAAAAACCGGTGTGGCCGAAATTGCGCGTATTCATCAAGGTGATTTTCGTTTAACGGCAAACCAAAACTTAATTGTCGCGGGGGTGCCTGAAAGTGAAAAAGCGGCAATTGAAGCGATTGCCAGATCTCATGGGTTAATGAGTGATGACATAACGGCGCAACGTGAAAACTCCATGGCTTGTGTATCATTTCCAACTTGCCCGCTCGCGATGGCGGAAGCCGAACGCTTTTTACCTGAATTTATTAGTCAGGTGGAAAGTATTATGGCCTCTCATCAAGTGGCCAATGAACATATCGTTTTGCGGATAACGGGTTGCCCTAATGGCTGTGGGCGAGCGATGTTGGCAGAGGTTGGGCTGGTCGGTAAAGCTATTGATAGATATAACTTACATTTAGGTGGAAATCGCATTGGTACTCGTATTCCACGCATGTATCGTGAAAATATTAGCAGTGCGGAAATTCTAACCATTTTAGATGAATTAATCGGTGACTGGGCAAAGGCACGCTTGCCTGACGAAGGGTTTGGCGATTTTCTTATTCGCACCAATGTCGTAAAACCGGTATTGAATTCAGCCATCGATTTTTATGAGGTAAAGGAGGCGGTATGAGTCGACTTGAGCTAGCAACACTCACCGCACTCGATAAGCCCCAACAAGTCGCTTATCTCGCGGAGTTTAATTCCCAGTTAGAAGCTATGAATGCATTGCAACGGGTTGAGTGGGCGATTGAATATTTACCCGCAGAGTTTGTGTTGTCTTCCAGCTTTGGTATCCAAGCGGCACTAACATTGCATATGGTGACGCAAATTGTGCCAAATATCCCAGTTATTTTAACGGATACCGGTTATTTGTTCCCAGAGACCTATCAATTTATTGAGGCGTTAACAGATAAGTTGAATTTAAATTTACAGGTGTATCGAGCAAAGCAGTCACCTGCTTGGCAAGAAGCGCTATATGGTCAACTTTGGACGCAAGGGCTTGATGGTATTGAGCGTTATAACCAATTGAATAAAGTTGAGCCAATGGAGCGCGCGTTACATGAATTACAGGCACAAACTTGGTTTTCAGGTTTACGGCGAGAGCAATCAGCAAGCCGCGCAAATTTGTCTGTGCTAGGTATCGGAAAAGGCATTTTTAAAGTTTTACCAGTGATTGATTGGAATAATAAGCAAGTTTATGAATATCTAACAAAATATGATTTACCCTATCATCCTCTGTGGGAGCAAGGGTATTTATCGGTTGGTGATACCCATACAACTCGCAAATGGGAAGAGGGAATGAATGAAGAAGATACTCGTTTTTTTGGATTAAAGCGTGAATGCGGGCTGCATGAAAACTAAATACTCGTCATAATTCAAGCCGCAGCGTTGTTGGCTACGTGCATTCGCACTAGTCACATACTGGTGTATGCTCCTAGTGACTCATTTACTTGCCGCCTAGCTGCAACGTGAATTATTTAGAGTATTAATTTAGTCATAATTCAAGCCGCAGCGTTGTTGTCTACATGCAACTCGAATTATTTAGGGTATTGAATATAAGCAAATAATAACTAAATAAATAAAATATTTGTTTAATTACAAAGGAATACTTTTGTATTTAAAAAAGTATTTCAAGCTAATTATTAAATTAAATCAGTAATTAGTTAACTTGTTAAATTTAATCTAAGTTTTATTTTTTATTTGTATTTATCGATTTTCTATCAGGGTTGTGATGATTATTTGGCTTATTCCTTTCAGTTACAAGAAAGAGCTTTTTGTCATTTCAAACCTATTGTTTGAAGCCATATAGTCAATTTTATATTTCTTATAATCAGTTTATATAACGATGGGTGAGCAAGATGGATTATTTACCATTATTTGTCGATGTCCGCACGCGAAAGGTCGTGTTAATTGGCGGCGGTGTTGTCGCAGCACGAAAAGCAGAATTGCTAATAAAAGCACAAGCTGACTTAGTGATCATCTCACCGACGTTATGTACACAGTTACAAGCGGAGCACCAACAAAATAAATTTGTTTGGTTAGCTGAAGATTACCAATCCATTCATTTAGATGATGCTTTTTTAGTTATCGCAGCAACAGATGATGCATTACTGAATGAAACCGTTTTCTATGACGCTAATGAACGGAAAGTATTCGTTAACGTGGTTGATGACCAGCCGTTATGTTCATTTATTGTACCTTCTATTATTGATCGTTCCCCGGTGATTGTGGCGATCTCTTCAGGAGGGACGGCACCTGTTTTGGCTCGTTTACTTAGAGAAAAACTGGAAACGATGCTACCAACTTCCTTGGGAAAGATGGCAGAAATAGCCGGCCGCTGGCGTCATAAAGTCAAAGAAACACTAACGAGTATGCGTGAAAGGAAGCGCTTCTGGGAAAAAAGTTTCAGTGGACGTTTTGCTTCGCTAGTTGAAAAAGGGCAATTCAGTGAAGCGGAACAACAATTGGAACGTCAATTGTATGAACCTGATAACCATGGCGAATTAACCTTAGTCGGTGCCGGTCCGGGAGATGCGGGGCTACTGACGTTAAAAGGGTTGCGAGTTTTACAAAGTGCAGAGGTGGTTTTGTATGACCATCTGGTGAGTGAAGAAATACTCGAACTAGTTCGTCGCGATGCTGACAAAATTTGTGTTGGGAAACGCGCAGGAAATCACAGTGTTTCCCAAGAAGAAACCAATGCTTTGATCGTGAAATTTGCTCAACAAGGTAAAAAAGTGGTGCGCCTGAAAGGTGGTGATCCTTTTGTGTTTGGGCGAGGGGGAGAAGAGCTACAAGTTGCGGCACAAGCGGGGATCCCATTTCAAGTGGTTCCTGGTGTAACAGCGGCGATTGGTGCAGCCGCTTACGCGGGGGTTCCGCTGACTCACCGAGAGCATTCACAGAGTATTACGTTTATTACAGGTCATTGTCGTGAAAATGGAATGGAACTTGATTGGCAGGCGCTTGCTCGAGGGAACCAAACGCTAGCTATCTATATGGGCACCGTAAAGGCCGCGAAAATCAGCGAACAGTTGATTCAATTCGGCCGTGCTGAAAATACCCCTGTTGCTGTTATCGGCTGTGGCACTCGGCGTGAACAAAAAGTAGTGACTGGCAAATTAAACGAGCTTGAAGTATTAGCACAGCAGGCACCCGCTCCTGCTTTGATAGTGGTTGGTGAAGTAGCTGCATTGCACCAACAACTCGCGTGGTTTGGTTCTCAAACCGAAGACATCAGATGGCGCAGTGCCGTATTGGAACTGGCTTAAGTAAGGGGCTATCGTGAACGACAAAAAATTGACTCATTTACAGCAGTTAGAGGCAGAAAGTATTCATATTATTCGTGAAGTTGCCGCCGAATTTGCTAACCCAGTCATGCTGTACTCTATTGGTAAAGATTCCTCTGTGATGCTCCATTTAGCACGCAAGGCATTTTATCCGGGAAAACTGCCATTTCCTCTCTTACATGTTGATACGGGGTGGAAATTTCGTGAAATGTACGAGTTTCGTGATGCAACAGCAGAAAAATACGGTTTTGAGCTACTTGTTCATCGTAACCCTGAAGGAGAAAAGCTGGGGATCAACCCGTTTGTACATGGCAGTGCTAAGCACACCGATATTATGAAAACTGAAGGCTTAAAGCAGGCTTTGGATAAATATGGTTTTGATGCTGCATTTGGCGGTGCTCGTCGTGATGAAGAGAAATCACGCGCAAAAGAGCGGATCTACTCTTTTCGTGACCGATCTCATCGTTGGGACCCTAAAAACCAGCGGCCTGAGCTGTGGCATAACTATAATGGGCAGGTCAATAAAGGGGAAAGTATTCGTGTTTTCCCACTATCAAATTGGACAGAACTCGATATTTGGCAATATATCTATTTGGAAAACATCGATATTGTTCCCCTGTATTTTGCAAAAGAACGGCCAGTTATTCAGCGGGACGGTACTTTGTTAATGGTGGATGATAACCGTATTGACCTACAAGCGGGTGAAGTCATTAGTCAGCAAAAAGTGCGTTTTAGAACATTAGGTTGTTGGCCACTGACGGGAGCTGTGCCATCAGAAGCACAAACGCTGCCTGAGATTATAGAAGAAATGTTGATTTCTACGACGAGTGAGCGACAGGGGCGGCTGATTGATAGCGACCAATCCGCTTCGATGGAGTTGAAAAAGCGCCAAGGTTATTTTTAGTGGGCAAGGTTAATACGCAAAGTCAGGAGAAAAATCATGGCACAAGCCGTTTATAATGAATCAATCGCTCATCAAATTGAACAGCAAGGTGGTGTAGAACCTTATTTATTGGCGCAGCAACATAAAGGATTATTACGCTTTTTAACCTGCGGTAATGTGGATGATGGTAAAAGTACCTTAATCGGCCGTTTGCTGCATGATACTCGCCAAATTTACCAAGACCAACTGTCAACTTTGCAAAGTGATAGTAAGCGGATAGGGACTCAAGGGGAAAAACTTGACCTTGCTCTGCTGGTGGATGGCCTTGCTGCTGAACGTGAGCAGGGGATCACCATCGATGTGGCTTATCGTTATTTTTCAACAGAAAAGCGCAAATTTATTATTGCGGACACCCCCGGCCATGAGCAATATACGCGCAATATGGCGACAGGGGCATCAACTTGCTCACTTTCTATTTTGTTGATCGATGCTCGAAAAGGGGTACAGGAACAAACGCGTCGCCATAGTTTTATTAGTACATTGCTTGGGATCCGCCATCTTATTGTTGCCGTCAATAAAATGGATCTGGTGGATTACAGTGAAGCCATTTTTGAAAAAATAAAGCAGGATTACCAAAAGTTTGCAATGGAGTTGCCTGTGGATTTAACGGTCTGGTTTGTACCGATCTCAGCCCTAGATGGCGATAATATTGTAAATGCTAGCGATAATTTTAAGTGGTATCAAGGTGATACGCTATTATCGATATTAGAAAATGTTCAAGTGGAACAAAAAGCTTCGGAGCAAGCTTTGCGTTTCCCTGTGCAATATGTGAACCGCCCAAATTTAGACTTTCGCGGATACAGCGGGACATTATCAGCAGGGATCGTGGAAGTGGGTCAAAAGGTCAAAGTGTTGCCATCAGGCGCCACTTCAGCAATTAAAGAAATTGTGACTTTTTCAGGGGAACAAGATTTTGCTATACCGGGGGAAGCGATTACATTAGTACTTGAGGATGAAATTGATATTAGTCGTGGCGACTTAATTGTTGCACAAGATGAAACCTTACAAACGACGCAGCATGCTTCTGTCGATGTCGTGTGGATGTCTGAACAGCCATTAGTTCAAGGCCAACAACTTGATATTAAAATTGCGGGAAAACGCAGTCGAGCAAAAGTAGAAAATATTCAATACCAAGTTGATATCAATAATTTAACCCAGAAAGTAGCGACAGAGCTGCCGTTGAATGGGATTGGTTTAGTCGAGTTTTCCTTTGATGAGCCATTGTTACTGGAAAACTACCAACGCAATGCAGACACTGGTGGAATGATTTTTATTGATAGGCTCACAAATGTGACGGTTGGCGCGGGTTTAGTCCGCGAAACACAAGCCCCTGTTTTTGATCAACCCAGTGATTTTAGTGAATTTGAAATTGAGCTAAACAAATTAGTACGCCGCCATTTCCCACATTGGGGTGCGCGTGATGTATTGGGTGGGAAATAATACGGATGACAAAAGAAAACCATATTGTTTGGCACCAACATCAAGTAACTCGCCAATTACGTGAAAGTAATAATGGCCATAAAGGTGCTGTGTTGTGGTTCACCGGGTTATCAGGTTCTGGGAAATCGACATTAGCAGGGGCAATAGAGCACCAATTGACGTCCATGGGAATGAAAACCTATTTATTGGATGGCGATAATATTCGCCATGGTTTATGCCGTGATTTAGGGTTTAATGAGGCCGATAGGCAAGAAAATATTCGTCGAGTGGGGGAGGTGGCGAAGTTAATGGTTGATGCAGGGTTAATTGTTGCGACCGCATTTATTTCGCCTTTCCAAGCGGATAGACAAAAAGTTCGTGATTTATTTGAACCTGAGCAATTTTTTGAGTTGTACGTGGATACCCCCGTAAGTATTTGTGAACAGCGAGACCCCAAGGGGTTATATCAACAAGCACGGGAAGGAAAAATAAAACAATTCACGGGGATTGATTCCCCTTATGAAATACCTCAAAACCCTGAGCTGCATCTGGATGGACAACAACCCATTTCGGATTCCCTTTCCCAAATCATTGCGCTTTTATTGCGCAATCATGTCATTCAGCTAGATTATTAATACAGCTTAAATACCTCCTTTATTTTATCTGATGGTAAAATAAGGCGGTATTTTGCGTATTCAAACCCGACTTAATCTGACTTTTTAGCACAATTTTAGTATCACAGTAGCGTCAATCGTTGAGTTATGGGATGATTAGCAAATCATTTCAGGGGGCAAGATGGGTAAATTAACGCTACTATTAATTGCGATATTAGCTTGGTTACAGTATTCCTTATGGTTAGGCAAAAATGGCATACATGACTACGTACAAGTCAAAGATGATGTCGCCGCTCAGGAAATTGTAAATTCGCGCTTAAAAATGCGTAATGAACAGCTATTCGCTGAAATCAACGACTTAAATGATGGCCAAGATGCGATTGAAGAACGAGCCCGAACAGAGCTTGGGATGATCAAACCTGGAGAGTCATTTTATCGAATGGTTAAAGAAAGTAATAACCAGAAATAGACACAATAATATGATGTCAAAATAGTATACCCATTAGCCTGATAATTTCTGATGTAAGAATTCAACAATGACAAATCCAAACCATGCCCCACAAAATAATCTTCCGCGAATTGTTGCACTGATTCCTGCTGCTGGGGTAGGTAGCCGTATGAATGCAGAGTGCCCAAAACAATACTTGCAGGTTGCAGGTAAAACAATCATTGAGCACACCATCAGCGCATTGCTAGAAAATGATAAAGTGCAAGAAATTGTGGTTGCGTTGAGTGCGGAAGATGATTATTTTCAACAACTTGAAATTTCTAATGACCCTCGAGTGACGACGGTTATTGGTGGCAAAGAACGCGCCGATTCAGTATTAGCGGGACTGGATTTTTTAATTGCTAATCCCCAATTTTCAGATTGCTGGGTATTAGTGCACGATGCAGCGCGTCCCTGCCTTCATCAATCAGATTTAAATGAAATTATTCAATTAGCAGCGGAACAAAATTGTTGTGGTGGGATCCTCGCTGCCCCAGTGCGTGATACCATGAAACGTAGTTCAACAGCCAACCAATTAATTGACCATACCGTTGAACGTGAAGCGTTATGGCATGCCCTTACACCACAATTTTTTCCGTTAATATTATTACGGGATTGTCTAAGTAAAGCCTTGAAAGAAAACGCAGTGATCACCGATGAAGCTTCTGCGCTAGAATATTGCGGCCACCAACCTGTGTTAGTTGCTGGCCGCGCTGATAATTTAAAAGTGACGCGCCCAGAAGACCTCACTTTAGCGGAATTTTATCTTTCAAGAATGAACAACTAAGGAAAAAAAATGAGAATCGGACACGGTTTTGACGTACACAAATTTGGTGGCGAAGGCCCTATCATCATCGGTGGCGTGCGTATCCCTTATGAACAAGGTTTGCTCGCGCATTCTGACGGTGATGTGGTCTTACACGCGTTAACCGATGCAATTCTCGGCGCTGCTGCACTGGGGGATATTGGTAAATTATTCCCTGATACGGACCCTGCATATAAAGGGGCGGATAGCCGAGTCTTATTGAGAGACGCATTTTGCCATGTGCGTGCCAAAGGGTATCGCATTGGTAACATTGATATTACTATCATGGCTCAGGCGCCAAAAATGTTGCCTCATATCGCTCAGATGCGTGTGAATATTGCCGAAGATCTTGAGTGCCACATGGATGATGTGAATGCGAAAGCGACCACAACAGAGCAACTCGGTTTTGTGGGGCGTAAAGAAGGCATTGCCTGTGCTGCGGTTGTTCTTTTAATAAAAGATAATAGTAATGAAAGTAATGAATGTTCAGTACCTGCATGGTAAGCCATTATCTTCTGGCACGTTAAAAAGTGTCCCTGAAGATTTTATCGTCAAAGAAGATTTAGGCTTTGAGCTAGATGGCGAAGGCGAACATGTTATGGTTCGTGTGGAAAAAACAGGCTGTAATACCGTGTTTGTTGCTGAACAACTAGCAAAATTTGCTAAAATTTCAGCGAGAGCTGTCAGTTACGCAGGTTTAAAAGATAGGCATGCAGTGACAGAGCAGTGGTTTTGCCTGCAAATGCCGGGTAAAGAAACACCTGTTTTTTCGACTTGGCAACTCGAAGGCTGCCGAATACTGGCTGTTACTCGGCAAAAACGCAAATTACGTATTGGTTCCTTGAAAGGAAACCAGTTTGAAATAACGTTGCGTGATATTTCGGATGCAAAAGATGTTGAACAGCGTTTACAGAAAGTTGCATTAACAGGGGTGCCTAATTACTTTGGTGAACAACGTTTTGGGCGTGATGGACAAAATTTAACGCAAGCGTTACGTTGGGCAAACCAAGAAACCAACGTACGTGAACGCAACAAGCGTAGCTTCTATCTTTCAGCTGCTCGTAGTGCAATGTTTAACCATGTGGCAAGCGAACGTATTGCAAATAATACCGCTCAACACGTGATGTTGGGAGACGCATTGCAATTAACCGGTAGAGGAAGTTGGTTTGTCGCGACACAAGATGAGTTTGCTACATTGCAACCTCGCCTAGAGTCCAACGAATTAAGCATTACCGCGCCATTACCGGGTGATGGGGAGTTGGGAACTCAGGATGAAGCACTGGCATTTGAAACTCAGTGTTTAGCGGATTATCAACCCTTTATCTCTTTAATGCAGCGTGAACGAGTTTCTCCAGCTAGACGAGCGGTGATAACTAAACCTAAAAACTTACAGTGGGAATGGTTGGACGACTCGACGGTAAAACTGAATTTTTTCTTAAACTCAGGTTGTTTTGCAACCAGTGTTGTGAGAGAAATTATTAATCAAAATGGGCAGGATAATGTCGATGCTAAAGATTTTATTGAGTAATGACGATGGGGTAAATGCGCCCGGGATTCAAACCCTCGCGGCAGCGCTACGCCAATATTATCATGTTCAGGTGATTGCGCCTGATCGCAATCGTAGTGGGGCTTCTAATGCATTAACATTAGATAAACCACTTAAAATTCAAACGCTAAGTAATGGTGATCTTGCTGTACAAGAGGGAACGCCAACAGATTGTGTCTATATTGGAGTTAATAGAGTAGTACGTCCACGTCCTGATATTGTTGTCTCTGGTATTAACTGTGGCCCTAATTTAGGGGATGATGTTATTTATTCAGGTACTGTTGCAGCAGCAACTGAAGGTCGTCATTTAGGTTTACCTTCAATTGCGGTATCGTTAGATGGCGAAACGCATTATGAAAGTGCGGCGAAAGTGACATGCGATATTCTTGCGCTCTTACAGAAGAACCCATTGCGTGCAGGGAATATCTTAAATATAAATGTACCGGATATCCCGTACGAAGAAATTAAAGGTATCAAAGTCACTCGCTGTGGCAGTCGTCATGCCGCTTCTGAGGTGTATAGCTTAGAGGACCCAAAAGGGAATACATTGTATTGGCTAGGGCCAGTTGGGGAGATCCGTGATGCCAGTCCGGGAACGGATTTTGAGGCTGTACAAAATGGGTACGTTTCAATTACGCCATTACAAGTTGACCTAACCGCTTATAAAGCACACTCACTAGTGGAAGAGTGGCTCGAAAAATCAGGAGTGTCAGTACAATGAAAACAGGGCTCATGAAAGAACTTTTGGCTCAATTACGCCAACAGGGAATTCACGATGAGCGCCTATTAGATGCCATTTCACTTGTTCCTCGGGAACGGTTTGTGGATGAAGCGCTCTCCCATAAAGCCTATGACAATATCCCATTACCTATTGGTCATGGGCAAACTATTTCACAGCCCTATATTGTTGCTAAAATGACAGCGCTATTGGCTTTAGCACCGGATGATCACGTTCTTGAGATAGGAACTGGTTCAGGGTATCAAACCGCAGTATTGGCTCACTTGGTTAAGCACGTTTTTTCTGTTGAGCGGGTGAAGAGCTTGCAATGGGCGGCTAAACGGCGCTTGAAGCAACTTGATTTACACAATGTTTCAACTCGTCATGGTGATGGTTGGGAAGGTTGGCAATCAAAAGGCCCCTTTGATGCCATCATTGTTACTGCAGCACCAACAGAAATACCAACTCTACTATTAGGGCAATTAAAAGATGGTGGGCGAATGGTTCTACCTGTCGGTGATAAAGAACAAGCACTAAAGCTAATTACCCGACGAGGTAATGATTACCATACTAATGTTATCGAAAAAGTTCGTTTTGTCCCATTGATCGCGGGTGATCTTCTTTAATCTACTTGCAATGATATTTAATAAAAGCCTGACTATTTTTATAATGGGTTTAAATAAAATATCATTGCAAAGGTTTCATTAACTCAAATAGCAGTAAAACCATTCCAAATATGATACTTTACCCAACTGAATTTGAGAGAATAGCTTAAAGCGTTAGGTCATACTCTCAATTTATTATATTTTTAATATATTTAACTTGTTCACTATTTTGTATTTCTGCTTTAATAAGTGAAATATTTTATGATAACTCTATTGCTGACATTGTTTTGAATTGTCACGTCAGATTTTTCTTCACGGGAGAAGAAGCATGAAAATTGTTAGCCCTATAAGCAGAATTCGATGGGCCGTCATCTTTTCATTTAGCGGAGCGCTATTGGCTGGTTGTTCTACACCGTATCATACAGCAGCACCTATTTCGAGTGTGAATGATAGTCAGTCTCGCCAGCAAACGGTGCAAAGGACGACACCGGCCTCGTCACCAAATACGGGTATGAGCACGGCAATGCCGTCGTCTCGTCCTAATATATCGAATAATTCAAATACACAACCTGTAAGTCGTAGCTCAGCACCGGTAACAACCAATGGTGAAGGGCGGATTGTCTATAACCGCGACTATGGCAGTATTCCAAAAGGTAGCTATAGTGGCAATAGTTATACGGTTCAGCGTGGTGACACACTATTCTATATTGCATACTTAACAGGTAATGATTTCCGTGAGTTAGCATCGCGAAACAATATTCCAGAACCATACAGCCTCAATGTAGGACAGGTTATTAATATTGGTAACACAAATGTGAACTCGAGCACTCAATTAGCCGCAAATTCATCAAATAGTCATCAGCAAGCGGTTGATCTTCGAACAACTAATGAGTATCCTGCAAATAGTGGTGGTCAAACCTCAGGTAAAATGTTGCCTAATAATAAGAAACCTGCAACGCAAGTTTCAACGACAACAACAACCTCGACAACAACCGCTTCTACCGCAGTCAGTAGCACGAATAATTCGTCAATAAAATGGCGTTGGCCAGCTGATGGGAAAATGATTGAAGGTTTCTCTGACGCTCAAGGCGGGAACAAAGGGGTAGACATAGCCGGTTCTCGTGGTCAAGCTGTGCTCGCTGCTGCGCCAGGAAAAGTCGTTTACGCAGGTAATGCTTTGCGTGGATACGGAAATCTAATAATTATAAAACATAACGATGACTACCTAAGTGCTTATGCCCACAATGACACATTGCTTGTGCGTGATCAGCAGGACGTCACTGCAGGTCAAAAAATAGCTACTATGGGTAGTACTGGAACCAGTTCAGTTAGATTACACTTTGAAATTCGTTACAAGGGAAAATCAGTAAACCCGTTGCGCTATTTGCCGCAACGATAAACTGGGCAGAGTGCTTTGACATTCTGTCCGCATTATCTAGGGTAGGAGTCACTGATGAGCCAAAGTTCGCTGAAAGTTAACGAGTTATATAATGACCTCGATGAAAGTAATTTAAATGACACTTTTGACGAGAGTCAGTTTAAAGAAGAGGATCTGGTTACTGAGCTAGATGACGAAATGGATTTACTCCAGAACACAAATCAGCGTGTTCTGGATGCCACTCAAATTTATCTTAGTGAAATTGGGTTCTCACCACTCCTTACAGCAGAAGAAGAAGTTTTCTATGCAAGACGTGCATTGCGTGGTGATATTGCATCACGACAGCGTATGATAGAAAGCAACCTCCGTCTCGTTGTAAAAATATCACGTCGTTATAATAATCGAGGTCTTGCATTACTCGATTTGATTGAAGAAGGGAACCTTGGGTTGATTCGCGCAGTTGAAAAGTTTGATCCTGAAAAAGGGTTTCGCTTCTCAACGTATGCAACGTGGTGGATCCGTCAAACGATCGAACGCGCTATCATGAACCAAACTCGAACTATTCGCCTTCCTATTCATATCGTTAAAGAACTCAATATTTACCTTCGTACTGCACGTGAATTAGCCCAAAAGTTGGACCATGAGCCAAGCCCTGAAGAGATCGCTGAGCAGCTAGATAAACCTGTTGAAGATGTCAGTAGGATGTTACGTTTAAATGAACGTATCACATCTGTTGATACACCAATTGCAGGGGACTCAGAGAAATCTTTGCTTGAGGTATTGTCTGATGATAATGATTCAGGTCCAGAAAATACAATTCAAGATAATGACTTAAAAGATAATATTGTTAAGTGGTTATATGAATTGAACCCAAAACAGAGGGAGGTTTTAGCACGACGTTTTGGGCTTTTAGGCTATGAAGCTGAAACTCTGGAAGAAGTTGGCCGTGAAATTGGGTTAACAAGAGAACGTGTTCGCCAGATCCAAGTTGAAGGTTTAAAGCGATTAAAGGATATTTTACATGGTGAAGAGTTGACCCTAGAGTCGCTATTTAATATGTAAGGTGTTAATTAGATAGCTAAAGGCTCCTATAAGCTAAGGTTTATAGGGGCCTTTTATTTATAAGTAATAAAGAATGAACTTAGTTAATGGGGAGTCCACTATGAAATTTAAAATCATCATCAGGTGTCGAAATTAATTCTGCTTCAATAGTACCAAAATAATTAACTCGCTCAGTAATATCTTGTTTGCTAATTAATTGCGCTAAGTGTAAATAATCTTGATAGTGGCGAGCTTCTGAGCGTAATAACGAAATATAAAAATTTGCCAGCTGTTCATCAAGAAATGGGGCTAGTTTAGCAAAGCGCTCACAAGAACGCGCTTCGATATAAGCACCAATAATTAGTTTATCAACTAAGGTTTTTGGATCGTGAGGGTCGATATGGCTCAACAACCCTTTAGCATAACGGCCTGCAGTGATACCATCATATGGAATATTACGTTCATGCATAATCTCTAAAACTTGGTAAAAATGATGAAGCTCTTCTTTGATCAGCAAGACCATTTTATCAATTAAATCTTGGCTATAAGGTGATTGTTTTTTTGCCAATATTTGTTTAGAAACCTGATTTTTGTTTCTTAATGTATGGATGTCACCAACCCTGTCATAAGCAAATGATTCATAAGGTTTAAACCATTCAAGTAGCACTGCAGCACTTTCTTTATCGACAGCATACTTGCGAATTAAAAACATGGCACTTTGCGCGGCTTTTAATTCACATAACAGATGATCTTTTAAAATAATGGGCAAGTTCTCAGGCAAACTGGCTTTTTCTACCCACAAATCAGGCGTTTCACATTGCAAAAACTGCCTGATTGGTGCGAGTAATTGTGTATACTCATCCATCTTAGTTATCCATATCTTTTAACCGATAAATCCAATCTAGAGCTTGGCGGGGTGTGAGCTTATCTGGGTCAATCCCTTCCAATGCGCTGAGTACGGGTGAGGGTTCAGCATCTTCTGTGGTTAAAAAACTAAGCTGGGCGCTATCTACATGACTTGCATTGGCATTGTTTGAGATAACTTCGAGTTCTTTAAGCTTTTGTTTTGCCCGTTTAATCACATCTTTTGGTACACCCGCAAGAGAAGCGACAGCAAGGCCATAGCTTTTGCTGGCGGCGCCATCTTGAACATTATGCATAAAGGCAATGGTATCACCGTGCTCAATAGCATCTAGGTGAATATTGACCGCACCTTCGAGTTTTTCAGGTAGTGTTGTTAATTCAAAATAATGCGTTGCAAATAACGTCATTGCCTTGATTTTATTAACTAAGTTTTCGGCGCAAGCCCAAGCAAGGGAAAGACCATCATAGGTTGACGTTCCGCGACCAATTTCATCCATTAGTACTAAGCTATGTTCTGTTGCATTATGAAGAATATTCGCGGTTTCTGTCATTTCGACCATGAAGGTTGAACGGCCAGATGCAAGGTCGTCAGAGGCACCGACGCGGGTAAAAATACGGTCGATTGGGCCTATCACCGCTTTGCTTGCAGGGACAAAACTACCGATGTACGCTAACAGGGTAATCAATGCTGTTTGGCGCATATAGGTACTTTTACCGCCCATATTTGGACCTGTGATGATCAATAAACGACGTTGTGGCGATAGTGATAACGGATTGGAGATAAACGGCTCACTGAGTACTTGTTCAACCACAGGGTGGCGACCTTCAGTAATTTGGATACCTGGTTTTTCAGTGAGTTGTGGACAAGCATAACCTAGAGTTTGTGCTCTTTCAGCTAGGTTGGCTAGGACATCTAACTCAGCGAGAGCTTCGGCACTGGTTTGCAGCGCAGCAAGATGAGGTAATAGTATGTCAAATAACTCATCATACAGTGCTTTTTCAATGGCTAACGCTTTTCCTTTTGATGTCAATACCTTATCTTCATACTCTTTGAGTTCAGGAATGATATAGCGTTCCGCATTTTTTAACGTTTGGCGACGGACGTAATGGATAGGTGTTAAATGGCTTTGGCCTCGGCTAACTTGAATATAGTAGCCATGAACAGCGTTATAACCAACTTTTAGGGTATCGATCCCCAATTTTTCTCTTTCGCGTATTTCGAGCCTATCGAGGTAGTCAGTTGCTCCATCAGCAAGGGCGCGCCATTCATCAAGCTCACTATTATAACCTGGGGCGATAACACCGCCATCACGTACCAACACGGGTGGTGCATCAATAATGGCTTTTTCAAGTAAGTCTTGTAGCTCATCAAACTGGCCAATACGATTTTGAAGGGCTTGTAAATACGAACTACTCGATTGGCTCAGTATTTGATGAATATCTTGGTATTGCTGGAATGCGTAACGCATACGGGTTAAGTCACGTGGGCGAGCGGAACGCAGCGCTAAGCGCGCTAATACCCGTTCTAAATCGCCGATTTGACGTAAAAATGGTTGTAATTCAAAGCCGCATTCTTGCAGTGCACTGATAGCTTGTTGGCGGTTATTTAATATTTGAATGTTACGTAATGGGGTATGTAACCAACGTTTTAGCATACGGCTACCCATCGGAGTCACACACCTATCTAAAATGGCGGCGAGTGTGTTTTCTGTGCCACCTGCAAGGTTTTGGGTGATCTCTAAATTGCGACGAGTTGCTGCATCTAAAATGACATTATCATTTTGTTTTTCCATCACAATGCTGCGAATATGGGGCAGTGACGTGCGTTGTGTGTCTTTCACATATTGTAATAAGCAACCCGCAGCTCTGAGCGCTTTATGGGCATCTTCAACCCCAAAGCCGATTAAATCTTTCGTACCAAACTGTAAACCGAGCTGTTGTTTTGCCGTATCAAGCTCATATTCCCACAATGGGCGGCGGCGCAAGCCTTTATTGTGTTCAATTAATGCCATACTGGCGAAGTCTTCTGGATACAGAAGTTCAGCCGGGCGGGTGCGTTGCAGCTCAGCTTGCAGTGCTTCTTCATCGGCGATTTCACTAATAATAAAACGCCCTGAGGTGATATCTAACGTTGCGAAACCAAAACCTTGTTGGTCTTGCCATACTGCGGCTAACAGGTTGTCTTGCCTTTCATTTAATAGCGCTTCATCGGTGATAGTTCCCGGGGTGACAATACGTACTACTTGGCGCTCAACCGGCCCTTTGCTGGTGGCTGGGTCGCCAATTTGCTCACAAATGGCGACGGATTCCCCCATTTGTACTAATTTGGCTAAGTAACCCTCGGCAGCATGGTGGGGAACACCGGCCATAGGGATCGGTTGCCCTGCAGATTGCCCCCGCTTAGTGAGGGAAATATCCAATAATTGAGAGGCTTTTTTAGCGTCATCAAAAAACAGTTCGTAGAAGTCACCCATGCGATAAAACAGCAGTATGTCTGAATGTTGTGCTTTTAGTTTTAGATACTGCTGCATCATTGGTGTATGGGATTCGAAACTTTGCTTATCAGTCATAGTATTGTCTGTTTTAACGTATTGAGTTAACTAAATTCTGTGAGTGTATTTGACGATTATTTTCAGAGACTAAAATACCACAAATCGCAACAAATGAGAGTAGGCAAACGTGTTAGCCATGCAATTCTCTATAGTATGACGTGATTATCACAGGGACAATGCGTGTTTGGTCATTAATAGTCTGAAATATTGTTAAGTAGAGTGTATGTTTTTTCCTCATCTAGAAAATAGGTTCACGATAACCACTAAATAATAATTGGTAGATATCTGCTTAGTTTGAGAGTTATTTAGGCATTACAGAAAATAATAAGTCGTGCTTTTAGTTATTTCTTTTTTGAGATGGAATATCTCATTTTCTTGAGTAGATATAAATAGCGTAAATAACAGTCATAGATATGACCGCTATTTACGCTAAAGATGAACGGATTATTTAGCTGCTGTTTCCGCGCGTAGCTGGCTAACTTGTTGTTCCAAATCAGGCCATGGTGACTTGTCAGTAAACGTTGTTCTTAGATAATTTAAGAGTACTGCTATTTGCTGATCACTTAAATTATGACGAAAAGCAGGCATGCTGCCGAGCCCTTCTGTTGCCTCATACTCAATTCCATTTAATACAACGCGAATGGCATTATCTGGGGTATCTGCATAAAGATTCGTATTTAAGGCTAAAGCGGGTCGTACACCTGACATTTGCGCACCTTTCGTTTGGGCATGGCATGCCATACAGGCCCCTGAATACAACCTTGCCCCTTCAGAAGAGAGAGGTTCAATTTTATCTTCTGTTTGCTGTACGATTGTTACGGCTTGCGATGTGACCTGCGGATGCTCAACTTCAGAAGTCAAATAAGTAGCAATAGCTTGTCTATCTTCTTCGGTTAGTTGAGAGGTTCCTTCTCTGATGACTGGTGCCATCGGGCCTGCTGCGACACCATGGTTAGCTGAGAATCCCGTACGCAAAAACTCCGCCATATCCTGATGGCTCCAAGCAACAGGTGAGGCTTGGTCACCTCGCAGCGCTGGTGCACTCCATCCTTCAGCATCTCCACCCATCAAGTGGCTATCTCCGCCTTTTTCACCAAATAATATATCACGTGGGGAGTGGCAAGCGCTGCAATGGCCGAGCCCTTCGGCAAGGTATGCACCTCGGTTCCACTCATCAGTTTGTGAATTGTTTGGTTTTATTGGCCCAGCGGTTAAATACAGCTGATTCCATGCCCAAATTCCTTGGCGGATATTAAAGGGAAAGTTTAATGATGTCTTTGGAGGTTGATAACGAACAGGTTTTTGGCTCATTAACCATGCATAGAGGTCATATAAATCATCATCGGAAGTATGAGTAAAAGCCGTGTAAGGGAACGCAGGGTATAAATAATTCCCCTCACGATCAACACCATAACGCATAGCCCGTTCAAACGCTTCATATGACCAGCTGCCAATGCCTGTTTCTATATCAGGTGTTATATTTGTGGTGTAAATCGTGCCGAAGGGGATCTCCATCGCAAAGCCCCCGGTATTTGTTTCACCGCCAGGCCGCGTATGGCAAACGGCACAATCGCCTAGTGCCGCTAATTTTTCACCACGGGCAATTTGAGCGTCAGTAAAACTTTGTGTCGAATTAGTGTGTAATGGCTCAATGGCAGATTGCCAACTCAGCGCGAGTCCCCCCACCGCAACAATAACGATAGCAAGCGCACTGTAGCCAAATATTTTTTTTGCCTTACTCATGAGCCACTCCTTGGTTCTTGGCTGCCATACCTACTGCTCGCAGAATACGTTCAGGGGTAAATGGAACTTCTCGCATACGCACACCTAATGCATCAAATAGCGCATTTGCTACCGCGGCGGCGCTTGGTACTGATGCAGATTCGCCCGCTCCCATAGGGGGTTCATTGGGATACTCCATTAATTGAATATCAATTTCGGGTAACTCATCGAAACGTAGAATAGGGTATCCGCCCCATTCAAGGGAGGTTGTGCCTGATTTATCAAAGGTGGCAAACTCTTTTAATACCCGGCTACAGGATTGAATAATGTTTCCATGGACTTGGTGTTTAACGCCATCTGGGTTAACCATTTGGCCACAATCATGGGCGACATAGATTTTTTTGATAAGCACTTGTCCTGTTCGGCGATTAACAGTTAAGTCGCAGACCCAAGCTGCCCATGCAGCACCAAAACCCGGAAATTTACTGTGGAAATAACGCGCCCAGGCAAACCCTCGACCACTCACAATTTCTTCGGTGACAGGGGATGGTTTTTGATGCATCGGCCCATCAACCCAATT
The DNA here is from genome assembly GCF_028478065.1 of Providencia sp. PROV255. Classification (NCBI taxonomy): domain Bacteria; kingdom Pseudomonadati; phylum Pseudomonadota; class Gammaproteobacteria; order Enterobacterales; family Morganellaceae; genus Providencia; species Providencia sp. PROV255. Next base: position 495,733 of record NZ_JAMPMI010000009.1, on the reverse strand, counting down.
CGCCTGTTTTTTCACGGCACTAATTAAAGCGATAGCTCGAGGATCATCTAAATATTTTAAGCGGTATGCTATAGGATCTTGCTGCGCTAAATAAGCAACTTCATCAATCCAAGATTCATGAGCAAATACATTTGGAAGTGCTGAAACTCCGCGCATCCATGATGCCCTAACAACAGGCGCGGTATCTTTAGCGATAACGCGCATATGTGGGTATCGATATTGAGGGATAGCCGTGCGGTCTCCCATCTGTTGAATATCCGGTTTATTTTCTTTTTTCCCAGTTAAAATCAACGATAAAGTAGCGGCGTTATTTGATGGATAACGAGTACTGAGTTCGTAAGCGCTGACATCATTATTTTGATCAATTCCCCCTCGAATTTTAATCAATTGGCCGGTGCCTTTTGGCTCCCAACCCGCTTCTTGTTCTCGCATTAATTGCACTCGCACAGGTCGTCCTGTCGCTTGAGACAGTAAAACGGCATCGGCTGCCACGTCATCAGCACAGTTACGACCATAGCACCCTGATGCTTCCATGCGATGAATGTGTATTTGATATAGTTCTCTATCGAGTTGTAGTGCTAAATCTTTTCGCAGGTCATGAGGGTTTTGTGTGCCTGACCAGACATCGACTTTATCGTCGCGGACATCTGCGATAGCGCAAGATGGCCCAATTGATGCGTGTAAATGGTATGGCCAAACATAGTCTGCATTCACAGTTTTATGTAAATTGGCTAAGGCGCTGTCAACACCGTCATCATCTCGTAATACTCTATCTTGGCTGGGTAATGCATCAAGGGTGTCATGAAGCTTATCGAGGGTTAAATCGGGTAATCCTTGCCATTCTTTCCATTGAATTTTTAACTGACGCATAGCGTCTATCGCTTGTTCTTCACGTTCGGCAACGACACCAACAAAGTCATTAATGCGTACAATTTTTACAATGCCTTTTAGGTGAGCAATAGAACTTTCATCAATCGAAAGCAAACTATTTCCAAGCGGTGCGCTACTGTCTGCACCTGAATAAGGAGGACGAATAACTCTTCCATGTAACATATCAGGTACTCGCATATCATGTACCCAAGTCAACTCACCCGTTACTTTTGCACGAATATCTACGCGTTGAATCGGCTTTCCGACATAAATAGCTTCAGAAGCGGGTCTTAAAGTTACGTTTTCATCTAATTCAAAATGGAGATCTTGTCCTTTTGCCAATTGCGCATAACTCAAACGACGTTCAGGTTGGGCGGTGACAAAAACATATCCATGCTGTGCTCGAACGGCTTCCATTGGCACATTTAACGCTTTGGCAGCAAGAGATGTTAGCTGCATGCGAACTTGAGCAGCAGCATGGCGTAAGGGGATAGACGTGACCTGAATGGTCGCACTGGCGATAGTCGGCCCTTGATCCGGTGTACTTTGTGGATCCCCAAGTATCATTGTTACTGATTCAAAAGAGACACCAATTTCATCAGCGACAATTTGTGCAAGTGAGGTACGAATTCCTGTACCTAAATCCACGTGACCATTAAATGCAGTCACCGAACCATCAGCGGCAAGAGCAATAAAACTATCGACATAATTAAGAGGAATAGCCGCATTTTTGTTTGGTATCTTTTCTGCTGCAAATGAAATGGAAGGCAACATGTTACTGACAACGATGAGCCCACCAGCTTGCAGCAAACGGCGTCGAGTGATATCTAAAATGCTCATGCTTTACCACCTTGTGCGATGATCATTTTAGCTTTTTTAGCTGCTTTTAATATTTCTACATGGGTTCCACAACGGCATAAATTAAAAGCGAGTTCTTTTTTTATCTCTTCTTCACTTGCATTAGGGGTACGTTTAAACAGAGCAACCAATGTCATTATCATGCCATTCGTACAATAACCACATTGTGCTGCTTGCTCATCAATAAATCCTTGTTGCACAGGATGGAGTGTCTCGCTATCACTAATGCCTTCAAGCGTGGTAATTTTTCTATTTTCTACTGTTGATACCGGTGTCGAACACGAGCGAACGACTTTGCCATCGATAAGTACACTACAAGCGCCACATTCGCCTAAACCGCAGCCATATTTAGGGCCATTGAGTTTTAAATCATTACGTAATACGTAAAGAAGTGGTGTTGATGGAGAAATATTGCTTAGTTCAATCCATCTTCCATTGATATTTAGTTGCATATATTTTCCTTTCACATTGCTAATCACAATAAATGATAATCTAATGTTATTATTTGTATATTAACTATAACATGGGTTATTAATTTGAATTGTGACTGTATGTGCTAAGGGAAATTTTTGTTAGGTATTTAGTAAGTACTTATTAATGAAGGTTAATATTGGAAAATACTCATGGATTGAGTGAATGTTTGAGTCAGGCGAAGTGAGAGGAAACCCAGTTTATATATTGGTTTTCTTTTAATAGAAATAAGTGAATATCTTTAATTTGAAATTCTTATTTAATGTGGGGTGCGTTGATATATTTCACTTGAATGTATCAATGAAAATAATAATGTCGCTTCCCTTCAATAAATAAGTTATTTGAAGAGAAGCGACGAATGATTACTGCGCCGCTTTTTTCAGTTTCTCAATTTGTTCGGCGGTGACGGGTTTACCTTGTCCCCCCCATTCGGCGCGCGCCCATGATATTAAATCTGCCATTTCTTGTGGCGTTAAATCATCAGCAAAACTTGGCATCGCATACATACGTTGCCCATTTGGGAAAGTGGTGGTTGGAATACCCGTTAACACTACACTGATAAAGGTTTCAGGGCTGTCCATCGCTAAGATGGCGTTACCTTTTAACGCTGGAATACCATTAGGTACACCTTCTCCGGTGATCCCGTGGCAGCCTGCGCAGGTAGACATATACATTAAGCGGCCAGTTTCCATGATTTGACTGACATCACCCACTTCTGATGAGTTTGCCTCTGGCAATGGAGCAGGCGAAGCTTTGGCGCCAAGTATTTTTCCTTGTTTATCCGTCATTAAATAAATCGCCATGTCATCAACATCGCTTTTTTTCATCTGACTAGTCGAAAAATGAGTCACTGTGCTCATATCTGCAAATGCAGAGCCTTGCGGGGCATTACCTGTAAGTAAAAACTGGCTCAAGGAGGCGGTATCGTATCCATGTTTGGAAAGCGCTTCGGCCGTGATATCCGGGATCGCTAAGCCCGCTTCTTCACCCCCTTGAAGTGACCGTGAAAACTCGACACCCATCATTAAGTTACGTGGTGAGTGACAAGCGCCGCAGTGCGCTAGACCTTCAACAATATAAGCACCTCGGTTCCACTCGGCAGAACGTTGTGGGTCATGAGGCGCATTTTGTTTAGGGAAATTGAGCAAAGTCCAGAAGTTCATAAATGGGCGAACGGGTAGGACAAATACACCTGTATTTTCTTTGTTTGGCACATTGATTGGCGGAAGTGACATCACATAAGCATACAGGGCATCAATATCATTCGATGTCGTCATATGGGTAAATACAAACGGCATGGCAGGGTAGAGATTACCTCTTTCTTTGCCAATTCCGTCTTTCAAAGCACGATGGAAATCAGCACGGGTATAGTTACCGATACCAAATTGCTTATCAGGCGTTATATTTGTGGAGTAAATGGTGCCGAAAGGGGTTCCGATAGCGCGCCCGCCCGCAGCCAATGGCCCTTCAGGTAATGAGTGGCAACCAAAGCAATCTCCAGCGGTGGCCAATTCTTGCCCTCTTGGCAGTAATTTGGCGACTTCTTCTGAAGTCAGTGGTTTATCTAAATTAGGGCCGATACTGGAAGTACGAAAAGCACCAAATAGGATCGCAAGCATTAATACGATAAATAATAAGATAATAATATAAATGCTTTTACGTAGAGAGCTGGATTTAGCCATGATGTTTCTCCCTAGTCGATCACGCAGCCGGGAGTGTCGAGAGCGACTTTCCTCACAGCTTCATAATAGCGTACATAACCTGTACAACGGCAAATATGCTCATTGAGGGCTTCTTCAATCGCATGTTCGAGTTGGTCTCGCTTCACTGGGTTTTTCTTCAGTTTATCAAGAAATACTGTCGCACCTGTGACGAAACCGGGAGCACAATAGCCACACTGGAATGAAAAGTTTTCGATGAAAGCTTGTTGAATTGGCGTTAACTCAACGACTTTGCCTTGTTCATCCAGTTTGGCTTGCCCTTCGATGGTAACAATATTTTTATTGTTGAAATAATGGGCACCAAAAATACAAGTGCGACTTTCAACCGTTGTGCCATCGGGCTGAATTTCCATAATGGTGCAAGCATGGCAGATCCCTTGGCCGCAACCAAAGTGAGTGCCGGTGAGGTCAAGGTATTCATGTAGAAACTCAATCATTGGCATCCCAACAGGGACATCAATAGGACCAATTTTTTGGCCGTTAATAGTCAGTGTGAGTGGCTTGCGCTCAATAATCGGAACGGCATTGTTGATTTTCATGAGAGTGCCTTTTTAATTTTATCTACCGTAATAGGGAATTCATAGAAACGCTTGCCTGTCGCATGGGTTAATGCGTTACTCGTCGCAGGTAAGATTGGGATCATGCCCAGTTCAGCCATGCCTTTTGGTGGTGAAGTTTCTGATAGCGGAGGTAAGTAATCAATGGTTTGCTGCCAAACCGCAACATCTTTTGCTCGCGGCAGGACATAGCGATTAAAGTTCCATGTTCCGTTACCTGGCCCATCTTCATACAGTGGTAATTCTTCCATCAATGCGTGGCCAATACCCATCGCGGTCCCCCCTTGAATTTGGCCTGAAACCAATTCAGGGACAATCATCGTACCGGGGTCCATAATCATATGATGGCGCATGACATCGACCTCACCCGTCATGGTGTTGACATTGAGCTCGACTAGGCAAGAAGCGGGTGTGACCGTTGTTGGGTCCGCTTTTGCGCGTTGTGTTGGAGGGTAATAGGCAATTTTACGTTTAATAAAATGGTAACCGCCAGTGGTCATCTGTTTTTTCAGTTCCTGTGGCGCACCGTCACCATAACGAACGGATATTGCATCAAGAGGGAGGTTTTTCAAACCGACAGTTGGGATATCGAACTCTGCGCGAGCCCACTGCCAGCTTGAATAGCCATGAACAGCAACCCCGGTGATGAGTCCCATCTCATGGGCTCTTTTGGCTAAAATGTCAAAAGGAATGGGTTTCATTCCGCCGCCACCAATACCATCTGGCCCGACACGAATGTCTGCAAATTCAACATTTAAGCCGTTGAAAGCACCGCCACCAGGGCCTTCGCTCCAAATGCTTTTGGCTGCAGGCCATAGGGTATTTTCCAATAAGAAATGGCCCGCTTGGCGTGTACCAAACCCAATATAATAAACACCACTCGATGAACTCATGTCAGGGATCAGAGCAGGTGTCCAATAGGGATCCGTTTTTGACAGTTCGTCTTGTTTTTTCTGATCTGCCCAACTGGTTTTGAGTGGCAGTTCTGCAAATTCAGTTACCCCAAACTCAACCACATCAGGGGCTTTGCTGAGTGCTTGCCATACCATCACTTGCTGTGCGGTTGTACCACCGGTACCAATCTCTTGCATGCAATGGCGCATAGTGAGTTTACCATTGGTATCAAATTCAAGAGAAAGAATCGTAGGAACACCGCTAGAGCCATAAACTTGCTGCACTTGCGCAAAGCCAACACCATATAGCTTACCGGGGTTTTTCGCTTCATAATCAACTTTATTTTTCTCACGATCGACCCAAATCGGGTGCTTTTCCGCAAGATTTAACATTTCGACATTGCGTGGGTCACCGGCTATTACACCTCCTTGTGTATTTGGATAACCTTCTAAAATGGCATTACGGCGGCGCAGTTCAATCGGGTCAATATTGAGGTTATGAGCGATTTCATCGACCATCAATTCAGTGACTGCCATCGATTGTAAGGAACCAAAGCCACGCATTGAGCCCGCTTCGACAGCCGGAGTGGCCATGGCGAGAGCGGTAAGGTCAGATTTAGGGAAATAATAAATAGATTGGGCGCCACGTACCGCAACGTGTGATACGGCAACGGAGAGGTTTTCACGGCCGCCACCATTACAGTTATAAGTGCCTTTTAATACATCAAATTTGCCCGTTTTTTTATCACCAATGATGGTGACATCCATTTCAATGGAGTGGCGTTTCATTCCCATCTGGAATTGTTCATAACGGTCATTTGCCATGCGAACAGGCAAGCCATCAGCGTAGAAACTGGCGACCATGGAATAGAAAGGAAAAACCGAATAATCTTTTGAGCCATAACCGACGGTCGAACCAGTTAATAGCACAATGTTCTCGACGGAAAAATGTTTGTTGTGCTTCGATAACTCAGCAGCGGCGTTGACGACTCCTGCAGGAGACTGTGTCGCGGTTAAGATATGCAGTGTTTTGGTTTGAGCGTCATACCAAGTATTACAGTTATCAGGCTCCATTGCACAAGGGTCAATGGATTGTGAAAAACCATGGCGCTCAATCACAAACTTATCGGGATCCTGACGAGCGGCTGCGATTTCTTGCTCAATTTGCCGTGCGTAATCCATCGCTTTTTCTTGTTTATCAGGACTTTTTTCTGCCTGATGAAGGGCTTGAATAAAACCACCACCACGATCTTTACGGATCACTGGCGGAATAGAAATGGCGTGTTTTGGGTCATAAGGTGGCCAAATAGGTGTATTGCCATCGAATCCGCCTTTAATACCTGAATCTTGATAAGGGGAAAAGATAGAAGGCGAAAGTGGAGTGTTACCACCAATACGCACATATCGCGCGGCACCGTAATTAGCGGGCGGTTTTGGCCCTGTCACCGTTCCATATTTTACGGTATTTGTCGCAAAGCGTAACATCCGCTGCGCTGCACTGTATTTATCGAAATCATGATAAATCAAGATAGCAACTGGGTGGCCAATAATTGGCGGGGTATCCCCTAGAGGCACTAAAATATTAGTGCCATAGAAGCCTTTTCCCATACTGGTGTCTTGAGGGATATTTAAGCCATCACGGATAAGGTCTTCTTGTAAAACAACTTTATCAGGCTGTAAATTTGGACCTAACATTGAAATATCAATGCCTTCAAAGGTTTTATCTGCCTCTGTTGCTTTTAACATAAAGGCATAGCTTTGTTTTTTAGGCCAGCCAGGGATGTCTTTAGCGCGGTAATCACGAGCAAAATTTTTACGGCCAGTGACCTTTTCAACGCCATCCCAGCGAAAACGTGCTTTACCATTTTGACCAATCCAATCAGTTGATGGAGAGTCAGAATCGAGCTCCATTGCTATCGCAAAAGGGAGTTTGCCGACCATCACTGCAATGCCCGCAATAGTGCCTAATTTGATAAAATTGCGTCTAGAAATATGTCCCGACATAGTGTGCTCCCTGATTATATTTTTAGGGTTTTTTATTATGAACAATGGAGATAAATAATACTTTTTAGCCATGCACTGTAAGATTGTTTTATTTCGATTAAATTGGCTCACAATTCGATGACTAATATCAGATAGCTCAGTAAGTTACATAAATAGTATGGGTATCTGTATTGATATATCAAGAACGAGTAAAGGGATTTAGACAAGAAAGTGAATAATACTGTTGGAGTCATCTTAATATGACAGTATTGAATAAAATAACTGAGTTTTATTCAAATGTAATTTATTTAAATGATAGTAGTTCTTATTAATGAATAATTAAATCAATATGTATTTTATTATATAAAGCATATTATTATATGGACATTAATTAGAGAATTAGCTGGCTCGTTAAATATTAACAAGCCAGATAGTTCATTTTTCGTCATTATTGACGCAAAGATTTAATCTGCTCTGGGGTGACATCCGCAGGTTGTCCTCCCCATTGAACGCGAAGGAAGTTCACTAAGTCGCTAATTTGTTGGTCATTTAGCTTATTGGCAAACCCGGGCATACTTTGCATGTTTTGGTTATTAGGGAATGGTTGTTCAGGCAAACCATCTAAAATCGCATTAATTAGGTTAGTGCTATCCGCATCACGCAATGTCGAATTTCCTTTCATTGCCACCGCCACATTCGGTTTACCACTGCCATCATAGGAGTGGCAACCTGAGCAGGTTTCTAAATAAATTTGGCGTCCTTGAGCGTTACCTTCCCCCATTCTTAATGGCGAAGTTGCTGGTGGGTTATCGCCCATTAAATAGGTGGCTATAGCGCTATTATCCTCTGGGGTTAAATGTTGTGAACTCAGATAAATTACAGGGTGCATATCACTGTAGGCGGAACCTTGCGGAGCGAGCCCAGTCATGAAAAACTGCTGTAAATCTTCTTTTGTCCATCCTCGCTCTGCAAGCGCTTTTGGGGTAATATCCGGCGCCACAAAACGACCTAACGCACCGCCTTGCATAAAGTTATCTAAATCCATTTCACCCAGTTTTCCTCTTGACGTATGGCATTCAGCACAATGCTCTAATACGTTAACTAAATACCGACCACGTAACCATTCAGGGGAGCTACCTTGTGAGCTATTTGGGAGTGGTTTATCATTAAAAAACAATAAATTCCAGCCAATCATGGCCATACGTTGGTTTAGTGGGAATGGCAATGAATTTTCAGGTGGCGCGACATCAACCGCTGGTTGGCTCATCAAATAACTGTAAATAGCGTCAGAATCTTCACGAGTGATCCCTTTGTAAGACGTATAAGGCATTGCCGGGTAAAGATTTTTACTCGGTGGAGAGATACCTTGGGTCAGTGCTTTATAAAAATCATCTTTTGTCCAGCGACCGATACCAAAGTCGGCTGAAGGGGTTAAGTTACTGCTGTAGATAGTACCAAATGGGGTATCGAGTGGAAAACCACCGGCTAATGGCGCGCCATCAGCACTGGTGTGGCACGCAGCGCAGTCACCGGCAAGGGTGAGATAACGGCCTCGCTCAATTTCCTGTGGCGTCGCTGTCACTTTTTGTACCGGACCATCTAAGGTACGGCTTTCATACCAATACAGCACCGCCCAAACGATGATAGCGATGGCTATCAACCATAAAATAATTCGTTTGATCATTTTATTGCCTCCTTGATAAGACCAGGAGTCGCCAGAACAACGTCACGTACCGCTTCATAATAGCGTACATAGCCTGTGCAGCGGCAAATATGGTTATTTAGGGCTTGCTTGATAGCATCTTCTAAGTCCGCTTCTGCAATGGGGTTTCGCTGAAGTTCTTCAATAAACACGGTAGCCGCATTCACAAACCCTGGGGTACAGTAGCCACACTGAAAACTAAAATGTTCAACAAAAGCTTGCTGAACTGGGGATAATTTTACTTCCCCGTTTTCTTCTTTGGTGGCAGCCCCTTCGATAGTTCGAATGCTTTTATTATTGAAAAAATGCGCGCCAGTAATACAGGTGCGGATCTCTTCGCTGGTGCCGGATGGGTTATCTAAGATAACGACGCAAGCATGGCAGATCCCTTGGCCACAGCCTAGACGAGAACCCGTTAGGTCAACATATTCATGAAGGAAGTCGATCATCATGAGGCCTTCAGGCACGTCCATTGGTCCATACTGTTGGCCATTAATGGTTAAAGTGAGGGGAAGGAAATTTAGGCTCATGATATTACCTCTAAAATGTCTTTTGCGCGTACAGGCAAATGCAAGAAATGATGACCAGTTGCATCTGCAATGGCATTGACGATGGATGAAACCACCGGGATCATAACAACCTCAGCAACGCCTTTTGGCGGGTCTGTATCCGAAAGTCCTGGTAGGACTTCATTGGTTTGCTGCCAAACGGCAACGTCGCTGGCTAGAGGGAGATGATAACGGTTGAAGTTCCACGTCCCATTACCGGGACCATCTTCGTAGAGAGGTAAATATTCATGGAGGGCATGGCCGATCCCCATTGCTAAACCACCTTGAATTTGCCCTGAAACCAGTTGCGGCACGATAAGGTTACCGCACTCCACTACGCTATGGTGATTCAGCAATTCGACTTGTCCAGTTGCCTTATCAATGGATAGCTCACTCACGGTAGCGACTGCACTGTAGTAAGTGACTCCTGCATTATTTCTTTGTGTATCAGGGTAATAGGCTTTTTCACGGTGGCAAACTTGGTATTCTTTATCGGCAAATCGTAGTGATAGCCCATCAATCGGTAAACGGCGAGTTTCACCCTGAATAGGGAAATCGGCTTCAGCCCATTGCCAGCGGTTAAATACGTGGCACACTGCGCCAGTTACCCCGCCCATTGCAAAAGTGCGTTCAATTAAGCGCTGTAAGCTAAGCACCTCAAGCCCATCAGCCGTTAAGCCTTCAGCAACCCAACGTGCATCTTCACGGCGAACAACTAGAGGGGCAGCTTGTCCGCCACCAATGCCTTCTTGCCAAATTGACATGGCAGCGGGCCATAACCCATGCTCAAATATAATGCGTGCGGCTGCGTCTGTACTATGAGTGAAATAATAGGCTGAATTACTGGCGCTTGCCGGTGAGCAGTAATTCGGTGTCCATAATGGGTTTTGCGCGAGGTGGTTTTGTTCATCTTGTGACATGGCAAACGGGTTACCTGTCGACACCATAGGTAAAATTGACCAATCTACAACCGAAAAATGAGCTTGTTCCGCAGGTTTTCCTAACCATTTAGCGCAAACCACCGATTGGGACGTGGACATGCCCGTACCAATTTCTGCACCACTATGGTAAATAGCAATTTTACCCTCAGGGGTAAGTTCTACACGAGCAAAGGAGGATTCCGCACCTGTCCCGAAGTCTTTTTGCACACAAGAAATCCCAGTACCGAATAGTTTACCGCTATTTTTTGCTTCAAAATCAGCTTTACGCTTGGTTCTGTCAGTCCACATTGGATGGGCAGCGCAGCGGGTTAACACTTCATCGGCACGAATTGCACCGCCAGGGATTGCCCCTTGGGTATTTTTCATCCCAGACTTGATGATATTTTTAAGACGGAACTCAATGGGGTCGGCTTTGAGTAGTTTTGCAGCTTCTTCCATCAACATATCGGTTGCTGCCATGGCTTGTAAGGTGCCATAACCGCGGGCTGAACCCGCATCCACGGCTCGTGATGCAATACCGACCGCAGATAAATCACTACGCGGAATGTAATAGATAGCTTGGGCGCCTGTTGCGCCAACCATGACAACGGAAGGTGTAAAATTACAGCGGCCACCGCCATCACCAATAAAAGACGCTGAAAGGGCTTCGATTTTCTGTGTTTTCTTATTCACCGCTAAGGTGTAATCCATATCAAAAGCATGGCGTTTGATGGTGGATTGAAATTGTTCATAGCGGTCATTAGCCAGACGAATAGGAACTCCGTCACCATATAACGTTGCCATCGCACCATAATACGGGAATGGGGTATGGTCTTTAGAACCATAACCAACTGTGAAACAAGGGTGTAGGAAAATTTGTTTAATTGGGAAATGCGATTTTGCCAGCATCTCGGGTAATGATTCCGCCACTTCCTGAGGGGACTGCGTAGGAATAACCAGATGGAATGACTGTGTTTTGACGTCGTACCAACCGTTAGCGTTATCAGGCTCTAAGGCAGCAGTATCAATCGATTGAGAAAAGTATTTTCGTTTGATTACGAGCCAGTCTTCTGGCGGATTTTCCAACTGTTTGGCGAGTTCATCAGCATATAGCATGCCTTGTTGATCTAATTTCCCACCTTCACGGCCTTCTGGCCAAACGGGCAAGTGTTTTTTCATGCCAATAGGGGAGATTGGCATATCTTTTAGGCTTGAGTAAATATCAGGATCATAAGGATTTTCACTGCCAATTCGCACGCCACGGTAGCTTCCCCATGGGTCCCGTTCCAGTGGGCCGGTAAATGCACCGTATTGGATAACATCGTCACGGAATTTTAGGGTTTCTTTGGCAAAGCGGAATTTAGCAAAATCATGGTAAATCAATAATGCAACGGCTTGGCCAAGGTAAGCGGGGGTTTTCCCTTCCGGAAGCAATAAATCATCGCCATAAAATTCAGGGAAAGCGACACCATCTTTTTCTAAGTCGCTCGCGGTTACGATGCGGTCAGGCATGAGGCCATCTTTCAGCAGATCAAGATTAAAGCCTTGGTAAATTTTATCGGCTTGAGTTACGCGTAGTAAAAATGCATGACCTTGCTGTTTTGGCCAGTGAGGAATATCGCGTGCGCGAATGTCTCTGGCAAAGACTTTCTCCCCTTGGACTTTGGCAAACCCATCAATACGAAATTTGATTTGTTTATCGACTGGATTCCAGTCAGGAGATTGAAGGATTTTTTCTTCGAATAGCACATCAAAAGCACGGCTATACAAAGGGGCTAAATAAACAGATATTCCCGCTATAACGGCACATTTTAGAAAGTGTCTGCGGGAGAGTTCGACATTGCTTTTGCTCATAATACACCCTTACACTTATTTTTATTACATCGGTATTTTTATTTTTATAGTCATATCGAAAAAATTATTTGTATCACGTTAATATTATACTTCTCTTAATAATTTTCAAATTAATGATAGGTAGTTCTTGTGATCTTACTGAATATACTTTATTTATGAGATACGCAATCAGTATATCGATTTAGAATAAAAACCATGAATATTTGTATTTTGATATTGGCAGCAGGAAAAAGTGAGCGTTTTCAAAACGCTGGAGGTAAAGGCAGTAAATTAAATTTTGGGCTAGGGAAAAGCACGGTATTTGAAAAAACACTTTTTAATTCAATAGATAGCGGAATTCCTATTCATGTAGTAACTCGGCCTGAGAATGAAGGCGTCATTAATAATTGTTTACAATTTAATATTCCATACTCATTGATAAATAGTACTGGGTTAGGTGATTCAATCGCATTTGGTGTTAAAAATACTTCAAATTTAGATGGGTGGATAATTCATTTAGCAGATATGCCATACATCAATAGTAGATTATTTATACGTATAGCAAATGAATTAAAACAACATACGTTAGTACGGCCAGTATATAATAGTTTACCGGGGCATCCAGTGGGAATATCTGCAAAATATTATTCAGATTTAATTAAATTGTCCGGCGATGAAGGGGCAAAATCAATATTACAGGATAATTTTGTCTATAAACTGGACATAAATGATGAAAATGTTGTGAAAGATATTGATTATCCAAGTGTTGATAACGAATAAGGGATGAATATGTTGCGTGAAGATGTTTTTGTTATCTCTCAAGCCGTTGCTTGGATAAAAGAGCAACCAATTTGGTTATGTACCGTATTAAATACCTATGGTTCTTCGCCGAGAAGCCCGGGTTCTTTGTTGGTTGCAAAACAGGACGGTCAATATATAGGTTCACTTTCTGGTGGATGTATTGAAGAGGATTTTATTCAGCGCATAAAAAATAATAATTATGTGAGTAGTAGCCAAGTTGTTCGCTATGGAAGAGGCGGGATTGAGACTAAAGTTAATTTACCGTGTGATGGTAGTTTAGATGTTTTGATTGAATATCTACCAAATAATGAAAAATCACTTAATTATCTCGTTGAGATCCAAAATGCGTTATTAGGTTATTCTGCCATTATCAAAAAAGTTCTATTGCCGCAGAGTGGTGAAATTCATATAGCTAATAAGTCAGAACAACCAACACAGATAGAACGTGATGGCGATAAAATTCAGTTATACATTGCGGCTCCTCCTCGCCTAATCATTGCAGGTATTTCCACTGTGGGGGCTTATTGCGCTAATTTTGCGTTAACATTGGGTTTTGAGGTCATTATTTGCGATCACCGAGAAGAAGAAATAGCGCGGTTTGCACCACAAATTCCATCTCAAGTTGAGGTTATTTCTTTATTTCCCGCCCGCTATTTAGAAGAACAGGGTTGCTCTCCAAATACTGCCATTGTTTCCTTAACCCATGATCCCCGTATTGATGATTTAACACTGATGGAGTCGGTTAATACAGATGCTTTTTACATTGGTGCAATGGGGTCAGTAAGAACTAGTGCTCGCCGTCGTGAACGGCTTATAGCATCCGGTGGGATGACGGAAGAGGAAATAGAACGCATTCATGCTCCGATTGGTATTCCAATTGGTAGTAAAACACCGCCAGAAATTGCTTTAGCGATAATGGCCGACATTGTTGCTTATAAAAATGGCGTGATCTCATCAGAGATCACATGTAAAACGAAAAAGTTAGTGAGTATAAATTAAATACAATGTAATTTTATTTCTAATAGCTCACGCCATTTTAGATGGCGGAGCTAGCTACAAACAATATAGTTAGTATGTAGAAGTAATAGCTTCTCCCATTTTTACTAAATACTTTGATGCGTCATACCTGTCTGTCATTATTTCAATGTAAGCTGCGCTATCGAGAGTTTCAATATGTTGTAAGGCATCATTGAGTTCATCGCAGGTTGCTACTTTTTGGCAATACCAATCATCGCACCCAAATGCCGAAGGCAGTTGTGCATAATTCCATTGAGTAACATCGTTATAATAATATTCAGGTTCTTTACAAAATAGTCGTTCGATAAGGTAGCCGTCGTTATTTAGAACAAAAATAATAGGCTTAAGCCCAAATCGTGAAAATTGACTAATTTCTTGTATTGTTAATTGGTGAGCACCTTCACCAGTTATTAAAATAAGACGGCTGGAGGGAGATGCTAAAGCTGCTCCTAATGCAGCAGGAGTGGCCCAGCCAATTGATCCCCATAAAGATTGAGAATGAAATGATGCCCCCTTAGGTAAAAGTGCAAATGATAAGCCCATGGTAAATGTTCCTGTATCACCAAATATAATATCGTTAGGCTTGAGCATTTTTTCTAAACGAGGGTATAAGAATGTTTCCGTTATTTCTTGTGTTTTTGAACTTATTGGTGTACCAAGTGATTGTGCTTTAGGGTAATTATTATGATAAAAATAATAATTAGAAGTTGATATCAATTTATCTTTTAACGATGAGATGACATCCTTCATATAAATCTCATCGTAGCGTTGGCCACTAATCACAACGTAATTATCCATAATGTGTATTATGTTTCCCTCTTCAATATTAGAGGTGTAACAAGCAGTATTAAAATCTGACATTATAGTGCCGATATTTAAAACACAATCACAGTTTTCTACAAATGAAGTCACTTGTGGATTGATGAACTCCCCCGCATACATTCCAATATATTGTGTATTAGTTTCATCTAAAACACTCTTATCCATATAAAAGGTTGTATAGGGAATATTGGTTTTTTCGATAATAGTTTGTAAGCTTTTTTGTAATCCTAAACGTAGAGATATTGACCCTGCTAATAAACAGGGTTGCTGGCTATTTATTAATTTATTTAAGATGAGATGGATAATGTTTTTTAGTATTTCTGGATTGGTTTTTGGTATTAATGGAACCATATTATGAGGTGACTTAACTACAGTTTTTACAGCATAATCAGCAGGTAATCCAAAATAAACTGGGCGACGCTCGTGTAAGGCACAAGTGATTAATCGCTCTGTTTCTTCAATACAATTTTCTGGGGTTATAATGGCATGGGCGCAGACAATATGCTGGCTCATTTTATAGAAAACATCATAATCACCATCACCTAAAGAATGATGGTTAATTAGACGTTTTTTCTTTGATTGGCTTGGTGGCATTCCGACAAGATGAAATATCGGTAACCTTTCTGCATAGGAACCCGCTATTGCGTTGAGTGCGCTTAATTCGCCAACGCCAAATGTGGTTGATAATGCAGCGGCACCTTTTATTCGAGCATAGCCATCAGCGGCATAGGCTGCATTTAGTTCGTTACAATTACCAATCCAACGCTGTCGAGAACTAACACAAACAGCGTCATTAATAGGAAATGAATAATCACCAGGAACACCAAAAATATCTTCAATGCCTAAGTCATATAACTTCGATAAAATATATTCAATCACGGTTTCTTTCATTTAGTCTCTCCAGTTAATAATTATTTTTTCTTCATTTATAATTTTTTATTAGCTATTTATTTTTATTGAAATTGATTTGATAATAGTTAAGGAGGGTGAAAATGAAAGTCTTTATTTTATAATAAGTCTAACGAAATTGATTAAATTCATTATTTAATCGGATATTATAAAATCAAATAGAAGATTAAATTGGTAGAGTAATAAAAAGCAGTCAGCCTCACTGCTTTTTTATATTTAAAATATCACTAAACAGAGATCAACGCTGAGCCGCAATCACCATAATTTCAACAAGGACTTGCTCTCGAGCCATATTTGCTTCAACTGCTGCGCGGGCTGGGCTATTTTCTACAGGCATCCAATTTTCCCATACTGCATTAAAGGCCGAGAAATCTCTCGCCATATTTTTAATCCAAACTTGAGCAGATAAAATTTGTGTTTTATTACTGTTGCTGGCTGCTAATAACGTATCAATTTTAGCTAAAACATCTTCAGTTTGCTGGGTAATATCACCTGTTAGGTCATTAGGTACTTGCCCTGATAAATAAACTATCCCTGCATATTCAACACTGTCAGCTAAGCGTGGTTTCGGGTTGTTACGTTTGATGGACATGATTACCTCGTTAATCCAGTTAAAGAAATTGGCGTTTTTTGTTCTGTAATTAATTGAGTCAATATTTCCGCGCTGCCTGCGGCAAGAGTAAACCCTAAACTGCCATGTCCAACATTAAGCCATAAATTTTTATAGGTTGTTTTTCCTAATATTGGTGGGCCTTTTGGTGTTGAAGGGCGTAACCCACACCAGCTTTCAGCATCGTCAATTTTAGGTAGTTCAGGAAAGGTATGTTTAATAATCTTCTTAAGAGCTTGTATTCTATTTTCACGTAAACCATGCTTGTCATAACCAATATCAACCATCGCAGCAATGCGTAATTGCTCATTAAGTTTGGCATAGACAATTTTATTGCCGTAATCAGTCACGTTAATTTTCGGAACAATATGCTCAGCTTGCGGGTATTCGACACTTAGACTATATCCCTTTAACCCTAAAATAGGGACATTAATATTCAGTGGTTTTAATAACTCGCGGCTACCATTACCTGTGCAAACAATAAAATCATCAGCTTGGATAGTTCCCTGGTGAGTGGCTATTCCTGTAATGCTGTTATCTTGTGTAATGAAAGATTCAACACTGTGTTGCAAACAAAGCTTAAATTGCGGTTGCATGAGTAAATATTGCAGTAGATTTTTGCAGAATAAATAGCAATCTGCACTCTCATCATCAGGAGCATATATTGCCCCGACTAGTTGAGGCTGTATATTTTTTAATGAAGGCTCTAGCTCAATAATTTTAGCGGGTGTTAATACTTTTTGAAATTGTTTATCAACCGTTTCACTGGCTTTATGAAAACTCTTATTATCACGATGGATAATTAATTTCCCTGATTTTTCCCAAGCAAAATCGGCAATATCACCATTGTTACGCCATTTATTCATTATTTCTTGGCTCAGGAGTGATAAACGTAAAAGATGGGTACCATTAATTTTATTGGTATTACGGTTACAAGCTAATGTAAATTGCGCTAGCCAAGACCACTGTTGTAATGAAGGCGTTATTTTTAAATTTAAGGGGGAGTCATTTTTCCCCATCCAACGTAGGCCTTGTAAAGGAACACCTGCATCAGCAAGGGGAGAAACATAGCGATAGCTGAGTTGCCCACCGTTAGCAAAACTGGTGTGCATACCGACATCTGTATCTGATTCAACTAATGTTACGGTTTGGCCTGCTTTAATTAATGCATAGGCGGTGCTTAAACCAATCACACCAGCTCCAATAACCACTACATGTTTAGTCATAATAATCCGTAACCCATAATAACCAAGATGTTATTATTTAACGGTGAATAAGCTAACTAAACAATTGAGTTTTCATCACTAGAGTATAACTTTTGGTTAACTACTTTATTTCTTTTCTCAAGTGTGGATGCCAAGGTATTAACATAATTCTGTGCAGCTTTGGTTAATGGTTTATCTGCGCGATGAAAAACGGATACGGCAAGGTGTAAACCTTCCTGTAAAGGGTAAATCATTGATTCAGGCAATGTATGTTCGGCTGAAAAAATATCGGTAATACTGCAACCTAAACCTGCCTGAACAAATTCTGCAGCCATATGATAGGTATGCACACTAATATTCGATTCTGCAAACTCATGACGTTTTTGTAATAGCTGAGATAAAGAATCAGAACCAGGGTGGATCCAACGCTCTTGGTCGATATCAGTGAGCGAAACAGGTGAGTGCAATGGTAATTTGCTATCCACATAAACTAATGGGATATCTGCAATAGGTAAAACCGTAATACCACCTTCAATTTCAAGGTTAAAGCCAATACCAATATCGAGATCTTGTTGGGTTAATAACTGCAGAATATCGGTTGTATGATGTGTACCGATCGTAAGTTTGATATTGGGGTGCTTTTTAATAAATTGAGCGGTCACTTCAGGTACTAAGTTTAGCCCTAAGCTAGGTAAGCAACCAATGGCTAATTTGCCTTGCGGATCACGTGATAAGTTTTGCGCTAAAATTCTGAGCTTATCTAAATTATGATAAACTTCCTTCGCTTCTTCAAATAGCAGGTTTGCCTCAGCTGTAGGAATTAACTTCCCTCTTATCCGTTGGAATAATACTAAGCCAAGTTGTTGTTCTGCATGTTTTAAGGCCTTGCTGGCAGCAGGTTGTGAGATATGTAAAACCTCAGCTGCGCGAGTTAGAGAACCACAGGTCATGACCGCATAAAAAATATCGAGATGCCTTAACTTCATTTTCAGAAACCTATTATTTGCTTTTACTCACAGAAACCGACTATTGGTATTAATTCGCATATTCTACCGAATTAATACCAATTAATCTGAACAACTATTCATTTTGTGCTGAAAATGGTGAAAGGAAATTAGGCGGTTTAAATTAAATAGAGATAAAAAGTGAAGGCCAGACTATATACTTGGGTTATAGCCCAGCCTTTATGGTTGTGTACTAGGTAAAATACGTGCCGATTTCGATAAAGATTTTAATTAAGATACTATTTGAAATATCGACAATAAATGCACCCACCATAGGCACCACTAAAAAGGCTTTATGGGAAGGGCTGAATGCTTTAGTGACGGTCTGCATGTTAGCGATAGCGGTTGGTGTTGCACCCATTCCAAATCCACAGTGCCCGGCACTAATAACAACGGCGTCATAATCTTTGCCCATCATTTTAAAGGTAACAAATGTTGCAAATAAAACCATAACCACCGTTTGTACTGCAATAATAATCAGAACAGGGCCTGCCATACTAGCGAGTTGACCGAATTTTAAGGACATTAGCGCCATTGCTAAGAATAATGACAAGGCTACGCTACCTAATACATCAACGGTTGGTTCAAAAACTTCATGTTTAAATATATGTGTTAAGACATTGCGAATAATAATACCGACAAATAAGCACCAAACAAAGGTTGGCAATTGCATGACGGTATCTTTAAAATATTCGCTAATATAGCCACCAACAACAATACAGATAATTAGCATTGAGATGCTTTCAATAACATTATTGGCATTAATTTTACGTTTAACACTCGGTTGTTCGAAAGCTTCAACGATGGTTTCTTTTTCGAGTTCAGTACTTTTAGGGATCGCAACTTTTTTCAATAAATGGCGAGCAACAGGGCCACCAATTAACCCACCGAGGACTAAGCCTAAGGTTGCACACGCCATAGCTAATTCAACAGCACCTGTCACACCATATTTATCAGCTAATATTGGTCCCCAAGCCCCTGCATTACCGTGGCCACCCGTAAGTGTGATTGAACCCGCAATTAAACCAATAAATGGACTTTCATTAAGCATGACAGCCATTCCCATACCAACGGTATTTTGAATAGCAATTAATATAGTCACTGCTATCGTTAATAAGACAAGTGGCTTACCACCTTTTATTAAACGCGAAAAATCTGAGCTTAATCCAATTGATGAAAAGAACGTAATCATCAAAATGCTTTGTAGTGAAGCATCAAAAGTAAATGAATACCCTGCAGTTTTATCAACAATTAATAGAATGATAGCAACAATAAAGCCGCCAACAACGGCTTCAGGGATATGGTTTTTTTGTAGAAAAGGTGTGTATTTGACAACAAACATACCAATCAACAGCGCCAAACAAGCGACTAATAAAGTGTAGCTGGCATCTAGGATCATTATTTTACCTCAAGTTAGTTTACCAGAACTTTCACTGTTGTTATTTAACATTAGCGATAAATTAAGTTACTTTGTGCAACTTTTATTTAACAATGAGTTTTGTTTGGGTATCTATAACTTTTAGTTAACCCTAGCCTGAGTATTAAATGGGTGACAACGAGGTCTTATATGCAAATTTTCTTAGCTAAAAATAGCGAGAGACAGCATGAACAGCAGGTTTCTGTTGAAAGGGATCATTTTGAAGATGGCATGTAAGGATAAAATTGTTTTTTTTGGGAACTCATGTAACTGAAGGCTTATGCTACCAAGTAATTATAAGAAGTGTGATGTACAACATAAAAGAAAATGGACAGATTAGAGTGAAAAATGAGGTAAATAATCCATTATTGGATAATGAGTGAAAATATTGTCTAGCCTATAGATAGGACAATCTTCAGAGATCAGGGGACGGCGTTGCCGTTAGCGTTAAATATACGACCTTTTATCAATAGCAAATCGTTGATGGTTACTTTTGAATATAATAAGTACAAATATAATCATTAAACGCTATTTGATAATTTTGTTTTAGGTTTATATTTGGTTTTTTTTACCATCTTATTGAGACTGTCTAATTTGGATGTTATTTAATAGCTTGTTTTCATAAGTATATTGTCATTACCTTTCTTTTTGAGAGATATAAAAGAAAAATTCACCTGAATATATCGTTAATTAATTTTTTGCTATAGTACCTAATTACAATGGGTTAGATTATATTTTGATTATTTAATAATGAGATGGCATGTAAGTTTAACAGGGTGTTTCAAATCTAAATTTTTTATTTATTAGATAATTTGAAGATTATTTATGGAGTGTTTTAAATGCAAAAAACGATCCGTCAAGTCACCTATGATTTATTACGTAAATTGGGTATTACAACCATTTTTGGCAATCCAGGTTCGACAGAAGAAACATTTTTAAAAGATTTTCCGAGTGATTTTCGTTATATCCAAACATTACAGGAAGCCTCTGCTGTTGCCGCCGCAGATGGTTACGCGCAGGGAATGCGTAAAGTTGCGATGGTGAATGTGCATACTTCCGCAGGGTTAAGTAATGCCATGAGTAATATTTTGACTGCCTATATGAACCGAACACCATTAATTATTACGGCGGGAAATCAAACACGAGAAATGTTATTGATTGAGCCTTGGCTAACCAACATTGAGCCTGAAACGTTGCCAAAACCCTGGGTAAAATGGAGCTATCAACCAGTGCGTGCGGAAGACGTCCCCGCTGCTTTTATGCGAGCGTATGCAATGGCTCTGCAACCACCTGCTGGGCCAGTATTTTTATCTATCCCACTGGATGATTGGGATAAGCCCGCACTAGCACAAGAAGCTGTTGTTCGTTCTGTACCGCAGCGCATTGGTTATGATCCAGCTCGACTACAAGAGTTTGCTTCAGCACTATCGAATGCGAAGAATCCTGTACTTATTTATGGTTCCGCCATTGCAAGAGGGGAAGGTTGGGATATCGGCATTAAACTTGCTGAAAAATTAAATGCTCCAGTGTGGGCTGCGCCTGCATCTGAACGGCCGCCATTCCCAGAAACTCATCCTCTATATGCAGGTGGGTTACCTTTTGCGACAAAACCGTTATCTGAAAAACTCGAAGGACATGATTTAGCCATTGTTATTGGAGCTCCTGTATTTAGGTATTACCCTTATGTTGCAGGCAGTTATATCCCTGAAGGACTGAAATTACTACACATTACAGATGACCCAATCGAAGTGGCTAGAGCTCCTATTGGAGATAGCTTGTTAAGTGATGCTGTACTCGCACTAGAAGGGTTAATTAACTTGGTTGCGCCTCGTACTGGGACAAAAACGGTGGAAAAACAACCTCATGGAATGGCACCGTACCCAGCTGCAGCTGAACAAAGCAGTAATAGCCCAACACTGAGTGCAACGCAATTATTTCGCACCTTGAGGGAAGTTTCACCAAAAGAAACCGTCTTGGTGGAAGAGTCCCCTTCAAACCTCGGTGAACTTCATCGTGAATGGCCAATTGAATTTCCTGATTCATTCTATACTTTTGCAAGTGGTTCATTAGGCTGGAATTTACCAGCAAGTGTGGGAATTTCATTAGCCGAAAGGGACAGCGGGCGCCATCGCCCAGTGATGGCAATTATTGGTGATGGCTCTATGCAGTATTCAATTCAAGGCTTATGGAGTGCTGCGCAGCAGAACTTACCTATTGTGTTTATCATTCCGAAAAACAATGAATATGGCATTTTAAAATCATTTGCAGTATTGGAGGAAACACCAGGGGTTCCGGGGCTTGATATTCCAAATTTAGATATCGTGGCTTTAGGAAAAGGATATGGTTGTGCTGCGGTGAGAGCCAAAACGATAGAAGACATTAAGCAAGCCTGTGAAGAGGCATTTAGGCGTAATGGGCCGACAGTGATTGAAGTGCCTATTTTACCGTCAATTCCTCCACTGATTTAACTATGTATCGTTGATTAAATGGCTCCTAATTAGGGGCTATTTACTTCAAAGAGTGAGGCCGCTATTTGGGCAGCTGAATTAATGCCAGTGGAACTGACTTCGATCCTAGTGGTAGCAAAAAACGCCTATTTAACAGGGGATTCTGTTGATTGGGAAAATCAGTTGATGAGTGTCACGCAATGCGCGAATTATTTAGCTGAGCGTATTCGTATTTATTCTTAGGTAGCTTAAATCAATGTGTCTTTTGATGCTTTCTTAATACCAATCAAATGACGTTTGCTTGATGTTTAATGAATCAAAAAGCAAATGGCTTATACTGCATTATTGTTTTATTAATAATGAAATAAAAATGACTAAAAAATCGATAAACCCGGCTTCTATCTTTAATTCTTTGCAGTATGGCTTTAGCCAAGCTATAGAAATAACGGGAACCCGACAATTATTTTTATCGGGTCAGGTTGGAGTAAATGCCGCGGAAGAAACTGTTGCTGGGGGTATTTACGAACAAACCGTACAATCATTAATCAATATTGAATATGTATTGCATGAGGTAGGTGGTGATTTATCTCAGGTGGCTATGCTACGTATTTATATCAAAGAGGGCTTTAATAGCCATGAGGAACAAGCGGATATTGCGAAAGCATTAAAAGAAAAGTTTCCAAACAATCCTCCTGCTTCATCTTGGGTTATTGTTTCTGGGCTTTCCTTGCCGGAATGGTTAATAGAAATAGAAGCTCATGCAGTTTTAAACTAAATTAATTAGAATAGAAAAGCCGACAGTGGAAAAATCGGCTTTTCTGGCACTAATGGTTTAGTGTTTCACTAGTGTTGAGAAATAATAAACAAGAGGTACCGCAAGTATCCACAAGCTAATTGGAATTTCTCTCCACTTGCCAGCAACGGCTTTAATTAAGATATAGAATAACAACCCACCGGCGATACCCGTACCAAAGCTATTAGCGATTAGCGTAATCATCACCATCATTAATACGGGTAAGCCATCGGTAAAATTGCCTAAGTCTACTTTTCGTAAACCACTGAACATATTTAGTCCAATTAAAATCAGAGCAGGAGCCGTGGCTTGTGCTGGGATCATTAATGCGATTGGTGTAAATAGCAGCATTAATAAAAACATAAAGGCTGCAGCAAGAGCTGTCATACCTGTTTTACCTCCAGCCTCTGCCGCCGCTGAGGACTCAATAAGTGCGGTTGCGGCTGGAATACCGACCCATGGGCCTAGTGCTGCAGCAATTGAGTCAACGAGAAAGGGACGGTTAATATTGGGCATATTACCTTCTTTATCTAATAAACCAGCTTCTCCGCCAACCGCTAATGTTGTCCCCATGGTTGAGAAAAATTCAGCAGCAAAAAAGACAAATAAGAAAGGAAGAAACGCGATATTTAATGCGCCAATTAAGTCTACATGCCCTAATACAGGAGCCACAGAATGTGGAATACCAATAAAGCTTTCAGGTAATTTTGTGACACCAAAAGGAATACCTAAGAGGGTTGCAAATAAAATAGCCCATAAAATTCCGCCCGGTATTTTGCGAGCTTGTAGTGCAATTGCAACGAAAAAGCCAGCAAGTGCAACTAATGCTCCGGGGGAAAGAAAATCACCAAGCATTAATGCATTTGTTTTTGGGTTAGCGAGTACTAATCCTGCATTTCGAAAGCCTAATACGGCAACGAAAAGACCAATTGATGCAGTTAATCCGAGTTTAATTGATTGTGGGACAGAGCGCGTAACAACTTCACGCAAACCAAATTTAGTTAATAGGAAAAATAAGATCCCTGACCAACAAGCAATGCCGAGCCCTATTTGCCAGTCAATACCTTCACTGCCTGCAAGTGTAATACCGACAAGGACTGAGCCTCCAATACCAGGGCCAACAATAAAAGGTAAGTTTGCATAGAATGCCATTAATAAACTGGCAATGACGAAGACAATAATTGTTCCGGTGGTTGCGGCTCCTTTATCCATCCCTCCAACGGCAAGTAAACCGGGGATCACCACGAGCAAGTAAGCTGCGGCTAAAAAGCCGGTCACCCCAGCTAAACACTCTGTTTTTACTGAACTGCCGCGCTCACGTAAAGCAAAGCGCCTTTCTAGCCAACTCCCTGATGTTGGCGTATTTATTGAATTGTCAGCCATTAATTGGCTCTCCTATCATTATTATTAATTTTCTATGCGTGCTTAGCAGTATGGATGACAGCGTCAACGATTTGACGTGTTGTTCCATCCGTTAATCCTAAATCGGTTAAATGTGGGCCTGCATTGCAAGCAAGACAGGTTCCTTCAATAGCCTTAAAGACTCGATAAGGTGGCTCCCAATCAGCGATTTCACTGCTTAATTCACGCAATTGGCGAAATTGAGCAGCCAGCTCAGTTGCGGGTAAATCAGATAGCATACCGGCAATTGGCATAGCGACATGAGCTAAAACCTGACCATTTTGTACTAACGCCATACCTCCGCCACTCTCGATTAATAAATTAGCGGCGATGGCCATATCATCAGGGTCACGACCAAGGACAACGAGGTTATGTGAATCGTGTGAATAGCTAGTCGCAATGGCTCCGCGTAATTCCCCCCAACCCTCAAGTAAGGCTATCTGAGGTAAAGCATCGTGGCGGCCGTGACGGTGTTGAACTCGAATAAGGCTGAAATTATTCGGCACTTGTACCACGCTATTTTTGATTTGTACGTCAATTTCGCCCCATTGGGTAAAACGTGCCCCACGAATATGACGTAAACGCGCACTACCATTATTGATTCCATCAATTTTTAACGTGCAATCATTTGGGGTGATTGGCGAGAGTTGCATGGTGTCTCGCGGTGGTAAAATATCATTATGTGCACTTAATGCATTGATAAGTTGGTTATTTTCTGCAATTTTTTGGCCTGATACATACACGGCTTGTGCTTTCAACGTTTCCAATGAATCGAAGATGACTAAATTTGCTTTTCTCCCTGCAGCAATTAGGCCAAGGTCATGGCGTTGCAAGCGTATTGCAGCATTAAATGTAGCAAAGCGTAGTACGTCCGTTGCTGGCATTCCATGCTCAATTAACAGGTTTAATAACGCAATAATGCCACCTTTTTCAATTAATATGTCGGGAGGCACGTCATCCGTGCATACTGTGATTTGTGATGACAAATGCGGTAAGGATTTTAATGTGGCAACAATATCAGGAAGGAGGTAAGGATGTGAGCCACGAATTTGTAATGTAAGGCCCGCACGTAGCTTTTCAAGGGCATCTTCAGCCGAGGTTAACTCGTGATCAGAGGTGACGCCGGCAGCCAGATATGCTTGGAGATCAGCTCCTTTTAAACCTCTTGCATGGCCTTCTATAAGCTTGCCTGATGTAATTCCTGCATTTAGAATTTCTTCCATTCTGTCACTGCCATGGAGCACACCAAACATATCCATGACCTCGGCTACGCCACGAACTTCCGGCCAACTCAGCATGGTTGACATTTCATTCCCAGCAAAGTCTGCTCCAGACATTTCTAAGCCAGGTGTTGATGGCACTGACGAAGGGGCTGCAACCATGACATCTAGCGGTAAATTTCGGCTAGAATCAATAGCATAACGTACACCTCCTAGGCCTAATACATTGGCAAGCTCATGGGGATCCCAAAATACAGCCGTTGTTCCTTGAGCTAGAACTATTTCGGCATAACGTACAGGGGGTAAGTGTGAGCTTTCTAAATGGACATGAGTGTCTATTAAGCCAGGTGAAATGAAATAGCCTGATAAATCATGGGTTTCATTTGCGTCCGTACGGGTTCCAGTAGGATGAACGCTAGCAATTAGGTTGCCGGTGATCCCGATATCTGCAAGGCGAACTTCACCGGTTACCATATCAACAATATTGGCATTAGCGAGTAAAAGGTCAAAAGGCTTTTCGCCTTTAGCAGATTGAATGACGTGACGCCTATTTTGTTCTGTTATGCACATAAAGATACCATTCCTACAATTTATGATTGTTACTTTATGAGCAACGCAAACGTTTGCCAAGATGATAAAATTTATCATGTGATAAGAAATGGTTATAATGAATCGAGATATTGGCTAATCCAATAAAAGTAAAAGAACATTATTATGATAGAACCTTGGCAGAGGCTGCCTGCACTCACGCTCAAACAGCTACAGTATTTTGTGACGTTAGCGAAACTTCGTCATTTTACCGAGACCGCTAATCGTCTAGCGGTAAGTCAACCTGCTTTGAGTAGTGCTTTGCGGCAAATAGAGACGGTTATCGGAGGAAAGCTAATTAATCGCACAGCTTCATCCGTAACATTAACGGAGCTAGGTGCTGCAATTTTGCCACATGCACAGCAAATACTGAGTGTTTCTCATCGCGCATTTAGTGAAATTCAAAAAATAATCGCGGAAGGAGGGGATGGAACATTACGTATTGGCTTAGTTCCTTCCGTAAGTTCTCTGTTATTTCCTGCTGTGCCTGAACTATTAAATCAATATTTTCCGAGGCTTAATATTGAGTTTTATGACCAAACGAATGACGCTTTGATTAATAAACTTATCAATCATGAAATTGATTTCGGTATTGGGGTGTTAGATAGTTCAGTACCTCAGAATTTAGCTATTTTTCCACTACAAGATGACCCTTTTGTGGCTGTTATCCATAATGATGACGCAGTAGCGGATAATAGATTTCATATGCCATGGAAGCTACTCAATAACCGTGATGTGGCTGTATTTTCGAAGGGTAATATTCAACGCTTGGTCGCTGCGACAGTGGAAAGTCACCGTTTAAAATTAAAGATTCGCTATCAAGTGGATTACATTGAAACGCTATATGGCTTAGTTCGCTCAAAACTCGCGATTGCGATTTTACCACAGCTTTATACTGTACATTTACGTGATCCAGAATTGAAAGTTTTACAATTACAACAACCCGAGTTAACTCGTACAGTAGCCTTAATTCGCAATAGCCAACAAACGACGCCGTTAATGGATGAGGTTTTTCAGGTATTGTTAAAAGTATTGCGTGATAATAACGCATAAGTTATATCCATTAAATTGGTAACTACCGCATTTATCGTAAAGTTATTTTATTCGAATAACTGAATAATGGTTTCTAATATCCAAAATAATATTTTAAAGAGCGTCATACAATAGCTCTAATTTTTAGTTAATAAGTCAGGGTTAATGATTTTTGGAATAACATTATGAATACTATACTAAAATATAGCTGTTTTATAACTGTAACTATATTACTTTCCGCTTGTGACGATATGGAACTTTTAAGTGGTAAGGGTAAGTTTTATTATAGTAATCCAAGTACAAACACGATTACGTTTAAGCTAGATGGCAAAGGTTATGATGTTTTACCGGATGATAAAGGCGTTGTTTTACTTTCTAGTGGACCACACCAATTAGTTAGTGGTGAAGGTGACGTGACGGATTTCTTTGTTTTTGAAAATAACTCTGGCGGGATTATTAACCCAAATCATTTTGTTTACTACACCTTGTCTGAAGTTTATGCTGTTGATGGTAAAGAAGATAGGTTTAAACCTGCTAGCTATCCCATTACAATTAATGGGCACGAACTTGAGCTACCGGCCCGCAGTTCTAACGCAACGCTTATTGATGCAAATATATTTAGGTGTAGCTACCCAGTAGGAGAAAGCTTTCCTGATTCAATCACACTCTATGATGATAAGTTAGATGGAAATATTAAATCTAAATGCTTTGATAAACATGAATTAATTGCCTATTTAGATAATGAATATGGGCAAAAATTATTACCGGATCCTGCTAATCATGAAGCTGCAGATTCTATCAATATGGCATTTATATATGAAGTTCCAACTGTTACTTTTGATAATACGGATGTACAGATAAAAGCCGAAAAATTAATTCAGTTAGCTACACGATTAAAAAATACTGATGATGTTGATATCCATAAAGAATTAAACCAAGAATTTCACCATGCTATTACTGAGTTAGTACATGAGCAGGCTCGAAGCGCTTCATCAAACTCTGTTACAGAAAATATAAAGTATAATAATTTTATTCAAGAAATTAATGTTGTAAGAGAACATGGTATTTGGTTAAAATAGTAATGGTTTAAAGGGATATACTATTTATATACTTACTTAGGAAGATTATTTTCAAGTAATAATTTTTGGAATTAATTAAGAAAATGCTTATTAAGTATACAGAGTAATCTTATTTTAAATAACTGATGAAAAAGCCAGATTGGTATGGTTATATTAACCACACCAAGGAACTCGGCGATGAATTTATCCATACAATCCGTTTTCACCGTCATATCAGCTGCATTTTTGTTTTTATTTTCCTCTATTGCTAGTAGTACTACTATTATTAATACTAAAAAAGATCCCGATATTTTAGATTTAGTGTTTATTCTAGATAAAAGTGGTTCAATGTCAGGATTCGAAACCGATACAATCGGTGGATATAATAGTATATTAACTGAAAATAAGGGAAAAAAAGCAAAAACCTACATTACAACTATTTTATTTAATGACAAAACAAGTTTACTTCATAATAGAGAACCCATTGAAAAGGTTTCTAATCTAACACTTGATGATTATCCCGTTGGTGGCTATACCGCATTATTAGATGCGATAGGAGACGGCATTGAAAAAATGCAAGAAAATAGAAAGGTTACAAAAAATAATAATGTTCTTTTTGTGATAATTACAGATGGACAAGAAAATAGTAGCCGTAAATATTCTCAAGCAAAAATTAAAGCCATGATTAAGTCCGCAGAAACAGAAGATAAATGGGACTTTATTTTCTTGGGAGCGAATATTGATGCCATTTCTGAAGCAGAAAATATTGGAATTAAAAGTTCAAATGCCACTGGTTATGTCCAAGATGGGACTGGATACGACAAGGCTTACCGTGCGGTAAATAAAGCGGTGGAAGCTAAACAAAAGTCTGCGCCAATATCAGAGGATTGGAAACAAGAAGTTGAAGCGGATGTGAAGGAACGAAAAAAATAATAATATGTTCAAATCTACGCAGTATTTTATTATTTAAAATGCCTAATAGTTGATGATAGAGTTGCCAGTAAAGCCCCTATAGCAAGGGTAATAGGGGCTTTTATTTTATTATTATCATTATTTAGTTTGTTTTAAGGCTGTAAACATTTTTTCAGCAAGTATGTTTTGTGCCGACTCGATTCCTGGTAATACAAAGTAGTACCCACCACCAAAGGGCTTGATATAGCGTTCAAGCGGTTCACCATTAAGGCGCTTTTGAGTGTCGATAAAGCCTGTTTTTAAATTTTTCTGAAAAGAGACGAAAATTAAACCCATATCGAGAGCCCCTGTTTCGGTTAACCCGAGTGAATAGCTGTAGCTTCTTCGCCTTAGTTTTGCGGTATAACGTTCAGGATTACGGGGTTCTGCACGGCGCATATGGGAATCAAATAAAATACGGTCACCATGAGGGTCTTGGCCAAACTCAGGATCATCGTGCTCCTTTTTCATGCCGATAGGGGCTCCTGAATCTTTATGCCGACCAAAATCATTTTCTTGATCTTCTAATGGCGTTCTATCCCAAAATTCTAAATTAAAACGAATGAGACGTACTGCTTGGTATGTCCCTCCGTCACACCAAGATGGTTCTTGACTGCCTTTTGTTATCCAAATTAATTCGTTCATCAATAAATTGTCATCAGCGGGTGCATTTCCCGTTCCATCCTTAAAACCAAAAAGATTGATAGGAGTGGAATGGTTATCAATATCTCGTGCAGGTAAGAAGCCGTCGATTTTCCAGAGAGGAAAGCTGTATGGAGAAATATGACGCAAAATATCACGTAATGCATAGATAACGCTTTCTTGGCTATTCGCGCATATTTGTAGAAGAAGATCGCCACCACACCATTTCTGCTCTAACCTATCGTTGGGGAAACTGGTCATTTCACTAAGATATTTAGGCTTGATTTTATTTAATCCGAACCGGTTATCAAACAGAGAGTTACCTAAAGCAACGGTGATGGTTAGTGAGTCGGGTTGCTGTTGCGTTCCCAGAATACCGGATTCAGCGGGAGGCATTTTATCATTATTGATTGAAGGTGCTTTTTGGGATTGGGTTAAATCAGCAATGCGCTGGGTCAGTAGAGTAAAAACAGTCTGTAATTCTTCGATGGAATTTGCCGTCATATTAAATGCGATAAAGGAGGCATTTTTGGGTTCAGGCGTCAAAACACCGGCTTGGTGTGGCCCAAGATAATTGATTGCTTTGTCATAAGTGAGTTGGCAATCGGCGATTTTATCTTGTGCTTTTAATGCTGGGGCGGCTAAAACTGCGCTACTAATTGCGAGCATTTTTAGGGCATTACGCCGGGACATTCCGTTGGTTTGCAATATATTTCTCAGTTTAGCTTGCATAAATGTATGCCTTAATATTTATAGTAAACATCGACATCGAGCTCAGCACGTAATTTTGCTAAAGTTTCGGCTTGCTGAGTGAGTAATGAATAAAGCGCCATTTTGTCTTTGAGTTGTAATTGGCTATAAGGTTGATATGTCGTATTTGATAGTTGATATGACTGCATTATTTGGTTAATCAGTTGGTCATTTTTTTGTATTTTTTCAAGGGTCTCTGGCTTGATAAAAGGCTTAATAATTTCAATTATCTTTTGTGACCCTTTTAAATTAGCAGCAATATCAGTTAAATCAGACAAACTGTAGATATTTTCTTTACCGCCCAATTTTGTTTCTAAGATCATTTCAATAAAATCAGCTGAGGCTTGCACGAGCTTAGGAATTTCAATGGTTTCAGTTGCTACCCGTTTATACAAATCACGCCCTTTAAGTAATAATTCTTGGTTTGCCGTTGAGGCAAGTTCAGTATTTTTTTGCATAAATAATTGGTATTCAACAAGATGAAACCCCGTAAAGCGGTAATCAGTTTCTTTATCAAGGAAGTAATCGGCTCTTGGATTAATTGTTCTATCCGTATTACCAAATAAAATAATAATCGGGCGTACTGTTTCATAATGTTGGTGAGCCTGAATATACGCGGCTTGGGCTTGTTCTAGCTTTCCTTGTTGTAAACTCTGTTGTAACAATTCCAATTGCGTCACCATTTCTGCCAATTCAGCAGTGGCAAAGGCTAAATAGGTTTGGATAGCATGTTGATATTTTTCAGGAGTAGGAATATCCCCTTTAGCGATAATGATGTTATCCCCTGTTTGTACAGGGGATCTCAGTGCTTTACCTTGAACCAAGTTAGGTAGTGCCATACTGAGTATTAAGCTAATCGAGACCCATTTGATGTTATGCCTCAGTGAGCTAGACATTTTTTTTGCTCCGAGTAAACAATGGGATCACAATAGCCCAATAAAGGATAAAGGTAATGACACTGAGCCAAATAGGCTGTGAACGATAGGCAAAGAAAGATGAGATAAAATTACCAGCAATACCCGAATCGTCAAGAAATGCAGTTGTATCCCAAGCGGGATAAATTAAAAAATCAGGGATGGAAAAATCATATTCAATCAGTAAGTTAGCGCTTTCTTCTACCCCTTTAAGTAGGAGAGATAACGCGAGGAATAATAGAATAACGCCGGTAACCTTAAAGAAGATAGACCATGAAACTAAACGATTTGTTAATAAGAATGCATAGAGTGTAAGGCCTGCAATTGCAATTCCACCACCGACTTCAATAAAGAAAGCCGATGCATTAGACGCGGTTAACGACATAATAAAGCTAGATAAAAAGACGACGATTTCGCTTCCTTCACGGGCAATGGCAATGGCAATAATCAATGCGGCGCCCCACCAGTTATGGTGAGCCGCATTACGGCTTATTCCTGATTCAATTTCTGATTTCATTGAGCTGCCATGCTTGTTCATCCAATACACCATTTGGACAATCAGGATACAAGCGAGTAGCTCCATAAAAATCATAAACAGTGATTGCCCTGTATCATCAAGGACATTAAATATGCCATAGATGAGAAGTGCGAGTAAGATGGAGGTAATAACCCCAATAGCGACTCCGGCCCAAAGGTATTTCATACCATTATGTGCGTCAGGGTGACGTTTAATCCACGCATAAATAATACCAATGACAAGCAACGCTTCAAAACTTTCACGCCACACAACAAACAGAACTTGTCCCATGCTAAATCCTTTTATTTCGCAATGATCTCGCCTTTGGGGTGAGAAAGGTGGAAGTCATCAAAAAAAGTATATGTGCCAGGTTTCAATGGTGCGATAACAACAACAGAGCTTGCTCCGGGGGCTAAAACTTTTTCTTTTCTTAATTGAATACTTTCAAATTCTGCGGGCTCAGTGCCTGTATTGGTAATTTTAATGCGGATAATTGTTTTTGCAGGGACTTCAAGAACTCGCGGGATAAGATCACCATTTTTCATTTCTAATTCGACAGTATATTTTTCTGCAGCAAATGAAGATAGGGGAATTATTGTACAAGTGATAACCAGTAAAAAGCTCAGTAATGTTTTCATTTTGGCTTGGTTTATCCTTTTATAACGACAAACAAAAAAGGGCTTACGCAAGAAAATTCCCTTGGTTAAGCCCTTAACTAATTTAGGTTAAAAAATTAGTAACTACCTTTACGGCCAACACCTGCGTAGTCAAAATCCCAAGAGACTTCGAAAGGCTGGAACCAAGGGGCCACACCCGTTTCTTTATCAATATGACGGCCAAAGGCAACATCTTTATTGTGTGATGGCGGATAGATTTTATAGGTGACACGGTATTTACCATTGCCATCTAATTTGATGTTTTCCCCATAATGAGGGCCATCACTTGCCACCATAGGCATAAATGTGCCTGTTTGAGTTTGTGGTTTATCACCAAGTTTAGTGACTGAATATTCAATGGTTAGGTAAGGGATCCAATCGCCTTCTGCAAAGCCATTTGGGTTATCTTCAACAGCGTGGATATCTGCTTCTAAGTGGACATCTGCTTTATCTGCAGCTAAGTGAGACATTGCATGATGGCCTTCTTCGGTATCCATTGTAATTGGTTGTAGGTAAACACCTTGGATTTCCATTCCGTTTTTGATCACAGGGTGACCGAGAGGGTACTCTTGAGCTAATGCTGAGATTGAAAACAACGCGAGACCTGAAACAGCAGCTTTATAGGCGAGTTTCATTATTTTCGTCCTTACCATAAGTGATATAGAGCTGTAATGATAATCATTACTATTACTAAAAAACAAGTGGTAATTTACGATAAGTAAATTACTCGTCGCTAAAAATGTTTGTTTTTATATAAAAATCTAAGTGTTAGAAAAAGTTATTATTCTTTGAAAAATAACTTGCTAATAGTGTGTTCTATTAGGCAGTTTATTATTGTCTACATGATATATTTTGAAGGTGTGAATTTTACTGCGAAAGAACACTTCATTCATTTTGTTGAAAATAAAGGTATAGCCATGCAACGACGTTATCTTGACTGCTCTGCTTCAGAAATTGTAAAACTCAATAAAAAGAATCTATTAGAATCAATTAAAGCAAGTGAAGGGCGAATTTTGGTTTCTGAAACCATAGGCACAATTCAACCCGTATTAATGACAGTGACGAATGCTGAATTAGCCGCAAGCCAAGGTGCAGACATTTTATTATTGAATGTTTTTGATGTTAATCAACCGATTATGCAAGGCCTACCCGAAGGGGTTGAACCTGAGGAAATCATTCGCACACTTAAGCGCTTAACGGGACGAGCAATCGGTGTTAATTTAGAGCCTGTACCTGAGGGCTTTAA
The DNA here is from genome assembly GCF_028478065.1 of Providencia sp. PROV255. Taxonomy (NCBI): domain Bacteria; kingdom Pseudomonadati; phylum Pseudomonadota; class Gammaproteobacteria; order Enterobacterales; family Morganellaceae; genus Providencia; species Providencia sp. PROV255. Next base: position 461,377 of record NZ_JAMPMI010000009.1, on the reverse strand, counting down.
TAATCCGACACAAGATGTGCAATGGAAAATGTCAGAAGGGCGATTAGCAACAGTAAAAAATGCTCTTAAATTAAAAGAAATGGGTGCGGATATTATTGTTCTAACGGGGAACCCTGGCAATGGAGTAACTAATCAGGAAATTAACCAGAGCCTTAAAGAGCTTAAAGCTGTTGTGGGTGAAGATATTGTGCTTATTACGGGAAAAATGCACGCTGCTGGTGTTTTAAATGCTTCCGCAGAGCAACTCATCACAGATGATGATATTCGTACCTTTATTAACAATGGTGCGGATATTATTTTGCTCCCAGCTCCGGGAACGGTACCTGGGATTTCATTAGAATTTGTGCAAAAAATGGTAGGTTATTGCCATTCCCAAGGCGTGATGACAATGACGGCGATTGGCACTTCTCAAGAAGGTGCAGATTTACAAACTATTCGGCAAATTGCATTAATGTGCAAAATGGCCGGGACAGATTTACACCATATTGGTGATTCGGGTTATAACGGAATCGCATTACCTGAGAATATTTTAAATTATAGTATTGTGATCCGTGGTGTTCGTCACACCTATTCACGTATTGCTCGTTCGGTTAATCGCTAGTTGACATTTTTAGGTGATTTTTACAAAAATGGTTTGTAGAAATCACCTATTTAACATAAGTTTTTTCTATTATCCTCGCGTTAATTACAGATTATTTTCGATAAAAATTTATACAATTCCCTCAATTCTTCAGGTAAAATTTCGCCCATTTTTTAAAACAATAAAAGAAGTGAGTTATGTCGCAAAATACTAATCCGGTGCCAAAAATTGGCTTCGTTTCACTCGGCTGCCCGAAAAATCTAGTTGATTCAGAACGCATTTTAACTGAGTTGCGCACTGATGGTTACCAAGTCGTTCCAAGCTATGATAATGCTGACTTAGTCATTGTGAATACGTGTGGGTTTATCGATAGCGCGGTGCAGGAATCACTAGAAGCGATTGGGGAAGCTCTGAATGAAAATGGCAAAGTGATTGTCACAGGATGCCTTGGCGCGAAAGAGAACCAAATTCGTGAAGTACATCCAAAAGTTTTAGAAATCACTGGTCCACATAGCTATGAGCAAGTACTTAACCACGTGCACCACTACGTTCCAAAACCTGAACATGACCCTTTCTTGAGTTTAGTTCCAGAACAAGGGGTAAAACTGACTCCAAAGCATTATGCCTATTTAAAAATTTCCGAAGGGTGCAATCATCGTTGTACTTTTTGCATTATTCCTTCTATGCGAGGGGATTTAGATAGCCGTCCAATTGGAGATGTGTTAAATGAAGCTAAGCGTTTAGTCGCTTCAGGGGTAAAAGAGTTACTGGTTATTTCACAAGATACCTCTGCGTATGGTGTTGATGTTAAAAATAAAACGGGTTTTTGGGATGGGCAGCCGGTAAAAACTAGCATGGTGGGGTTATGTGAACAACTTGCTTCACTGGGTGTATGGGTACGTTTACATTATGTGTATCCTTATCCACATGTTGATGATGTCATCCCTTTGATGGCAGAAGGTAAAGTTTTACCTTACCTAGATATTCCGCTGCAGCATGCAAGTCCCAAAATTTTAAAGTTAATGAAACGCCCTGGCGCTGTAGAAAGAACACTTGAGCGAATTAAGCGTTGGCGTGAAATTTGCCCTGAACTCACCTTACGTTCAACATTTATTGTGGGGTTTCCTGGTGAGACAGAAGACGATTTTCAAATGCTACTCGATTTCTTATCGGAAGCGAAGTTAGACCGAGTAGGCTGCTTTAAGTATAGCCCTGTCGAGGGAGCGAAAGCGAATGAGCTGGCGGATCAAGTCCCTGAGGAAATTAAAGAAGATCGTTATCATCGTTTTATGCAATTACAACAACAAATTTCTACACAGCGTTTACAAGATAAAATTGGTAAAGAAATTTTAGTCATTATTGATGAAGTTGATGATGAAGGTGCTATTGGGCGTAGTATGGCAGACGCGCCAGAAATTGATGGTATGGTTTATCTTAATGGTGAATTTGGTGTTAACGCGGGGGATATAGTGAAAGTATTCGTTGAGCATGCAGATGAATATGACCTGTGGGGAAATATTGTCACTTCCTAAGTGAATCAGAGCGTTTTAAAAGTGTAAATGGCTAACTTAGGTAAATTAAGTTAGCCATTTTGTTTTTTACCACATTGATTTACTGCTTTTAATTGTGAAAAATTGATGTGGATCAAGCGGTTTAAATCTATCAATTAATAACTTGATCTAGAATATAATAATTAAATGGGAAATTGACATAATCAGATAACTCTTATCGAAGAATAAGGATAACTATGTCGGTTCATTTAATATTTCCAACTACAACACCTGTAAAAGAAAGTATTTATAATTCAGATGATTATAAATATATTGTAGAGCTTGCTTATACAACTATTGAAGGTGGATTAGCTTCATTACATGATAATAATATTCGAAGTTCTCTGATTAGCTCTGATGGAAAAACGCTTTGGCTTAGTCATGAGTTTGGGGGCAATTTTGAGATAGCAGCTTTATTATCTGATAATTTGACTTATGGTGCGCGGGATAAGTTGTATACTGCGCCAATCGAATTACATGGGATTTTTTATTATCTAGCTCCAGTGTATTCACATGCTGGAGAGCCAGTTCTAGTTGTCGCTTTATCTTCAACTCAGAATAGCTGCAATATTTTGTTTGCACTCACGCAGGCTTTAGCAAGGGAAGCGAGTGGGAAATTGAAATTTCACTATTATGAACAAGAAATTTTTAAGGAAAATAAGGTAGAGCAACGATTCGCTAGCTTGGATATTCATTCAGTTGAGAAAGCTTTGATTATTGAAGTGGCGCAGGCTTGTGAAGGTAAAATTCAAAAAATGCATAAAGTCCTTGATATGGGGCGGACAACGTTATGGCGCAAACTAAAGCAGTATGAAATTAACATTAAAGACTACAAATAGCTTCTTACATATGCTTTGGACCGTAAAAAAAAAGCGCTTTCGCATGTTTTGTGGACAACAACAAAAAAGCATAAAAACAGCGAAGCGCGAAGAATTTACCAACATTTTGAACGACAGTCGATAGATAAATAAAGCATAATCTATCTGCTTGTGTCGTTACTTGATGTATCGAGAAAAGAAAATGAAAACGATACTTATTATGCTTGAGTTAGGTAAGTTGGTATGTCGTTTACAGCCCTATTTTTTTAGATTTGTGATGGATAAATATTGATGAGAAAGCGCATTGTCTTACTAAAAAATGGTGTGATAGGTGCACTATTATTTTAAATGATATTTCAGTAACACAAAAAAGTATTATTTTATTTTACAAGTATTAGTAGTTATTATTACTAGTGGAATTATCAATTCACTTAGGTTTCTTTAATCTGTGATAGAGTAGAACTATTGTTTATCACTTATAAAAACAAGTTATTATTTTAAAATTGACAGGATTTTTATCTATATTTATCTAAATTATAGTGCTCTTGGCATTTTTTAGGTAATTAGTTTCTGATGGCTTAGAGTCAAACCACCAGAAACTAATTACGCTATAACAAGATGAACATATCATATAAATTAAATATATTTAGGATAGGTATTAATGTATTCGTATTCTTGAATAAGTTGTGGCAGTGATTTAATACCTAGTTTCGTATAAATGTTAGAGCGATGAACTTCTACAGTTCTTGGTGATAGTGACAGTTTTTCAGCGGTTTCTTTACTGGTATTACCTTCTAATATCATATCCATGATTTCTCGTTCTCTAACCGAAAGACGGTTAAATTTATCAGAGAGGTAGGTATATTTTTTATACTTTTCATGCATATTTAAAAATAATTCTGTTGCGTTACTGATGGAGTTTAAAATTTCAATGTCCTTGAAAGGCAAAGGGAAAAAATCAAAAGCTCCGGCTTTAAAACTCTCACGGCACAAACTGATAGAAGGCTCTTCAGCAAGCACAATGAATGGAACAATACCAAATGAATTATTTATATTGTTTAATCTACTAATACGATTTTCATCATTGTTTAAGAATAATAAAATACATTCTTTTACATTACCCTCATTAGGGTAAGTATAATTACTCATAAACACTTCTTCGTTATTATAAAATCTAAAGATAAAACCAAAAGATTCCATCATTAGTTTCAGTTTATTCTTAAAGACATTATCACTTTCTACGATTACGTGAATGGTGTTATTCATCACCATACTCCTGTTGAACTGATTTGATATTCATACCAATCTGATTAAATACGTAGATAAATAAAGTGAAATTAAAATTTCACAATAATATTTTCTACTGATCGTTGTTCTTTTTATTAGTGTATTACTGACCTTAATTTATATTAAAAACATCATCTAGTTAAATTTAATATAAAAATAGAAACAATAGTTAAAGTTTGTGTCATTGGGTAATATTCGATTAATGACGTGTAACATATTATGTGAATTTACTTATTAAATGTGTTTTTTAACATAAAGTAATAGACAGAAATATTGTTAAAGCTAATCAATAATATCTTAAATCATTAGTCATAAAAAGTCTTAGATGTACACTTTATGCTGTTTTCTTAGGTGATAGTACTTAATCTGTGAATTGACGAAGATTAAGTGCTTTTTATATCTGACATGTTAAAATTTACTCTAACCTAGTTTTGATGAGTGAATATACTTAATGGCTTCTTTAAAAGACGTAGCTCGACTTGCAAATGTTTCATTGATGACAGTATCACGGGCAATTAATAACCCTGAATTACTCAAGCCTGAAACCTTAAAACAGGTCCAACAAGCTATTGAGTCACTCAATTATGTTCCTGATTTTTCTGCTCGTAAGATTAGAGGAAAAGGTTCTAGGGTTTCGACAGTTGGCGTTTTGGCCCTTGATACAGCGACAACTCCGTTTTCTGTGGAAATCATTCTTTCAATAGAGCAAACCGCGAGGCAATTCGGCTGGAGTAGCTTTGTTGTTAATATTACCTCCAGTGAAGATAGTGAAAGAGCTGTCCGGCAATTATTATCCCAGCGACCAGATGGTATTATTTATACTACGATGGGCCTTCGAGAAGTGACTATTCCTGAAGGATTACATAATAATCGTTTGGTTCTTGCCAATTGCATAGATAAAAAAGGGCAGTTTCCAGCCTATGTACCAGATGATTTCAATGGTCAATTGAATGCAGTTAATCGCTTAATAGAGAAAGGGTATCGGAATCCTCTTTGTCTTTATATCCCGCAAGAAACACTTGCTGGAAAAACGCGCCGTGAAGCGGTGGAATCTGCGTGGGCAACGGCTAATTTACCTCTAGAATCGCTTCAGCAATACCATTTAGAGTTAGGTGATGAACACTATTTAGATGTTATAGCTTTAATTAATAGTCACTTTAAGAATAAAAAACCGGATTTTGATGTCATTATTTGTGGAAATGACCGTATTGCATTTTTAGCTTACCAAGTACTACTTAGCCGTGGTTTACGTATCCCACAAGATATCGCAGTACTTGGCTACGATAATATGATAGGTGTTGGAGAACTATTTTATCCACCATTAAGTACGGTTGTGTTACCGCACTATCAGTTAGGTCAACAAGCCGCTTTGCACATCATAGAAGAACGGCAGCAAAATAGTGTTGAATATGTTGCTTGCGACTTGTTAGAACGTAATTCTTTTTAGTTTCTCCGAGAAGGCAAATCGAATAGACAGTTATTCAATCGCTTTCTTGAGTTCCCAATAAATCGCTTTTTCTAGCTTAGCCTGGTGATTTATTGCAAATAATCTTAAATCTCGTTCACTTTGGTGTGGGTAGATACGGCAACTAAAATTGAGTTCACCATCATTAATAAATACTTCCAAGCTAGAGTGGTCGATAAAAGCATTTATTTTAAGTTGATGACCTTGCGGTATCGGAGCACAACGATTATCACTAATGGTATATTCAGGGTAATGACGCATTAAGGTTAATTGCTGACTTTGGTTATCAACATAGAACTGCACGCCGTATCCAATCCAAAAGCCAAATTTTTCAGCTGGGCTTTGCTGTAAATCCCAAATGAGTTCTATTTCACAACTTGTCGCATTTTCATTTAATACTATGGTGCTGTTTTTGGCTAACATTGTTGCGGGAAAATGGCTTGCAGACTGGCGTAATGATTTCAATTCCTCTATAGGTTTAGAGATAATTTTACCTTGCTCATTCAGTGTTAGCTCTCTAGGTAAAGTAAAGCACCCTGACCACCCATGTTTTTGTGTAGGCATATGATTTTCCCACATATCCATCCAAGCGATAGCAATACGACGGCCATCTTTAGCTAAAAAGGTTTGAGGTGCGTAAAAGTCTTGGCCAAAATCAAGCTCAGTAAATGAATGTGAAATTTGATAAGGTAAATTAGGTGACCAATTACCAACCAAATAGCCATTTTGAAATAAATTTCGATATTGATAATTTTTTGCTTTTTTTCCTTGAGGAGAAAAAAGGGCAATAAATTTTTCGCCTAATGGAAAGAAATCAGGACACTCCCACATATAAACATTATTGTCGTCAGTTTTTGCTAGGATTTGATAGTTTTGATCCCAATTTAATAAGTCAGTAGAGTTAAATAAGAGGATTTGCCCTTGATCTTGAGAGTCTCTTGCACCAACCACCATCCACCATTTACCATCTTGTTGCCAAACTTTAGGATCTCTAAAGTGCATATAGCCATCAGGGGAAGGGAGTACAACACCTTTCTTTTCGAAATGAATACCATCTTCACTGATTGCAACACACTGTGATTGGATGATTTGGCTGTCATCACCTGGATTTGCTAACCAGATATGGCCTGTGTAAAACAAATACAATTTGTTATCGTAACTAATTGCGGAGCCTGAGAAACAACCATCTCGGTCATAATCTTCACTTGGTGCTAACGCAATGGGTTGGTGTTGCCAATGGACCATATCAGTGCTTGTTGCATGACCCCAATGCATGGGACCCCAAATCGCACTAAATGGATGATGTTGATAAAAAGCGTGGTATTGTCCTTGGTGATAGATCAAACCATTAGGGTCATTCATCCAGCCTACATAAGGGGCAAGGTGGTATTGTGGGTAGAACTGCAAGTTCATGTTTTCTCTTGCTGTTTTGATGGTTTCGTTGGCTAATTCAAGTTGTTTTTTCATTATGGCTTCCTGAACATTTTTCGATCGCGATAACAAAATGGGCACATGAAATTCAATAATAGGTGCGTTTATTTGCTGGCTTCTTTATACTTAATGTTAATGTTAATGTTAATGTTAATGTTAACGTTAACAGTTTGCGTTTACTAGTTTTATTTTCATGAGTTGGTAATGTGTTATTTATGAATAAGAATAAAGGTTAAAAATATAAAACTCGCAAAGGAGATATAATGAAAGTTTGGGCATTAGGGGATGCAGTTATTGATTTAATTCCTCTTCAAAACATGCAATATGAAGCTTGTGCCGGTGGTGCGCCTGTAAATGTCGCCGCTGGGGTTGCACGCTTAGGGCAAAATAGTGGTTTTATTGGACGAGTCGGTGAAGAAGCTTTCGGGCATTTCATGCAAAAAACCTTATTTGATATAGGGGTTGATACGAGTGCGATGGAATTTGATGAAAAGTATAAAACAAGTACTGTTCTCGTCTCACTGCATGAAAACGGAGAACGTGAATTTTCTTTTTTAGTTTCTCCTTCGGCTGACCAATTTTTAACGACAAATAACTTACCGCAATTTGGTCATGATATTTTGCATTTTTGCTCATTAGCTCTAGTGCATCACCAATGTAGAGCGTCTTTATCAACAGCTATCGAACAACTAAAACTCGCTGGTGGGTTACTGAGTTTTGATATTAATATTCGTCCACAAATGTGGTCTGATCCCGATGAAATGCACCAAGTTGTTGATAATTTTGCAAAACGAGCGGATATTTTAAAACTTTCTGATGATGAGCTGCTGTGGTTAACGCAAGAAAGTCGTTTTGAAAATGCAATCGCCAAATTGCAAGGCTATCCTGCCCAATTAAAAATTGTTACTCAAGGGGCTAAAGGTTGTCAGGTGTTCACTTCTTTGGTTCAAATGGCCGTAAGTGCTTATTTAGTAGAAAGTATTGATACCACAGGGGCTGGCGATGCATTTATGGCGGGGTTGTTGGCGGCCATTTCACAATATGGGCTAGTCAATGAAAAAGAGGGGCTGATGAAGGTCATTTCGCAAGCTACTGCTTGTGGTGCATTGGCGACAACCAAAAAAGGTGCTATTGCCGCAGCGCCGACACAAGAGGAATTATGTGCATTTATGCAGCAGCAACCACCATTACATCAGCGTGATGTTTTTTGATGAATATATATGCAGCGAGTAAATAAAAGGTAGCGATATAGTTACCTTTTATTTTAAGAATACTTGATATAATTCAACCTATATTATGATGTTGATAAGTTTTATTTTTTGCATTTTGGCGTATGATAAGTAGCTAATATTATTTAATCAGATTTATTGTGGATAAATTATGTTGCTTCGCTCGGGAGTAGCTCTTGCTATTTTTTCCTATATCTTATGGGGAATCACACCATTATTTTATCGTTTTCTTCCCGGAGCGGAACCTTTAGAGCTACTTGCAGAACGTCTTATTTGGTCTGTGCCTATACTTTTTTTTGTTCGCTTAATTATTAAAAATAAATCTTTATGGCGCGAGGTATGGTCTGATAAACGGTCTATAATTTTGTGTTTATTTAGTTCGTCGGTTATGGCGATATCTTGGACAACATTTACCTACGCATTAACTCACGGACAGGTGTTAGCCGCGAGTCTTGGATATTTTATTAACCCATTATTCTCTATTCTACTTGGTGTTTTGTTTCTTCGCGAACGGCTTGTTTTTGCAGAAAAAATGGCTGTTATTTTTATTTGTGCGGGGGTTGGTTACCAAATTTGGCAGTATGGTGAATTACCTATTTTAGCGTTAGTTATGGGGAGTGCTTTTGCGGTATATGGATTAATCCGTAAATTTATTCGATTTGATGTGATTACGTCTTTATTTCTAGAAGCGCTTTGGTTGCTGCCCATTGCAATAGCGATCTCTTGGTGGTTAGCTTCTAATGGTTTAAGCGCTGTGGCGCAAGGGGATTGGCAAATTAAAGTTCTTTATATGTTAGCGGCTCCAGTCACGATCATTCCTTTGCTCTTTTTTACTGCGGCAATTAAACGAACGTCATTAACGGTAATAGGTTTAGCACAATATATAGAACCAACAATTCAATTCTTATTAGCCGTATTTTTATTTAATGAGCTATTTGATTGGGTCAAAGGCATTAGTTTCTCACTTATTTGGATTGGTTTAATATTTTGTGTGTTAGCAATCTTACGCAAACAGTATATTAAATTTTCTCATAAAGAACCTTTTATTACTGGGCGTGACAAAACACCATTAGATTAAATAGTTAACCATCATTATCAATAGTTTATAAGATTATTGTCTTATGGCATTTTTTCCTCGATAGCAAAAGCAAACGGTTGCGTATATAATTGGCAGTAACTTTTTTGTCGGTAAGGTTATCAATCATGAATCAATTAGGTACTGCGCTGTGTAAATCTGCAACAAAAGTCATGTTGTTAGGTGCTGGAGAGTTAGGCAAGGAAGTTGCGATTGAATGTCAACGGTTGGGCATCGAAGTCATTGCGGTTGATCGCTATGATAATGCGCCAGCGATGCATATTGCACACCGTAGCTATACAATAAACATGCTTGATGGCGAAGCGCTGAAGCAAATAGTTTCAATTGAAAAACCCGATATTATTGTGCCTGAAATTGAAGCGATTGCGACACAGGTATTAATGGAACTGGAACAACAAGGACAGAAAGTGGTTCCGTCTGCGAAAGCGATTGTTCTTACTATGGATAGAGAAGGTATCCGCCGCTTAGCCGCAGAAGAGTTGAAATTACCAACATCAGAGTATCAATTTGTAGACAGTAAACTCGATTTTATCGCAGCAGCAGAAAAAATCGGCTTTCCTTGTATTGTTAAGCCAGTGATGAGTTCGTCAGGGAAGGGGCAAAGTGTGATCCATTCTCGAGACGAATTAAATCAAGCTTGGGATTACTCACAGGAAGGTGGTCGAGCAGGTCAAGGCCGTGTAATTGTTGAAAAAATGGTTAATTTTGATTTTGAAATTACATTATTAACGGTCAGTGCCGTGGATGGGATTCACTTTTGTGCGCCAGTAGGGCATCGACAAGAAAAAGGGGATTATCGTGAGTCTTGGCAGCCACAGTACATGAGTGAGGTGGCGTTGAAAAAAGCGCAGGATGTTGCTGAGAAAATTGTTACCTCTCTGGGGGGCTACGGAATATTTGGTGTTGAATTATTTGTGTGCGGTGACGATATTATTTTTAATGAAGTTTCGCCTCGTCCCCATGATACAGGCATGGTGACGCTGATTTCACAAAATTTATCTGAGTTTGCTTTACATGTTCGTGCATTTCTTGGCTTCCCAATCGGTGTGATCCGCCAATATGGACCAAGTGCATCCGCGGTTATTTTACCTAGTTTACAAAGCCAAAATGTGATTTTTTCAAATATTGGTGCAGCATTGGGATCGGATACTCAATTACGGTTATTTGGTAAACCTGAAATTGCAGGAACTCGCCGGTTAGGTGTTGCTTTGGCAATTGCAGATTCGATTGAAAGTGCATTAGAGCTGGCGCAAAAAACCGCTAATACAGTGTGTGTTTCTGGTTGATTTTAATGAAGTTAGTGCTGAACATTTTTGTTTCGCTACTGCTTTTTATATTATCTCAAATAATTGAGGTTGCATCTGGCTTGGCTAATGGGGTTTGATTGGCACTAATAACGGGGATTCCACCTAATAATTGAATGCCAATAGCCCCGTTAAAGTGCTCGTCATTAAAGAAATTATTATTAATCGCTAATCCAGCCAGATTGATAGAGTAAGGTAGCTTATTGACTAACTTAACCCCATTAGCATTTTGAGTTACGTAAATATTTTTAAATGCATCTTCTTGGGGCTGAATTCTTACTAATTTGAATCTTAAGGTTATTCTTGTACAAGATTTTATTTACCCTTATTCCTAGTTTCATTGAAAGAGATATCCGCTATCTTTAATAAGCGAGTATTTATTGGAGTAAGATTGATGCGCTCCACTTCTTACTATAATCCGGCGTAAAAGTAGAATAAGGAAAGTGATGATGGTTCGTTATGTCGCTGGCTTAATGTCATTAGGATTAATGTCTTTTTTATCAACAGCACAAAATCTTGAACAACAATTTAGCTTATGGGTGGCGAATGAAAAAGATAAAATCGAGTGTTTTGAACCGCAATCATCATTTAAGTATTGCTTAGGTGAACGACCAAATAGCGGTTTGGCTGTTTTTGACCAGAAAGGGCAAGAAGTTTACCAGCTTTATTATTTTGACAACTGGCCAGATGAAGCACAGGACGGGGTATACCGAATTCGTAAAGAAAATAAAATTGGTTTTGCAGATGCGATATCAGGGGAAGTCGTGATTGATGCAATTTATGATTGCGCATATCCCTTTGAAGCAGGGAAAGCGAAAGTCGGTATCGGATGTGAAACACAAACTGATGGTGAGCACAGTTGGTGGGTTGGTGGTAATTGGACTACGATTACACGCTAAACGTATATAGATATCATAAGGTTTCAGGTAACTCAGCTTTAGCTTTTTACGTTATTAGTGAAATTTATTCACAATAAACGTCATTTTAACCATGCATACTACATTTTTTAACTTATTGAAAACAAATTGAAATTGTAATGCAGATCACGTTTTTAAGCTCATTTGACCTCCCTAAAAACCATTCAAAGTAAAAAACAAACCGCTTAATTCCATATGGCACCACTTAGCATAACTTTAGTCATTTGCTGAGTGTAATTTCATACCATATACACCATGGCAGAGCTCAATTTTTTGATTCAATACAGTTCAACCACTGCCAATTAAAAACCCATCAACGATAAATGATAAGCAACGAAAACACAGTGATATCGTTTTTTATGATGGCTAATACAAAATCAATGGCATGTTCGTTTTACCTCAGAAGGGTGTTCTATGAACAAAAATGGTATTTTAAAGCACATTCCGTGGATGATCCTTGGGATAATCGGTGCGGTCTGTCTGGGGGTAGTTGCACTCAGGCGTGGTGAGCACATCAGTGCTCTTTGGATTGTCGTCGCTTCTGTGGCGGTGTATCTCATAGCATATCGTTATTACAGCTTATATATCGCTAAAAAAGTGATGAAGCTGGACGAAACACGTGCGACTCCAGCCGTCATTAATAATGACGGGTTAAACTATGTTCCGACAAATAAAAACGTTCTATTTGGTCACCACTTTGCCGCGATTGCAGGGGCGGGGCCATTAGTCGGACCTGTTCTTGCTGCTCAAGTCGGCTATTTACCCGGCACCTTATGGTTGCTTGCAGGGGTTGTGTTAGCCGGTGCAGTGCAAGATTTCATGGTGTTATTTATTTCATCACGTCGTAATGGTGCATCATTAGGGGAAATCGTTAAAGAAGAGCTAGGCCCAATTCCGGGAACGCTGGCACTCTTTGGGTGCTTCCTAATCATGATCATTATCCTTGCTGTATTAGCATTGATTGTGGTGAAAGCCTTGGCAGAAAGCCCATGGGGTGTCTTTACCGTTGTCTCAACAGTGCCTATCGCATTGTTTATGGGGATATATATGCGATATATCCGGCCGGGGCGCGTAGGTGAAGTTTCTGTTATCGGTATTGTTCTCTTAGTTGCTTCCATTTGGTTTGGTGGTGTGATTGCTCATGACCCATACTGGGGTCCAGCACTGACATTCAAAGACACGACGATTACTTACGCGTTAGTGGGTTATGCATTTGTCTCTGCATTATTACCTGTATGGCTAATTTTAGCGCCTCGTGACTATTTAGCGACATTCTTGAAAATTGGGGTTATCGTTGGTTTAGCGATTGGTATCGTTATTCTAAACCCTGAATTAAAAATGCCAGCTGTCACGCAATTTGTTGATGGCTCCGGTCCTGTTTGGAAAGGTACTCTATTCCCATTCTTATTTATTACCATCGCTTGTGGTGCGGTATCCGGTTTCCATGCGCTTATTTCCTCAGGGACAACACCTAAGTTATTAGCAAACGAAAAAGATGCGCGTTACATCGGTTATGGTGCAATGTTAATGGAGTCATTTGTTGCGATTATGGCTTTGGTCGCGGCTTCTATTATCGAACCAGGCCTGTATTTTGCTATGAATACACCACCAGCAGCGTTAGGTATTACTATGCCTAACTTACATGAACTGGGTGGTCCAGATGGCGCAGCTATCATGGCTCAGCTCAAAGATGTGTCTGTTCATGCAGCCGCTACAGTGAGTTCATGGGGCTTTGTGATTTCACCTGAGCAAATCATGCAAACAGCGAAAGATATTGGTGAGCCGTCGGTGTTAAACCGTGCTGGTGGTGCGCCGACATTAGCGGTAGGTATTGCGTATGTTTTCCATGAAATCATGCCTGCGGCAAATATGGGCTTCTGGTATCACTTTGGTATTCTGTTTGAAGCTCTGTTTATCTTAACCGCATTGGATGCAGGGACTCGTTCAGGCCGCTTTATGCTGCAAGATTTATTGGGTAACTTTGTTCCATTCTTGAAGAAAACAGATTCACTGGTTGCTGGTATCATAGGTACAGCTGGTTGTGTTGGGCTGTGGGGTTATTTATTGTATCAAGGTGTTGTTGACCCACTGGGCGGTGTTAAGAGCTTATGGCCTCTGTTCGGTATCTCGAACCAAATGTTAGCAGCAGTTGCTTTAGTCTTGAGTACAGTAGTGCTGATTAAGATGAAACGCAGTAAATACATTATGGTGACTGTATTACCTGCAGTATGGCTATTAATCTGTACAACTTGGGCATTGGGACTGAAATTATTCAGTGATAACCCACAACTGGAAGGATTCCTATACTTAGCGAAATCTTATAAAGATAAGATTGCGGCAGGTGGTGCAGAGTTAACTGCACAAGAAATTACTAATATGAATCACATTATTATTAATAACTACACCAACGCAGGGCTGAGTATTCTATTCTTGGTGGTTGTCTACGGTATCATTTTCTATGGTATTCGCGTTGGGATGAAAGCGCACAAAAACCCAGAGCGTACAGACAAAGAAACACCTTATGTTCCTGTACCTAAAGAGGGCGTGAAAGTTTCATCTTCACATTAAGTCACCCTTCAACGAAATTGAACATCGGAAGATGTTCGGTAAATGAAAGGTCGCCCTACATTGTGTGTTCATGATGTAGGGCATTTGTATTGGAGAGGCTGATGTTTGGAAATCTCGGCAAAACAGGAAAATACCTCGGGCAAGCAGCACGCATGCTAATTGGTATTCCTGATTATGATACCTATGTGCAGCATATGAGTGATAATCACCCAGATAAACCTGTGATGACCTACAAAGAATTTTTTCGCGAAAGACAAGATGCACGGTATGGTGGTAGCGGTAAAGGCGGATTTCGCTGCTGTTAATCAATGAAGTGTGAGGGCAATAATGAAACCTATTAGCGTAACAATTTTAACCGGTTTTCTCGGGGCTGGTAAGACGACTCTCCTTAGCCATATTCTTCATGCTGAGCACGGTCATAAAATTGCAGTGATTGAAAATGAGTTTGGTGAAGTCCCCATTGATAACGCAATAATTGGTGATCGTGCGACACAAATTACCACATTAAGTAATGGCTGTATTTGTTGTAGTCGTTCGAATGAATTAGAAAATGCCTTATTAGACCTATTAGATGGCCTTGATAATGGAAAATTAGACTTTGAGCGTCTCGTCATTGAGTGCACTGGCATGGCAGACCCAGGCCCGATCACTCAAACTTTTTTTTCCCATGAAGTCCTATGCGAACGTTATGTGTTAGATGGCATTATTACACTAGTGGATGCTGTTCACGCTGATAAACAATTGAATGATTTTGCCATTGCTCAAGCGCAAATTGGCTATGCAGATCGCATTTTATTGACCAAAACAGATATTGAGCCGAATAACGAAGCTTTAATTGAACGTTTACAACGTATTAATGCGAGAGCACCGATTTACCCCGTTATTCAAGGTGATATCGACCTGAGTTTATTATTGGATATCGAAGGGTTTTTATTGGATTCACAGTTGAATGTCAAACAACCGACATTCCGTTTCGCGCCTAAACAACAAAATGAAGTCGGCTCGATTGTCCTTGAATTTAATTATCCTGTTGAACTGATGGCCGTTTCTCAAGTAATGGAAGACCTATTACTCGGTTTTGCAGATAACTTACTGCGTTATAAAGGAATTCTTTCCATTATGGGTGAACCAAAACGCTTATTATTCCAAGGTGTTCAACGCCTCTATAGTGCGGATTGGGATAGAGACTGGGAAGTTGATGAACAACGCCGCAGTGTATTAGTGTTTATTGGTATTGACCTACCAGAAGATATAATTCGTGAAAAATTCGCAGCCCTAGAAGTTAATTCAAAATAGAACAATTCAAAAAAATAATTTCAAAAAAGAAATTCAAAAAGAAATTCAAAACGAAATTCAAAGTCATTAGCGGCGTAGCAAGGCGGCAAAAGAGCCAATCCCTAGGAGCATACATAAGTATGTGACTAGGGTTGGCGAATGTAGCCAACAATGCTACGGCGTTAAGGGCGAAGAATTAGCGACGTAGCAAGACGGCAAAAGAAATAATCCCTAGGAGCATACACAAGTATGTGACTAGGGTTGGCGAATGTAGCCAACAACGCGACGGCGTTAAGGGCGTGCTTTAGCGGCCATAATTTCAATAATCTGCACGTCAGTATGTTTCATTGAACCCGCGGCTAAAGAACATAAATTGGCAATAGATTGGTCGACATCATCAGACACAATACCATCCGACCCTCTAACACAGCTATTATCTAATGCCATTAGCACGGCTTTATAAGCGGCACTCGCACTGGTTGACACCTTCATTGCACAACTGTTTGATGCGCCATCACAAATCATACCACTAACATCACCAATCATACTGGAAATTGCCATTGCAACGACTTCATAGCGAGATTCTAGTAACCAAGCAATGCCCGCGGCAGCTCCCATCGCCGCTGTTGTCGCAGCGCACAATGCCGATAATGCAGGAAGCTGGTTATGAATGTAGATTGCCATCAGATGGGAGAGCATCAATGCACGAGCCAGTTGTTCTTCTGAAGATTGTAGGTAATCAGCAGTCACAACAACAGGCATGGTGGCTGCAATACCTTGGTTGCCTGAGCCGGAGTTGCTCATTGCGGGTAATACGGCACCGCCCATGCGCGCATCTGAGGCGGCAGAGGTGCGGATCATAATTTCTGACATTAAGTCTTTTGAAAGCAGGCCACGGTCTCGCTGGGTTTGTAATGTTTTACCGATATGTAAGCCATAAACGTTGCGTAAGCCTTCTTGAGATAAAGCTTCGTTTAAATGTGCGGCTTCAAGAATAAAACGAATATCCTCTAAAGGTGCTTCGGTAGCAAATTGATAAACAGACTTGGCGGTGACGGGGGACAGAGGGACATCAGCCGCACAGTCAACGGGCGATTCATGGTGAGGTTGAGCTGTTGTGGCATCAAATACGGTATGATTGTTATGAACGATTTTAACAATATTGGTATGCGACCCTGCAATGATGACGGTTGCGGATTCAGTTTGTGTGTATACCGTGGCTTCAGAGTAGATAACATCATCACAAGGGTGTTTGATATCTACAGTAATAGCTCCTTGCGCTAACATGGTTTTACTCAAAGCAATGGCATCCGCGGACGCTGATTTTAAAACTTCTAAACCTGCATCGGCATCGCCCCCAACAGCACCAAGCGCAGCTGCGATAGGTAGACCTACCATACCTGTCCCGGGGACGGTTACACCCATGCCATTTTTCATGAGGTTAGGAGAGACAAAAGCACAGACACGGATCACTTGCCCATCAAGAAATGAAGCGGCTTTAGCAGCAGCATATGCCAATGAAATTGGCTCAGTACAACCTAAGGCAGGTTTTACTTCTTGTTTTACTGCTTTGATAAAATATTGCCAAAGTAGTGGTTGTGATTGAGCATGCATGGCAAGTCCCCTTAATAAAATCTTTTTCGATTTTATTATTTTAAACAACAGTCTGGAGAAAAACTTCACTAAGTTAGGGGATTTAAAGAGAGTGAAGAGAAATATTATCTCTAATTTGAATTATAAAAATGAAAAAATTCTAATTTTGAGCCTGGTCACAAAAGTCCTGCCTATAAAATTCGGCAGGACTGAGTGATAACGGAACAGATTAGCTTTCTACATCAAGACGCTTACTTTGCCACTTACGTGAACGCCAGCGCCATGCATTGGTTAAGCCGCGCAACCATTCATCAGCAAAGAAACCTAACCAAATACCTAAGAGGCCCATCTCCATTTTTATACCTAAGAAGTAGCCTAATGGGATAGCAACGCCCCACATAAAAATAATGGCGGTACACAGAGGAAAGCGGGCATCACCTGAGGCACGTAAGGCATTCACCATCACGATATTAATTGTTCTGCCGGGCTCTAAAAACACCGAAAGTAAAAACAATGGCAGCAATAATTCAATAATACCGTGGTCGTCCGTAATGTTATTTAGGATAGGATCACGGAATAACCAAAAGGCAATAACCACACCAATTGTTACGTAAAAACCCATTTTGAGGCTTTTTACCCCGCGCCTAAAGGCATCTTCAAAGCGTTTTGCTCCAACAAGATGGCCAACCATAATTTCATTACCAATACTGATAGAGATACCGAACAGCATGATAAATAATGACAACTGGAAATAGAGTGTTTGTGCCGCAAGAGATGTTTCTCCCATGAGACCGATAAACGCAGATGCGGTCATAAAATGGAGGATCCAAACGAGGTTTTCACCGGCGGAGGGTAAGCCAATATGTAAAATTTTACCCAACATTTTTCGCGACCAGTGTATTAGCATCATTGGGACAAATTTAATCCTCAACCCATAAAACAGTAGGCAGAAGAGTAAAATAACGGCAACAATACGCCCAACGACAGTTGACCAAGCAACGCCCTCAAGGCCATATTGTGGTAACCCAAAGAAACCATAAAGAACAATGATGTTACCAAACACGGTAATCACATTAGCGATTAATGTGACCCACATTGCAGGCTGTGCTTTACCATAAACTCGCAAGCATGCGGCTAAAATAATTGAAATCGCTTCAGGAATTAAACATATCCCTAAAATACGTAAATAAGTATAACCATCAGCCATTAAATGTGATGGCATATTCATGATAGTTAGAATGCTATAGCCAAAAAATAATGCGACTAGCGCGCTAGAAAAACCAAGAATAAAGTTAAACGCGATTGAAATATGAATTGCTTGGCTGGCTTTTTCTCTGCGGCCTGCTCCTAAGTATTGGGCAATAACAACGCTACATCCCACACTTATAAAGTTAAAAATAGTAATAAATAGGTCAAACACTTGGTTTCCCACCCCCATAGCAGCAAGGTAGGCAGTAGAAACGTGGCTAACCATATAGGTATTAATTAATAATGTGGCCAAATGAAGAAAAATATCGATAAAAATTGGCCAGCTGAGCGAAAAGAGTGACCGCTCAGTCACATCAGATTGATGCATTGAGAACCTTTATATATTCATGAATGTTAGGGAAAGCTTGTTGAGTGGCTAATTCTACATGGATTTCAACAATGAAAATAGGGTTAAAATGCATCTGATTTAATTAGGCTAATGTTTTGTTTACTTTTAATTATTCTGTTAAATTTAATTTCGCTATATACCCTAAATAATTCGAGTTGCAGGTAGGCGACAAGGGAAGATAGGCGGGGAACATAGATAAACTATGTGACTCGGCGAGCTGAGCGTAGTCACTTATACCTCAACGAAAAGCGCTGCAACTTGAAGGATTACGGGTATAAATAATTTAATAAGCAACATCAGCACGGTATAGGAGTAAAAATGACAAAAATTAAAGCAGCAATAGTGGGCTACGGTAATATTGGCCGCTATGCACTAGAAGCTGTTCTGGCCGCTGAAGATTTTGAGTTAGTCGGGGTAGTTCGTCGCAATACACAAGATATTCCCGCTGAACTTTCAGCCTACAAAGTGGTTGATGATATTGAAAAACTAGGAGAAGTTGATGTTGCGCTACTCTGTTCACCTACGCGTGCAATCGGTCCATTAGCAGCAAAAATTTTAAGTTTGGGAATTAATACGGTTGATAGCTTTGACGTTCATTCAGATATTGTCGCTTTAAAACACAGCTTAGATGATATTGCGAAGCAACATAATAGCGTGGCAGTTGTTTCTGCTGGATGGGATCCTGGTTCGGATTCGATTATGCGAACTCTAATGTTAGCGATGGCACCAAAAGGGGTAACTTTTACTAATTTTGGACCAGGGATGAGTATGGGGCACAGTGTGGCAGCCAAAGCAATTGATGGCGTCAAAGATGCACTTTCTGTCACAATC
The DNA here is from genome assembly GCF_028478065.1 of Providencia sp. PROV255. Lineage (NCBI taxonomy): Bacteria > Pseudomonadati > Pseudomonadota > Gammaproteobacteria > Enterobacterales > Morganellaceae > Providencia > Providencia sp. PROV255. The sequence goes on along the minus strand of NZ_JAMPMI010000009.1, from coordinate 441,836 downwards.
CCATTAGGGACTGGGGTTCATCGCCGTATGGTTTATGTTGAATTAGAAAGTGGCGTGAATTTTGATGCAGTGACTCAAGCAATTAAAGCAGATAGCTATTTTTCTTCTGATGAAACACATATTCGTCAAGTCGATAGCATTGATGCATTAAAAGATGTTGGGCATGGTGTGCACATGACCCATAAAGGGGTTTCAGGGGCAACACATAACCAGTTATTCGAATATTCAATGCGTATTAATAATCCCGCACTCACTTCTCAGTTTATGGTTTCTGCCGCACGTGCGACCATGAAACAAGCTGCAGGTGCATATACCGTGATTGAAATTCCACCCGTGAATTTCTTACAAGGTGATTTAGATACGCTGATCGCCAAACTGGTTTAATTTCAATTTAATCTATCTATGGCATGGCGAGTGTACGTTCATGCCATCTTGTCGATATTCCTTACACTTTATCTTATCCTGAATCCGCCATTCGGACTTTAGCCACTGTTTATTTTTTGTGTTATCAAGTAGCTTATTAGTAAAGTGATATTGATGACATGGAGTGAGGTAATGGTAAAGCCACCAAGGAATGGGAAAGATAACAACCAAGGTTTTTTCCCAAAACAATCTTCAGTAAAAAGTGTGAAGGAAACTCCGCATTCTTTCAGCATTATTCGTGCTTTTTCTAAAATAATAAATTATGGCTTTTCATTATTTTATGTCGGTTTTATTTTATCGGTATGGTTTTTTCCTGAATACTATACAGTAGAAATTATTTATAACCTGACACTGATCCTGATTTTTGAATTTATTTTAGTTCACTCAGGCGTCTTTATGGCGGTATTTCGTGATTGGCGAATATTAACGTTATTTGCCCTTTTCTATGGCCTTTTTGCTCTGGCTATTAATATGTCAGTCTTAGGGGATTCCCCATTAATTTTATATTTGTATAGTGCCACTGTCGCAAATCGAATGCTTTTTGGTTTAACCAGTCGAACAGAGCAAGAACGCTCTGAAAATATGGGCTATTCAGCGTTAATGGCACTCAATTTTATGTTCTGTATTTTCTCGGTGTTAATTTTATCTTTTCTCGTACCTTATGGCGGATTAACGCCTGAATATTTAAGGTCGATTGACTATTATTCGAGTATTTCTACGGGGGGGGAGTTTCCAGATAAACCCCATGTGGCTTTTGCCTTTGGCGTGCTCTATTTTGGTATGCCTATATTTATGGCTTGCCTAACACATTTTTTATGCAAAGGGCATTCTATTTACCAGGAAAAAGGGAAATAACTTTGTAGCTAGAAAGATAAAAAAACGCCTACCAAAGTAGGCGCCTGGTGTTGGCAAAATATAAAGTAAAAAACTAACGTGTAATTGATTTAAATTTTTGTGTGGTGGCGGTTAATGCCACTTCTGTTGGCAAACGTTCCATTGAGCTGGCACCATAGAAGCCATGGCAATCAGGGCAGTTGGCTAAAATGTATTCAGCATCTTCTGGGGTAGCTATTGGGCCACCGTGGCACAGAACAATCACATCTTCGCGTACTGCTTTTGCCGCTTTTGCCCATTCATTGATTAATGGCACACAATCTTTGAGCGTCAGTGCCGTTTCTGCGCCAATATTCCCGCCAGTCGTTAGCCCCATGTGTGGTACAATAATGTCAGCACCAGCTTGAGTCATCGCAATGGCATCTTCAGCACTAAAAACGTAAGGCGTTGTAAGTAAATCTTTTTCGTGGGCTAAACGGATCATTTCAACTTCTAACCCATAACCCATACCTGTTTCTTCTAAGTTGGCGCGGAAATTACCATCAATTAGACCGACAGTAGGGAAATTTTGCACCCCTGCAAAACCTGTTGCTTTGATATCATCAAGGAACTTATCGAATTGGCAGAATGGATCTGTTCCATTCACACCCGCAAGAACTGGCGTCTGTTTTACTACAGGTAAAACTTCTTTTGCCATATCCATAACGATTTCATTCGCATTACCATAAGCTAATAAACCTGCAAGGGAACCTCTACCCGCCATGCGGTAACGGCCTGAGTTATAGATAACAATTAAATCAATACCGCCCGCTTCTTCGCATTTCGCCGATAGTCCTGTTCCTGCGCCACCACCGATGATTGGTTCTCCCCGAGCAATCATGTCTCTAAATTTTTTTAATAAATCTGTGCGGTTATGTTTCATAATTAACCTCTATTATTTGTTCAAAATTTCCTGATGAAGCTAAATAACCTGATCACAAAACTCTGAGGAGTTAATATGATAAGGACTCAAAATAAGCTGTCTTTTCTCTGTTATTATTAAATTTGCGGTTAAAGTATCAATGAAGGCTTGGTCTGCGATAGGATCCCAAAATGGAGCACCTTCAACATCTAAAGCTGAGAAACCTGCTGTTGGAATAATAAAGCGCACTTCACCATGACAACGATTTAACTTTTCGGCAATCCAACGACCCATTTGCTGATTTTCTTCTTTGGTCGTTCTCATTAAAGTGACTTGAGCATTGTGATGATAAAATAAGCGATCTTGATAGTGTTTAGGCACAGTGGAAGGGCGACCAAAATTCACCATATCCAAGGCTCCACAAGACATCACGCAAGGGGTTTGAGTACGCTCAATAGCACCAAAGCGGTCTTCATCACATGCTAGTACGCCACCAAATAAGTAATCACACACTTCAGTGGTTGTAATGTCTAAAACAGAATGCAATAACTGGCTATCAATCAGTTTTTCCATGGCTTTACCACCACTGCCTGTTGCATGGAAGACTAGACAGTCATATTGGGCTTCTAACTGTGTTGTAAGTTGCTGGACGCATGGGGTCGTTACCCCGAACATGGTTAGGGCAATCGCAGGCTTTAAGTCGTGCGGTTGTTCTTCGCTATCAAACCAAACCGCTCCTGCAATTTGGTTGGCTGCATTTTTTAATACTTTACGGGAAATGATATTCAAACCAGACACATCAGTGACGGAGTACATCATCGAAATATCACTGGCGCCGATATAACCGGAAATATCCCCTGATGCCATCGTAGAAACCATTAATTTTGGAATACCTACAGGCAACACTTGCATGGCGGGTGTAATGAGTGCGGTTCCGCCTGACCCTCCTAAACCAAGAATAGCGGCAACATCTGTTTGTGCGGCAAGGTAAAGGCTAAAAGCGTGTGCCATGGCTTCAATGGCTTTACCGCGATCACCACAGAAAACGGCTTCAGCGCCAAGTGGATGAAAACTTGCAACGGCATGTGCGCTGATATCTGCGTTTTTATCTAATTGCGTTGGTTGTGTTGTCAGGTCAACGGTACGTACCGCCAATCCGGCGTTTTTGATTAATTCACTGACATAAAATAGTTCAGCACTTTTCGTGTCAAGCGTTGTTACAATATAAATAAAACCCGGATATTTTTTCATAGAAAAACCCTTTCAGAGTAAAACTAACGTTGAATTTTTCATCATAATGAGACTATAGTATCATTTTGTTTGGTTGTAAAATGAGATTGCAGTCTCATTTTACATTTTATGGTGAAGGGTATTGGTGTTTGGGTAATATATCCTATTGATTAATCGAAATAAATTATCAATAAGAGTCTTGAATTATTTTGAATGGATGTGGAAACTTATAATATTTAAATGTAATTATTCTGTCTTTTGTTATTACTTTTAAAATCATCTTTATGGATAAATTTTTACAAATTATCAATCAAGTATGTTTACCTATTCACACTTATATGTTTTCATGAGTATTAACTCGATTTATAGTAAGTGACAGTATTTTAAGGATAAATTAATGTCTAAAACTAATTCATACTCAGAATACAAAGGGACACGAAAACGGACCTATGTATTATTGGTTACGACGGCTTTAGATTTATTTGAAAAAGGGGCAATGCCTTCTGTTTCTGAATTAGCGCTTGAAGCGGGAGTTTCTCGTGCGACAGCTTATCGTTATTTTCCGACGCAGGCCGATTTAATTACTGCAACGGTTAATGAGAGCTTAGGGCCAATTTTAACTTGGCGCCCACAAAGTGAGCAAACTGAAGATCGTATTGACGAGTTATTAACCTATGCATTTCCGCGTATGTTTGAACATGAAGGTGTTTTACGGGCTGCATTGCAAGCGTCATTGCAGCAGTGGGCTCAGGGTCGAGCTGATCCACAAAATGTTAATGATAAGCGTCTAGAACGTGGAAATCGCAAAGAAATTCTTGCGATGGTGACATCGCCAATGAAATCAGAATATCCGCAAGAAATTATAGATAAAGTGATTAGAGCCTTTTCTGTTATTTATGGTTCCGAAATATTTTTAGTATTAAAAGATATTTGGAAAATGGATGATGCCCAAGTCACTGCGTTAGCTCAATGGATGTCCAAAGCAATAATGAATCAAGCTCGTGCTGATAATATAAAACGGAAAAAATAGTTTTATGGCTACGTTATGTTAATTTTAGTTAAGAGAAATTTTTCAAACCAAGTCAAAATAATAAGATCAAAACCTAATAAATAGATAAATTCTGGTGGATACCACTAGGGTAATAAATAAATAAAAACTAAAGTCATATGACTTAAAATAATATGATATAAATTAGGACTATAAAAAGACTTAATGGTTAATACCATATGATGAAATTATTAAAAATGTTAGGTGGGATTTCCATCTGTGCCTTGATTGGTGGCGGGCTGACTTACCTCGGAGTTCCCCTTGCATTGATGTTTGGCCCAATCATTGCCATTATCATTTTTCATCGTTTTGGTGTTTCGTTTGCCATCCCTAAACATACTATTACCTTTGTTCAAGTCACGCTCGGGACCTCTGTGGGCTTGATGTTTAATCAAGTATCACTTAATGAAGCAGACAATTTATTTCTTTTACTATTGATGCTAGTTGTCTGTTTGGCTGTACAATTTTCATTTAGTTTTTTTTGGTTTTACCGCAAAGTCGGTTGGACAAAACAAGAAGCGATGCTTGGCTCTGTCCCCGGTGCTATGGCAGCTATTCTGGCATTAACTGACCATACTCATACCCCACCTCAGAAAATTGTTATTTCCCATACAATTCGCTTAATTATTCTTATTTTATTAGCAGGAATTGTTGTGGGGAGCGATGGAGATCCTCAACCGATAATAGAATTTCCAGAATTGACATTAGTTGCAACGGGATGGCTAGTGCTCATTATTGCAGTTGGGGTAATTTCAGGGGCAATATTACAGCGTTTAAAAGTCCCCGCACCTTTTATGTTAACGTCATTAGCGGCAGCAACTCTTATTCAAGGTTGGGCGGATATCCCATTAAATTTCCCGTTGATGTTGACTGAACTCAGTATGGTATTAATTGGGATGAACATTGGTAACCATTTCATTGTGTTTCCACTTTCATCGTTAATTAAAAATATATACTCTTCGGCCCAAGTTGTGGTGGTTAATATCGTGCTGACTTTTCTTATCACGGTATTTGCCTCTTGGATTACAGGCTATGATATTTCGGTACTATTGTTAGCGTGGGCTCCGGGGAGTATGGAAGCGATGACATTCGCCGCAATCACCATGAATTTAGATGCGGGCTTTGTTATGTCAAACCATATTATCAGGATGGTAATTATTCAAAGTATTCCATCGATAGCGTTGTTTTGGCAAGAAAGAAGGCAAAAAAGAAATAGTCATTTAAAGTAAAGAAAGAAAACATGCAGGCGATATTTGGCATGTTTTCTTGATAGGCTTTTTTCATCTGCTTATTTGACGTAAGCAAAGAGGCCTAGTGAATCGCGAGCAAGAGACTGGCATTTAAACTCGGTGGTGAGTGGTATCCCTTTTAGATCACTATAACTTTCTTTGTTAAGAACGGTCATTTTTTCCGCATTATAGTTACTAAGATCCCATTTGTTACTTTTCGCAAAGTAAACAATAGCACGTTCAATTTCTCTATCTGGGATTTGTGAATACCCGCAATCATATTTTAGATAAATAAAAACGGCCGTGAGATCAGCAAGATCTTCAGCTTCGTTGGTGGAAAGAGCTCTGGCAGAATTGGTTATCCCTAACAGAGTCATTAAGCATGACATCAATATAAATTTGCGCATTCGTTATTCTATCTGTTTTCTATGTCAAGTTACGTTAGCATAAGAATAGAATTGTTAGTCAACTATATTTTTCTTAAATCCATGTAATAAACCCACATTTATGGAGTGGTTTTATTGACCTTCCTGTAAGGGGAAGCTTTATCATACCGTCATTAAACCATGTTTTGCTTCGAAAGTGTAATTTGTCATAAATCACACCACAGATGATTATCGATTTGATAAATAAAAGGAAGGTTATCAATGCTACGTCGCGATTTTCTTAAATTAAGTGCTATCACATATGCTGCAAGTGCGCTGCCTATTTGGAGCCGCATCGCGGTCGCAGCGGGAAATTATCCAACATTAGCGATCCCCCCCTTATTGGAGCCTGATGCGCAAGGTAACATTCAGTTGGTTATCCAGAAGGGCGTTTCACAATTTGTTCCTGGAAAGCAAACGACAACATGGGGTTATAACGGCAATTTATTAGGCCCTGCAATTAGCTTGAAAAATGGACAGAATGTTAATATCAATATTGTTAACCAACTGGCAGAAGACACGACAGTTCATTGGCATGGTTTAGAAATTTCAGGTGAACAAGATGGCGGCCCCCAAGCAATAATCGAACCAAACGCAAGCCGAAAGGTGAATTTTACGGTAAACCAAAGTGAAGCGACATGTTGGTTCCATCCTCATACTCATGGAAAAACCGGCTATCAAGTGGCTATGGGGTTAGCAGGCCTTGTATTAATTAAAGATGATGACAGCACAAAGCATGGCTTACCAAACGATTGGGGTGTTGATGATATTCCAGTCATTTTGCAAGACAAACGCCTAAAAGATGATGGCCAAATTGATTATCAACTTGATGTGATGAGTGCCGCAGTGGGTTGGTTTGGCGATATCATGCTAACGAATGGTGCTGTTTATCCTAAACATGTTGCCCCGAAAGGTTGGATACGATTAAGGTTATTAAATGGCTGTAATGCTAGAAGCTTAAATATTTCCACCAGTGATGGACGTAAAATGTATGTCGTTGCGAGTGATGGTGGTTTATTAGCTGAGCCGATTGCGCTAACCGAATTACCTATCTTGATGGGAGAGCGTTTTGAGGTATTAATTGACGCCTCCGATGGCCGCGCATTTGATTTGGTAACGCTACCTGTCGGGCAAATGGGAATGACGATTGCACCATTTGACCAGCCTTTGCCAGTGCTGCGTATCGAAACAACGTTGACGAAAGGGGAAGGTGACTTACCATCAACACTAGCAGCCATACCCGCGATTCCTTCTCTTGCTGGCTTAAATCGCCGTCGTTTCCATTTAATGATGGATATGCGCTTAGATATGCAAGGCATGATGATGTTGCGTGAAAAATATGGCGATCAGGCGATGGGGAATATGGGCGGTCATGGTGCAATGATGGGGAATATGAACCACGGTAACATGAATGCAGGTAATATGAATCATGGAAATATGAATGGCAAAATGGGAAGTGGCGGCCATTGTGGTACAGGTTCTGATGGCTTGGATATTCATAATGCGAATACTATAAATGGGCAAGTTTTCTCAATGACGCATCCTGCATTCAACGCTCCTATGAATCAACAAGAAATTTGGGTCGTTTCAGGACGCGGTGATATGATGTTGCATCCATTCCATGTTCATGGCACGCGTTTTCGTATCCTAAAAGAAAACGGCCAAGCCGTAGAGCCTCATCGTCAAGGATGGAAAGATATTGTCAAAGTAGAAGGGCAGGTGAGTGAAATTTTAGTTGAATTTAAACACCCTGCAACACAACAGCACCCTTATATGGCTCATTGCCATCTCTTAGAGCATGAAGATACAGGGATGATGTTGGGCTTCACTGTGAGTTAACAGCCACATTTACTTTCAGAGAAAATGTAGTGTGAAATTTTAGCACTGCATTTTCCTTTATTAGTATATGCGTGCTGCCTATGATAAAATTACGCGCTTTCCATTCCCATAGATGCGTAATAGAAGATGAAACATACCCTTGAAGTGATGATCTCTGAAGAAGAGATTGCTCAGCGAATCAGCGAATTAGCCGATAAAATTAGTGCTCATTATCAAAAACTTGATGGTGAATTAGTCCTTGTTGGCTTACTAAAAGGTTCATTTATTTTTATGGCCGACTTATGCCGTAAGATTGATGTTCCCCATGAAGTCGATTTTATGACTGTTTCAAGTTACGGTAATGCGATGACATCAAGCCGTGATGTTAAAATTGTCAAAGACTTGGATGAAGATATTCGCGATAAACACGTCTTAATTGTTGAAGATATTATTGATTCAGGTAATACCTTAAATAAAGTACGTGAGATTTTCGAATTACGCGGCCCTAAATCTGTCGCTATTTGTACATTGCTGGATAAACCTTCACGTCGAGAAGTACAGGTTCCTGTTGAGTGGATTGGTTATTCTATCGAAGACAAATTTGTGGTGGGTTACGGTATTGACTACGCTCAACAATATCGCCATTTACCTTATATTGGCCATGTAACGTTACTTGAAGAATAAAACTTTAGAATAGCATGAATAAAAAGGACAGCGTAAGCTGTCCTTTTGTTTTAATATAATATTAACAACACGTTATATCTTAATTTTAATTGTTTACTCTCATTTGTTGTTAATGATAAATTTGCTTTAATTGAATTTTATTTTCTTTTTTTTAGTCAATTGAAAGGAAAGTTTTTTATATTTTAATTATGCTGATTTGGGGATTAATAAGAAAGAAGCTCTTAATTATAAGAGCTTCCAATTTATATTTTAAATTACTTTTTTTGAGTTAAAGTAGAAATGGCTTCACGGTAACACAATTCAAGTTTTTCTCGACTATCGGCAGTAATATGTAAGTCTTGTAATCGACCATTATTAATCCCATATACCCAGCCGTGGATCATCACTTTTTGGCCACGTTTCCATGCAGACTGCATGATCGTTGAATGCCCTAAGTTATAAACTTGCTCAACAACATTTAACTCACATAAACGGTTAAGACGCTCACAAGGCTTTAATTCACCCAACATAGAGCTATGTCTGTACCAAATATCTCTTATGTGTAATAGCCAGTTATTAATTAAGCCAAGTTCGGTATTATCAACCGCCGCTTCAATACCACCACAGCCATAGTGGCCGCAAATAATAATGTGCTCAACTTGTAAGACATCAACCGCATATTGAATGACTGATAAACAGTTTAGGTCAGTGTGAATGACTAAGTTGGCAACATTACGGTGCACAAAAAGGTCCCCAGGTGCCGCGTTAATGAGTTTTTCTGCAGGTACTCGGCTGTCAGAGCAGCCTATCCATAAGAATCTCGGCTTTTGTGCTTTTGATAATTCTTTGAAGAATTCGGGGTCTTGTTCATTGACTGATGCTGACCATGCTTCATTGTTAGCAAACAGCTCTTCGATTTTTCTCATCATGACTTATAGCCTAGTTGTGTTACTTTGCGATAAAATCTTATACAACATTTATTGATTAATTAATAATTAGTTATACTAATTTTAATGCCCTTATGATGAACCTGTCTTTTAGACAAGACAACCCTAAATTTATAACATATTGAATTATATTGTATAAACTAATTATCTCTTTTCTGCATAACATAGAGCAGAAAAAAGTGGCATCATGGTGATATATTGCCTTCAAACCGTTCTAAGAATAAAGGTTTTTTTTACATATGACATATGCACTTGAGTTATCGCAGTTAACCAAAACCTACCCAGGTGGTGTGAAAGCCCTGAAAGGGATTGATCTGAGCGTTGAAGACGGTGACTTTTACGCATTGTTGGGACCAAATGGCGCGGGTAAATCAACTACAATAGGGATCATTAGCTCGCTGGTAAACAAAACAAGCGGGTCTGTAAAAGTATTTGGTTATGATTTAGAAAAACAAGTTGTGCAAGCAAAGCAGCAACTTGGATTAGTGCCTCAAGAGTTTAATTTCAATCCATTTGAAACGGTATTACAAATTGTCCTTAACCAAGCCGGTTATTATGGGGTTACGCGTTCTGTTGCGGTACAACGTGCAGAGCAGTACCTAACCCAACTTGATTTATGGGAAAAGCGTGATGAGCGGGCACGTAATTTGTCCGGTGGTATGAAACGCCGTTTAATGATAGCCCGTGCATTGATGCACCAACCAAAGCTATTAATTTTGGATGAACCCACGGCGGGTGTTGATATTGAGCTTCGTCGCTCAATGTGGACATTTTTAAAGAATCTTAACGCTCAGGGGACGACAATTATTTTAACAACTCACTATTTGGAAGAGGCTGAAATGTTGTGCCGTAATATTGGCATTATTCAACATGGTGAATTAGTTGAAAATACTAGTATGAAGCAATTACTGAGCCAATTAGAATCAGAAACCTTTATTTTTGATTTAATGCCAAAAAGTCCGATCCCTCAATTATTAGGGTATGAATCTCGTTTGATAGATACTTCAACACTTGAGGTGGATGTTAAAAGAGAGCAAGGTCTAAATAGTGTCTTTAGCCAATTTAGTGAGCAAGGTGTTCAGATTTTAAGTATGCGAAATAAAGCAAACCGATTAGAAGAGTTATTTGTTAACTTAGTTAAAAGAGAAAGTAATGCAACCGAGAAGGAGATTGCAAGATGATCTCATTATATTGGGTCGCATTGAAAACCATTTGGATAAAAGAAGTCACACGGTTTGGTCGTATTTGGATACAAACACTATTACCACCGGTGATCACCATGTCGCTGTATTTTGTGATTTTTGGTAACTTAATTGGTTCTAGAATTGGTGATATGGGTGGTGTGGATTATATGCAATTCATCGTCCCTGGGTTAATCATGATGGCGGTGATCACTAATTCATATTCAAATGTTTGTTCTTCTTTCTTTGGCTCTAAATTTCAGAAAAATATCGAAGAATTACTGGTAGCCCCCGTTCCGACGCATATTATTATCGCAGGTTTTGTCGGCGGTGGTGTTGCTAGAGGGATTTTAGTGGGTTTTCTTGTTACATTGGTATCGTTATTCTTTATTCCATTGCAAGTACATTCATGGGCAATGGTAGTCATAACGTTATTGCTAACCGCAATTGTATTTTCACTTGCTGGCTTACTAAATGCTATCTTCGCAAAGACATTTGATGATATTAGTATTGTTCCAACCTTTGTCTTAACACCATTAACGTATTTAGGTGGTGTATTTTATTCACTATCACTGTTACCACCGTTTTGGCAAGCCGTTTCTAAACTGAACCCAATTGTGTACATGATCAGCGGCTTTCGTTATGGTTTTCTGGGAATAGCCGATGTTTCTATCGCGATTACGTTAGGCGTCTTAATGATTTTCTTAGTCGTCTTTTATGCATTAACATGGTTTTTGATTGAGCAAGGTAGAGGCTTAAGAAGTTAAATTTTGGGCTGAAATTGTGTAAAAAAAACGGCTTTTGGTACTTAGCGTAATCAAAAGCCGTTTTTTATTGAGATGTATATAAATGGCAATACTAATCAAATTGTTGGATAAATAAAATCCAACATTATGCCACTTGAACAGGGACTGCTTTTGCGATGCGACTCATTTTATTGTTTTCATCAAAATAAGCCACTTTTGGCTTATGTAGGCGCGCATCTTCATCTTCCATTTGTACATAAGAACAAATAATCAGCTTATCACCAACCGCAGCGCGGCGGGCAGCAGCACCATTAACCGAGATGATTTTTGAGCCCCGTTCGCCTGAAATTGCGTAAGTCGAAAAACGTTCGCCATTATCAACGTTGTAAATATCAATGGCCTCGTATTCAAGGATCCCAGCGGCATCCATAAAGTCCTGATCAATCGCACATGAGCCTTCGTAGTGTAAGTCTGCTTGTGTGACTGTGACGCGATGGAGTTTGCCTTGCAACATTCTTCTTAACATGTCTTCTTCGTCCTTCAAATTGCAGCGTTGTTGACTACGTGCGCTCGCCCTAGTCACATATTTATGTATGCTCCTAGGGACTCACTTACTTGTCGCCTAGCTGCAATCTGAATGACTTTGAATAAAATCATAGTGCCTTCAAAACTGCAGCGTTGTTGACTACGTGTATATAAGTCGCAACAGGCTTAGCAACGCAGCAAGATGGTTGCTGTGATAGTGTTATAAGTCTTATTGTTTTATGCAATATTACTTGGTAGGTCAACTTGTAAATTGTCAATAAGACGCGTTTGACCTAACCATGCCGCCATTAAAATAACCGCACGTTTACTGGACTCACCAAGTGGTAATAATGTATCTGCATCGCGAATAAATAGCTCATCAGGAGTAAAGCCGGCTTCTCGTAAGCTATTGTTCATCTCTTCAATAATAACTTCAGATGCATCAGGTTCAGCCACTAATTTTTCACCCGCTTGTTGCATAATTTGATACAGCTTAGGCGCTGTTTTTAGCTCTTCCGCTGACAAATTATTGTTGCGTGAGCTCAGTGCTAGACCATTCTTGGCTCTAACTGTTGGGACGCTAACAATTTGTGTATCAAATGATAAGTCAGCAACTAACTTGCGAATTAATTGTAATTGCTGGTAATCCTTCTCACCAAACAAGGCAATATCTGGCTGTACTAAGTTGAACAACTTAGTAATAACCGTTGCGACACCTTTAAAGTGCCCAGGGCGGCTTGCGCCTTCTAATATGGTCGATAACTCTGGAACTTCAACAAAAGTCTGTTTTTCCATCCCTTCTGGGTAGAATTCTTGAGGGGAAGGCGCAAAAACCAAATTGATGTCACGACGTTTTAGTTTTTCGCAATCTTCTTGCAACGTTCGTGGGTAATTGGCTAAATCAGATTGCCTATCAAATTGCATCGGGTTAACGAAGATACTGGCAATCACAACATCAGCTTGTTTTTTTGCTTGGTCAATGAGTGTTAAGTGACCATCATGTAAATTACCCATTGTTGGGACAAGTGCAATACGTTTGCCTTCTTGTTTCCAGCGGCGGATTTCACGGCGTAAGATAAGCGCCGTTTCAACGATAAGCATACGTGTGTTCCTTATAATTTCTGACATCAATTAAGAAAAAGAATGGGCTTCACTTGGGTAAATGCCATCTTCCACTTCTTGGATATACATACGAATAGCATCATGAAGGTTGCCCGCTTGAGCTAAAAAGTTTTTTGCGAATTTAGGGGCTCGTGCGGTAATACCCAGCGCATCATGCATAACAAGAATTTGTCCATCAGTCCCATTTCCCGCACCAATACCAATCACGGGCAATAGTAGCTCTTCCGTAACATGATTGGCTAAGGTGGTTGGGACACATTCAAGAACCAACAATTGGATGCCTGCATTTTCTAGTGCAATCGCATCTTTGAGTAATTGATTGGCGGTGACTTCATCACGTCCTTGGACTTTATAACCGCCAAGGACATTGACGGCTTGTGGCGTTAAACCTAGATGGCCACACACAGGAACAGAGCGTTCTCCTAGCATTCTTACCGTATCACATAACCAACTGCCACCCTCAATTTTGACCATGTTTGCGCCTGCCTGCATTAAAATAGCCGCATTGGCGCAAGCTTGTTCTGGTGTGGCGTAACTCATAAATGGCATATCTGCAATAATGAAGGCATTTGGCGCGCCTTTGCGAACGCATCGGGTGTGGTAAGCAATTTGCTCGACAGTAACGGGTAAGGTGGAGGATTCACCTTGAATCGTCATTCCCAGTGAGTCTCCAACGAGCATCACTTGGATACCTTGCTCATAAAATAATTGAGCGAAGCTTGAGTCATAGGCTGTCATAGTTGCAAATTTGTGTTTGTCTTTTTTAAACTGACATAAATCAGCCAGAGAAATTGGTTTCATTATAATAACCTCCGGAAATGATCTCCCTGCGACCATACCTCATAAGAGGTTGAACATTTCAGGCTGGAATATCCCAAAACGTTAGGCCATTTCGAGGGACTTGTGTGAGTCTTTCTGAAAGCTTTTCGCCATCAGGAAAAACAAGAGAAGGGGCGATTTCACTAAGCGGATACAACATAAATTCACGCTCTTTTAGCCCATAATGTGGAACGATCAACCGTTCAGTATTGATGATACGGTTACCAAAAAGCATGATATCGAGGTCCAGCGTTCGTGGCCCCCAACGCTCCTCTTTGCGTACACGGCCCAGCTCAAGTTCGATTTTTTGTGTATAGTTGAGGAGAACTTCGGGCTCAAGAGTTGTTTCAAGTAACACAGCCAGATTAAGAAAATCTGGCTGATTTTGCGGGCCTAGAGGCTTAGTTCGATAAACAGAAGAGGTAGAAACAACGCGGCTATTGGGTATCGCATCTAAAGCTGCAATAGCTTGCTGTGCCTGTAATAGTGGCTCACCAAGGTTACTTCCTACAGCAATATAGACTTGTTCCATTATATTCTCTCTATCTATTATGACTTATTTGACCGACGTGCCCCAGAACCGCCTTGTGATGAACGTGGACGATGGCGGCGGCGAGTGGGTGCATTGCCTAATTCCGAAATCATTTCACGCTGTTTGATATTATTTGCTTGCTGAAAATCAGTCCACCATAACGCTAGCTCTTGTAACTCGTTGCGGTGCTCGACATTAGCTCTTAATTCTAATAAATCAAACGCTGCACGGAATTTTGGGTGTTCCATTAATTTATTGGCACGACGGCCTTGGCGGCGAGGTAAGCGTAACTGCAATAACCAAATATCACGCATTGTGGTTGTAATGCGTTTTGGGATAGCAATTGAACGGCACTGCTCGTCTAGAATATCATTCATTGCCAGCGCAAAGGCGTCGTAATAGGCCAACCCGCCTTCTTGAGATAACTTCTCAGCATGCTCTGTAACTGGGTACCATAACATAACAGCAAATAAAAAAGCAGGGTTAACACGCTTATCATTTTTTAGTCTGAAGTCAGTATTTTTAAGAACTTGCTCAATGATTTTTTCCATTGGCGAATCACTGTTATCTGTAAAACGGCTTGCGACAACAGGGAAAAGTTGCTCAAACAAACCATACTTTTTGAGCATTTTATAGGTAGCGTAACCTTGGCCTGCTTGGAGTAATTTGAGAGACTCTTCAAATAACCGAGCAGATGGAATTTCTCTCAATAAATGAGCAAGTTGGTAAATTGGCTCAGCGGTTTTTGGTTCGATGCTCATATTTAATTTGCAGGCAAAACGTACCGCTCTTAGCATTCTAACAGGGTCTTCACGATAGCGCGTTTCAGGATCACCAATTAGACGAATAACGCCAGCTTTGAGGTCATTCAAGCCATTGACGTAGTCACGTAATGTGAAGTCTTCAATGTTGTAATATAGACTGTTAACGGTGAAGTCCCGACGAATCGCATCTTCTTCAATGGAGCCAAAGATGTTATCGCGCAATAGCATGCCGTTTTGTGCTTGTGCAGATAAGTTTTTGTCATCTGATGCATTTTGGTCATGGTGGCCACGGAAAGTTGCAACTTCTATGATTTCGGGGCCAAACATAATATGTGCCAGCCGAAAACGGCGACCCACTAAACGGCAGTTACGGAATAATTTGCGGATCTGTTCAGGCGTTGCGTTTGTCGTAATATCGAAGTCTTTAGGTTTTTGACCTAAAAGCAAATCACGCACACCACCACCCACTAAGTAGGCTTCAAAGCCACTTTTGTTTAAGCGATACAGCACTTTTAATGCATTGTCACTAATATCACTGCGTGAAATAGGGTGCTCGGAACGCGGGATAACAGTAATGTTTTCGTCGTTTACGGTTGTCATTGTAGGGCGCTTCTCAGGTGTTGAATCGGCACGTTGAGATTGACGAACCGTTTTTTTAATAGGGGTTGTTTTATGGGGTTGAGCTGTGTTCTGCTCTTTAGATGCGGTTTGCGCATGAGCAGAATGAGTGACTGGCCTTTTACCGGCTGCCTGTATATCTCGCGAAGGATCACGATGTTGTACTGCATCTTCAGGGGATGCGTCTGTATTGCGAGATAAAATATTACGGCAGAAATTTGCTACTCGGTTAAAAATAGTACACCTCGATGTCATTACCAATATTCATTAAACAAAATAAGCGGCTAATCATAGCTCACAGAAGTTTCTTTGAGAATGGTTAAACGAATAAAAGTCACCTCTAATTATAAACGTTACCAATAAAATTTACGTAAAATAATAGCCAGAAAAGCGTTCTCGCTATAGGCGGATACGATTAGAAGCCTTATTTTAAGCGATTTTTTGTTGTCAGTTAATTATTTAAGCTCAAACTGTAGAGCAAAAAAATAACATAATCTATTTGCGTAAAAAATTATGTGAAAGTAAATATTTATCTTATTTAAAGGTGAGTGAGAGGCGATCGTGGCCATCAACTGGCAGAAAGTAGGGAGTAGGATGGGGTTGACTTGATGGTTAATGTAAATCAAAAGTCAGGAGTGGAACATAATAGCATGAAGCGTTTCCCTTGTAACGGCGCAGTAATATGCGCCGTTCAGGACTCCATATAGACACTAGCCTGCCATTTGCTTTTCGCGAATTTCTGCTAATGTTTTACAGTCGATACATAAATCAGCGGTAGGACGGGCTTCCAAACGACGGATACCAATTTCTACACCACATGATTCACAATAGCCAAAGTCGTCATCTTCAACTTTTTTCAGCGTTTTTTCGATTTTCTTAATCAGTTTACGTTCACGGTCCCGGTTACGTAATTCAAGGCTGAATTCTTCTTCCTGAGCGGCTCTATCAACGGGGTCTGGAAAGTTAGCTGCCTCATCTTGCATATGAGTAACAGTCCGGTCCACTTCATCTCTGAGTTGATTGCGCCATGCTTCGAGAATGAGCTTAAAATGCGCCAACTGGGCCTCGTTCATGTACTCTTCGCCAGCTTTTTCATGATAGGGTTCAACCCCAGCAATGGCGAGAATGCTTAAGGACGATGTCTTACGTTTTTGCCCTTCTTGCATAATGCTTCTCCTACACACGCAAATTTTACAAAAACCCCAAGGGGGAAAAATTAAGGTCGCTATAAATAGCAGAAGACTGCTCTCTTGGCAATCGTTCCTGCAATGAGTTTTGTAATGCTGTGAGGGCGAGCGTGTTTATTCCCTTTTTAGCGCCCAGAACTCTGCGGCCTCGTATAAAAATCGGTTAAAAAAACTTTATTTAATAGAGTTAAAGTGAATCTGCTTACTTAACACCATTTGTTGAACAGTTATATCAGCTTGATAACAAAGCACTTCAACACCACTTTGTCTCGCTGCCTCTAATAATTGCGCATATTGCTTATCAATATGAGCCGCTGCTGATGCTACGTGAATACCTGTGTGCAAAGCAACAAACAATAGTATGGCTCTTTTTCCTTCTTTCGCAATATGCATGAGCTCTCTTAAATGCTTTTGGCCTCTAAGTGTCACTGCATCAGGAAAGAATCCTTGATTATTTTCGAGTAAAGTTACTGATTTTACTTCGATAAAGCAATCTGGCAATCCATTTTGCGTTAGAAAAAAATCGATTCGACTATTTTCGGTGCCATATTTAACTTCAGGTTTTATTACACTATATTCAGATAATTCTGGAATGTGTTTTTCGGTTAATGCTTGTGCAACTAATTGGTTCGCACGAAGGGTATTAATGCAAATAAAATGGCCGTCTGCGGTTTGGGTTAACTCCCAACTATACGGGTATTTGCGTTTTGTATTATTGGAAGTCGAATACCAAATGGTATCACCAGGGGTAGCACAACCTGTCATAGCGCCTGTATTTGCACAGTGAATGGTAATTTCTTCACCGCTCGGTAAAGTGACATCAGCCAAAAAGCGCTTGTAACGCTTAATTAAAGTAGCTGGTTGTAAGGCGGGTTCAAATTCCATGGGGTCTCCGCTATCGTTGTCGGTAATATGCTTACTGGCAAAAGAGGCTAATGCTACAATGTCTAACAGTAAAAGTTAAATACATGGAGTGATAACCCCAGTGTTACCGATATTTGAAGTTTGTGAGGACATACTTACCGCATTAACCTCTTCTCCTCAAGTTTTGCTTCATGCACCGACAGGTGCTGGTAAATCAACAGTTTTACCGTTAGAAATATTAAAGAGTGGGGTTATTAACGGGCGGGTTATCATGTTAGAGCCTCGTCGCTTAGCAGCGCGCTCAGTGGCTGCTCGCCTTGCACAGCAACTCGGTGAAGAAGTTGGTCATACTATTGGTTTACGCATGCGCTCTGAAACTAAAGTTAGTCGCCACTCGCGTCTTGAAGTGGTTACCGAAGGCGTACTCACTCGCTTACTGCAAAATGATCCCATGCTTGAAGGGGTTGGTTTAGTCATTTTAGATGAGTTCCATGAGCGAAATTTACAGGCAGACCTTGGTCTCGCTTTGCTAATTGATTCACAGCAAGCCTTACGTGAAGATTTACGTATTCTATTGATGTCTGCGACATTGGATAATCAAGGGCTGTCTCAGTTGTTTCCTGATGCTCCGGTTATCACGTCACAAGGGCGTACATTCCCCGTAATACGTGAATATCATCCTATTAACCCAAATAAACTCTTTCATAAAGAAGTCGCATTGGCGGCTTGGCAGTTATTGCAGCAAGAACATGGGGCTTTATTATTATTTCTTCCAGGTATGGGGGAAATCGAGAAAGTAAGAGCAGAGCTCGCTTTGATGGTTAGTGAGGACATACTTTTATGTCCTTTATACGGTGCATTATCCCTACAAGCCCAGCAACAGGCGATTCAGCTAGCACCAGAAGGAGTGCGAAAGGTCGTATTAGCCACCAATATTGCAGAAACCAGCTTGACGATTGAAGGGATCCGCCTTGTGATAGACAGTGGTTTTGAACGCGTGGGGCAATTCAATCCACGAACAGGACTAACAAAACTAGTTAAACAGCGAATTAGCCAAGCGTCGATGGCACAACGTGCAGGCCGAGCAGGCCGTTTGGAAGAAGGTGTTTGCTGGCACTTATTCAGTGAAGAGCAGGCTGAGCGTGCGGCACAATTTAGCGAGGCCGAAATTGCACAAAGTGACTTGAGCAGCTTATGGTTATCTTTATTACAATGGGGTTGTCACGATGCCGCACAGCTGAACTGGCTGACTTTACCCCCTAAACCGGCAATATCAGCGGCAAAAAATTTACTTGGCAAATTAGGTGCTATTGATGCAGCAAACAAGTTAACGCCTTTTGGGCAGCAGATGGCGGAGTTAGGCAGTTCAGTACGAACAGCGGCAATGTTATGTAAAGCACAACAAAGCCAAAATCAGTCTGTTATCCAATTAGCTGCACTGTTGGTGGCGATTATCGAGGAACCACCTCGTCAACAAGATGCGGATCTTCGCTATTGCATAGAAAGGCCAACAGAGGGGTGGTGTAAGAGAGCATCAGTGCTTTGTGAACAAAGAGTATCGAGTATCATTGGTAAGCAAGATGCACTCATTAGTGAGTGGTTACCAACGTTGCTGGCCACAGCGTTTCCCGACTACATAGCGAAATCTCGAGATAACCAACAACGCTATCAACTGGCGAATGGTTTAGGGGCGATATTGAATGAATCGGATAGATTATCCGGTTCTCCATGGTTAATCGTCGTGGCTTTATGGCAACCCGAAAATATGGCAGATGCCCGTATTTCCTTGGCTTACCCTGTAGATATTGACAGACTACAAGCAGATTGCCCATCGCTGTTTAACAAACAAGAAACGGTCGAATGGGATGAACAAAAAGGGACATTATTAGCTTGGAAACGCTTGCAATGCGGTCAATTAGTGGTGAAATCAGAACGTTTAAGCAACCCTGATAACACTGAAATTCGTTATGCGTTAGTTTATTGGTTGAAGCAAAATGGCTTGCAGCAATTAAACTGGCAGGAAAATGCTCTACAACTGTGTATCCGCTGCACGTTAGCTAAGCAGTATTTTCCTGATATTAATTTGCCTGATTTTGATGAAGCGGCACTATTGGATTCACTGGATGAATGGCTAGAGCCTTATCTTGATGGCATAACAAATAAACAAAAATTACAGCAGATTGATTTAGCCTCCTTATTGGTTAATCGATTAGATTGGCAGCAGCAACAGTGGTTAGAACGCATGTTTCCGGTAACCTATCGAGCGCCATCTTCACATGATGTAAGTATTCACTACGCATTAGATAAACCACCAGTCATAGCGATTCGTATGCAAGAAATGTACGGGGAAAAAGCGAACCCGACTGTTGCACAAGGAAAAATAACCGTAACAGTTTCTCTGTTGTCTCCTGCCATGCGGCCGTTACAGATCACGCAAGATCTTGGTGCATTTTGGCAAGGCAGCTATAAAGAGATACAAAAAGAGATGAAAGGGCGCTATCCAAAACATTTATGGCCAGATGACCCTGTAAATACTGCGCCAACGAGACAAACAAAAAAAGCGATGATGGGTGCGAAATAATCTATTTTTATGCTCTAATAGCGGGTTTCCTCATTGGCTCTATCAATGAGCCGACTGAGTAAGGAAATGTAATTAAGAGCTTTCTTTGGTGAAATCTCTGGGGTTCTAGGCCAAAATTAACCACTAAACTGACATTACTAGTGCGTTATTAAGTTATTTTGTAATGTGATATGGAGTGACCATGTCAGGTAAAGATTTTGAACCAATCGGCAGACGTAACAAAAAAACTGCTGGGAAAAAACAGTCTTCATCCCGCCGCCGCCGTAGAGACCGCGATGACTATGACGATGAAGATTTATTCGAAGATGATGATATTGACGAACAATATCTCGATGATGAAGATGAAGAAGAGCAAATGGCTAAAAAAGGCTCAAAAAATAACAAACCTCGAAAGGTAAAAAGTAAATGGCGTTGGTTTTGGCTACTAGTCAAACTGATGATCGTGTTTGCTGTTTTACTTGCGGCATATGGTTTTTATTTAAATCAACAAATTAAAGAACGCCTCGATGGTAAGGTTTGGGATTTACCCGCCGCAGTATACGGCCGAATGGTCAACCTTGAGCCGGGGATGGACTACAGCCAGGCAGAAATGGTTCGCCTACTTGAAGGTATGCAATACCGTAAGGTGAGTAAGATAACGACATCGGGCGAATTTGTGGTGCGTGGTAATAGCATCGAAATCTTACGTAGGCCGTTTAATTTCCCTGATCAAAAAGAAGGGCAAATCCTTGCGCGCATGGTGTTTGAAAATAACGCGTTGAGCAAGATTGAAAACATGGAAAACGGTCGCTCATTTGGCTTTTTCCGTTTAGACCCGAAACTGATCACGATGATGCAGTCGGCGAATAATGAGCAACGGTTAGTTTTACCGATATCTGATTTTCCTGAGTCTCTAGTTAAAATCTTACTAGAAACCGAAGATCGCAACTTTTATGAGCACGATGGCGTCAGTTTATACTCTATTGGCCGTGCTGTTGTTGCTAACTTAAGTGCAGGGCGCTCCGTTCAAGGGGGAAGTACTTTAACCCAACAGTTAGTCAAAAATCTGTTTTTGACCAATGAACGGACATTAAAGCGTAAAGCCAATGAAGCCTATATGGCGGTTTTACTGGACTACAATTACAGCAAAGAGCGTATTTTAGAGCTGTATTTAAACGAAGTCTTTTTAGGCCAAAATGGTAATGACGAAATTCGTGGTTTCCCGTTAGCGAGCCTGTATTATTTCGGTAGACCAATCAATGAGTTAAGCTTTGACCAACAGGCGTTATTAGTCGGTATGGTACAAGGGGCATCAACGTATAATCCTTGGACTAAGCCACAAAATGCGATTAAACGTCGAAACATTGTGCTGAAAATCTTGGAAACGCGTGGCGTGATTGACCAAGAAATGTATCAAGTGCTAAGCGCAAGGCCTCTCGGTGTGAAAAACAAAGAAGGGCTGGTGGCTTCTCAACCTGCCTTTATGCAAATGGTTCGTTTAGAACTCAATGAAAAATTGGGTGATAAAGTTAAAGAACTCTCTGGTGCGAAAATTTTTACCACTCTAGACCCAGTGGCTCAAACTGCGGCTGAAAATGCAGTTGAAAATGGTGTCGCTGATTTGCGTAAATCTCGTAAATTAGATGACATAGAAGGGGCAATGGTGGTAGTTGACCGCATTAATGGCGAAGTACGCGCGATGGTTGGTGGCTCTCAACCCCAATATTCAGGGTTTAACCGTGCGTTAAATGCACGGCGTAGCATTGGTTCTCTGGCAAAACCTCCGGTATACCTCGCTGCACTAAGTGAACCGGACCGTTTTCGTTTAAATACATGGTTAAAAGATGAGCCACTAACAGTAAAAGTCGGAAACCAAAACTGGAGCCCAAGAAACTACAGCCGTAATTTCAACGGCCGTATGATGTTAGTTGACGCTTTGGCAAAATCACAAAATATCCCAACGGTAAACTTAGGGCTAGAGGTTGGTTTAGACCAAGTGTTTAATACGTTTGTACGCTTAGGAGCTCCCGCGGCTGCTATGGAAAAAGTTCCTGCGATGCTATTAGGTGCAATTAACCTAACACCAGCGGAAGTTGCTCAAGTTTATCAAACCATTGGTGGTAACGGTAATCGTGCGAAATTATCGGCATTGCGTTCTGTTATTGATGGAGATGGCAATGAAATTTACCAAAGCTACCCATCAGCTGAGCGAGCAGTACCTTCCCAAGCTGCATACCTCACATTGTATGGTATGCAGCAAGTGGTTAAACAAGGTACGGGCAGAGTTTTATTGACCAAATATGCTAAGTATAATTTAGCCGGTAAAACAGGGACAACTAACGATCTACGCGATAGCTGGTATGCAGGTATTGATGGCAAAGAAGTAGCGATCGTGTGGGTTGGCCGTGATAATAACGGCCCAACACAATTAACAGGGGCGACAGGCGCACTGAAAGTGTACCAACGCTACTTAGAGAACCAAGCGCCATTAGCTCTTATCAACCGTGCACCAGAGGGCATTGTTGATATGCAAGTCACAGCTGACGGCCAATTAAGTTGCTCAAACTTCGGCGGCGGTAGAATGTTGCCGATTTGGACGGATAACCCAGAAGGGTTATGCCAAGCGTCTGAAAACGAAGCGCCAATTTGGGATCTCAATGGTAATAATGGCGAGCAGCAAGATGATGCACCGGATTGGGTTAAGGATATGTTTGGCAATAATCCCTAAATTCTCGTCATACTTCAACCTGTAGCGTTGTTGGTTGCACTCACTAGACCTAGTCACATACTATTGTATGCTCCTAGGCTCTAGCTCGCTGACCGCCTAGCTACAGGCTGAATTATTTAGAGAATTAATGAGTTAGAAAATTGTGGTGTAAGGCTGCAACTGGTGGCTATCCAATCTTTCTCTACCGATGCAAAAGAATAGAGGTGAAAGTAGGTAACATTTCACCTCCGTAATTTCAATATGAATTAATTCGTTTTGATCTTCATCAGCGCTGTTTCTGCCGCTTTAACTGTTTTCTCAATATCTTCATCACTGTGGGCGATTGACATAAAACCCGCTTCAAATGCAGAAGGCGCAAGGTAAATGCCTTGCTCTAACATGTAATGGAAAAATTTCTTAAAGCGTTCAACGTCGCACTTCATCACATCTTGGTAGCAAGTCACTGTTGGTGCGTCGGTGAAGAAAATACCAAACATACCACCGACGTGATTGATAACCATCGGGATACCTTGCTCTTGGGAAACACGTTTTAAACCACGAGCTAACTTTTCTGTTAATTCATTTAAACGTGAGTGCACACCCGGTTGAGAGACTTCTTTTAAACAAGCAAGACCAGCAGCCATCGCGACAGGATTACCAGATAAGGTTCCCGCTTGGTAAACAGGCCCAATTGGGGCTAGTTTTTCCATAATTTCAAGGCGGCCACCAAAGGCACCTACAGGCATACCACCACCGATGATTTTACCTAAACAGGTTAAATCAGGTTGAACATCATAGTAATCTTGTGCTCCACCTAATGCGACGCGAAAGCCAGTCATGACTTCATCAATGATGAGTACGGCATTGAATTCATCACATAACGCACGTAAACCCGGTAAGAACTCAGCCGTTGGTGGTACGCAATTCATATTTCCAGCAACAGGTTCAACAATCACACAGGCAATGTCTTCTGGATAATTTTCAAATGCTTGGCGAACTGAAGCTAGGTCATTATAGGTACAAGTTAATGTGTGTTTTACAAAATCTTCGGGGACGCCTGGGGAGTTTGGTTCACCCATCGTAAGCGCCCCAGAACCAGCTTTGACTAATAAACAGTCTGCATGGCCATGATAACAGCCTTCAAATTTGATGATTTTGTCGCGGCCTGTGTAACCTCGAGCCAGACGAATTGCACTCATGGTCGCCTCAGTACCTGAATTCACCATGCGTACCATATCCATAGAGGGGACTAACTCACAAACTAATTCAGCCATTTCAACTTCGGCGGCAGTCGGTGCACCAAAACTTAACCCTTTATGGACAGCTTTGATCACGGCATCACGGATCTCAGGATGGTTATGGCCTAATACCATCGGTCCCCATGAGCCAACGTAATCCACATAGGCTTTACCGTCAACGTCATAAATATAAGCGCCATCCGCTTTTTCAATAAATAATGGGGTTCCACCAACACCATTAAAAGCACGAACAGGGGAGTTTACACCACCAGGGATTTGTTCTTTTGCTTGTGCGTAAAGTTTTTCAGATTGTGACATCGCAGGGCTCCAGAAAGAGGCTAAGAAAAAATTGCCCTCATTCTAAAGCACCACACCAATTAAACCAAATATTGATACGAAGATATGCACAATGTGTCTAATTGCTTAACAACACTTGAACCATTTAGTCAAGTGGCGGATAATTAGGTTAATTGATCTGAGTAGGTTTTAGCCTACGCATGAATTTACCGGTCACCGGTTTGGAGTAAAAAATGAGTGATGATGCAGCTCTGCCTTTGCAATTTACTGATGCGGCAGCAATTAAAGTTAAAGATCTAGTCTCTGATGAGGACAACCCAAATCTGCGTCTGCGTGTTTATATCACTGGTGGCGGATGCAGCGGTTTCCAATATGGTTTCACATTTGATGACCAAATCAACGAAGGCGATATGACAATTGAAAAGCAAGGTGTTGCTCTTGTCGTAGACCCAATGAGTTTACAATATTTAGTCGGTGGAAGTGTTGATTATACCGAAGGTTTGGAAGGTTCGCGTTTTATTGTGACTAATCCGAATGCTAAGTCTACTTGTGGGTGTGGTTCGTCCTTCAGCGTCTAATTCTCGTCATCCTTCAACCTGTAGCTGTGTTGGCTGCATTCACTAGACCTAGTCACATACTTTTGTATGCTCCTAGGTTCTAGCTCATTTGCCGCCTTGCTACAGGCCGAATGATTTAGAGAATTATTGAGTTCTTCTTCAACCTGTAGCTGTGTTGGCTTCATTCAGCTACTCGGGTCACATACTTATATATGCTCCTCGAGATACCTTCATTTGCCGCCTTGCCAGAACTCGAACTATTTAGAAAATTTTCTTAATTCTTAATTCTTAATTCTTAATTCTTAATTCTTAATTCTTAATTCTTAATTAGATAATGAATTTAACTGCTCACACAGTTGTTCGGTTGCGTTCACAATCCTTGGGCCTGCACGGTGAAACCAATCTTCATTTAATCGGATTATTGGGATATTGAGCTGGGAGTGCCAAAATTCTTTCACTGCTTTTTCCTGTTCTGCTGAGCCCGTCATGATTATTACATCTGGTTTGCGAGTGAGTACCTGCTCACGACTGACTTGTGGCCATTGAACTGAGCTATTAGCAAAAATATTTTCACTCCCACAAAACTCGACGACATCATTTTGCAGCGTATGGTTACCAGCGCTAAATAGAGGTTGAGAGCCGAGCTGAATGAACACTCTCTTAGGTTTGTTATTAGAAATTTTTGTATTTTGATAAGGCGCTAGCTTAGCGCGCATTATTCCCACATTTTGTTGTGCAAGCTCTGGGTTTGGACTGTATTGTGCCAACTCAGTGACTGAATTAATGACATCATCAATGGTTTGAGGGTCAAAATAAATAATTGGAATGCCGAGATTCGCAAGCTGATCAAGAGGGCGTTGGGGGTTGCCTCCTCGCCATGCGAGGATTAAATCAGGTTTTAGTGCGATAATACGTTCTACATTTAAGCCTTGCCAATCAGAGACTTGCTCTAGTTTTTTAGCTTGTTCTGGGTAATCGGAGTAAGCACTGACCGCAATTAAGCTATCCCCAAGCCCTGCTGAATAAGCAAGCTCAGTATTGGCTGGTGATAAGCTGATAACGCGTTGCTTTGCCGCTCCTAGTGCCGAAAAAGCCACCAATAAACCACATAATAAGGTAATAGTAAGAGAGAAATAATGCGTTATTCTTTTCATAACAAAATTCATCGTGACATTAAAAAAGTATAACTAACAATTAGTTATACTTTTTATGAGAATTATTAAGCGAGTTTGGATAAAATTGCAGTGATCATTAATGACGATTGACGGGCAGCAACGGGTAAGAATTCATCGAAGCTTGTGTGGGATTCCTTATCAGCCACATCTGAAATGGCACGGACAACGACAAACGGGGTACCAAATTGGTGACACACTTGGCCAATCGCGGTGGCTTCCATTTCTACTGCCGCAACTTGCGGGAACATCGCTTTGATGCGAGCCAGTGGTTCAGCACCATTAATAAAAGCATCGCCGCTACAAACTAAACCACGAACAGCGTTCATATCCAATAGCTGAATGCACTGCTCAGCAACTTCAATCAGTTTAGTATCCGCGACGAAAGCGGGTGGGCACTGTGCCATTTGGCCAGGTTCATAACCGAATGCTGTCACATCAGCATCATGGTAACGAACTTCAGTAGAAACCACGATATCACCAACATTTAAACGAGGGTCTAGCCCACCGGCGGAGCCTGTGTTAATCACGACATCTGGTTGGCAATGCTCCAGTAACAATGTTGTGCCGATTGCGGCAGCGACTTTACCAATACCTGATTTCAATAACGCAACGTCAACGCCATTAATTTGACCTGTATAAATCTCACAGCCAGCGCGGTTAATAGTTTGGCAGTTTTCAATTTGCGAGCGCAAAATCGCCACTTCTTGTTCCATGGCACCAATTATTCCAACTTTCATTTTGTCTCCTTTTCCCTGCTCAATTTGCACTATTAGTGTCAATATTTTGACTAGGGACGATAATGTTTTATTGTGTTATTGCTGTATTCTTCGAGTGGGTTCGCAATTTTAATTGCAACAACTCGGATTTAGACAACGAAATTACAAAGATGCACGAAGTGTAACATTGAAAGGTGAGTCGTGAAGTTTTTTTCCTATATTTAGGCTATATAATGAAGCATCAATCGAGATAGGGAGGGTGGCAGAGTGGGTGAGATTAATTTTGTTAAGAAGTTAAATTTTCAGCGCAACTACATGAGCAGTGCGAAAAACCAAAAAATTTCACCTAAAGATGAAGATGCGGTTAATCGCTTATTCGAAAGTGACCGCGGGAGGATCATTAATTCAGCTGCCATTCGCCGTTTGCAACAAAAAACGCAAGTTTTTCCCTTAGAGCAAAATGCAGCAGTTCGCAGTCGCTTAACTCACTCACTAGAAGTACAGCAGGTTGGCCGTTACATCAGTAAAACGGTTTTAGGCGAACTAAAAAAGAAAAAATTGCTTGAACCTTATGGGCTAGATGAACGGTGTGATGCTTTTGAGAGCTTAGTCGAAATGGCCTGCTTAATGCATGATATTGGCAATCCACCATTTGGGCATTTTGGTGAGGCAGCAATTCAACGGTGGTTTACTAAATTACTATCGCCTAGTTACTTATTTACTCCGAATTCCCCTGATCCATGCAAAATACCTGCATTACAGTTAACTGGAAATGAAAAGCAAGATTTATTCCGCCGTCAATTAAAACAGGATTTATGCTCATTTGAAGGTAATGCGCAAGGGTTACGTATGGCGCATCGCTTACTCAAACTAAACTTAACTTATGCGCAAGTTGGCTCTATCTTAAAATATACGCGTGGAGCTTATGATTTGGAGCCAATTCCCCCTGAGTTTGATTATTTGATGAAAAAACCAGGCTATTATTGGTCAGAGGTGGACTTTGTCAGTGAGCTAACCAAAAAGCTCGATATGGAAAAATATTGCCGTTTCCCGCTGTCCTATATTATGGAAGCGGCTGATGATATTTCATATTGCATTGCTGATTTGGATGACGCTGCGGAAAAAGGCATTTTTACTGTTGAGCAGTTGATTGAGTATTTAAAAGCAGAGTGGGGAGATATTGAACAAAATGATTTATTCGATCAAACCATTATGCGAGCTTTCAATAATATCAGTGACAACCACACAAGGCGTATTCAGCAAGATCAATTCTTTATGTATTTGCGCGTAAATATCACAGGAAAATTGTCTCATTATAGCGCACAACAATTCATTAAGAATCTACCCGAAATTTATAACGGCACTTTTAACAGTGCTTTGTTAGAAGATAAAAGTCCAGAGCATAGGCTATTAAAAGTACTGAAAACAGTGGCTTTTAAACATGTATTTAACCACCATGAAGTTGAAGAGTTAGAACTACAAGGCTATCGAATTATCAGTGGATTATTAGATTTTTATAGTCCACTACTGATGATGGATAGAAGCGATTTTGCTGACCTCGTGGACAAAAATTACCACAAGCATTTTTTCATTGAAACGAGGTTATTCCATAAATTATCTAATAAGCATCGCTTATCTTACACGGAAGCACTTGAGAAAATTTCTGCAACGAATGAAGCAGATAAATCTATCCTTGAGTTTTATTATCGAGCTCGTTTGATTCAAGACTATATTAGCGGTATGACAGACCACTATGCCTATGAAGAATATCGTAAATTTATGGTTAGCAATTGATATAATAACTGAATAGCTTAATAAAAATAGAAAAGTAGTCAATCAAATGATAGGAAAGCAGGTATAATAGCCTGCTCGTTTTCCTTGATTAATTAGCGAAAAAAAACAACGCATTAAAATTGAAAACTCGGCAATCATGATTTTTATAACTTAATATTCTGTAGTGACTATTTTATGGCTCAATTTTACTCTCCTAATCGCCGTACCACTCCACGCCGCCAGATCACGGTTGTAGCTGATAGCCTTGATGCCGCAGGGCAAGGTGTTGCTCGTATCGAAGGAAAAACCATTTTTGTAACAGGTTTATTGCCTGAAGAAGAAGCCCAAATTGAATTGACGGAAGAGAAACGGCAGTTTGCTAAAGGGAAGGTAATTAAACGTTTGAGCACGAGCCCTCAAAGAGTAAAGCCACGGTGCCGTTATTTTAACCAATGTGGGGGATGTCAACAGCAACATGTTGACATTGCACTACAAAGAGAAAGTAAAGCTCATGCTTTAGCTTATCTGATGCGACGCGAAACATTGCAAGATATATCCTGTGCCGAGGTGATTTATGGTGAGTCATATGGCTACCGTCGCCGAGCTCGGTTGGGGCTACAATATCAGCCTAAAAGTAAAAATGTCGTTATGGGGTTTCGTCAATCTCAATCTAACACATTAGTTGATATAAAAAATTGCCCTATATTATCTCCTGATTTGGATATCTTATTAAAACCACTTTCTGAATGCATTAACCAGCTCAGTAATAAAGCGAAATTGGGCCACGTAGAGCTTATTCACGCAGACAATAGCAAAATTGTATTGATTCGTTACTTAACACCTTTTTCGTTATCAGATACTCAAAAGTTAAGCAATTTTGAAAATCAGCACGGAGTGTCTATCTGGTTAGCGGGTAATGATGAAAACTTACAAGCTCTGTCACCAAATTCGCCACAACCTGAGTATCAAGTTGCTGGGGAAATACTAAAATTTAACCCATTAAATTTTATTCAAGTGAACGGGCAAGTTAACCAGTTGATGGTAGAACAAGCTTTAGCATGGTTAGATCTAAACAGTGAAGATAGGGTATTAGACCTTTTTTGTGGGATGGGTAACTTTACATTACCTATCGCACGGTTAGTGAAATCCGTTGTGGGTGTTGAAGGTGTGGAAAATTTAGTCAAACAGGCACGAAATAACGCACAGCTCAATACTATTTGTAATGCGACATTCTATAATGAAAACTTAGAAGCCCAGATACACACACAACCTTGGGCGGCTCATGGCTTTAATAAAGTATTATTAGACCCCGCTAGAGCTGGAGCCGCTGGTGTTATGGAACATTTAATTAAACTGATGCCAGAAAAAATTGTCTATGTTTCATGTAACCCCACAACATTGGCAAGAGATAGCAAAGTTTTACTTGATGGGGGCTATCAGTTATTACAGTTGCGGATGCTAGACATGTTTCCGCATACTAGCCATTTAGAGTCAATGGCGTTATTTATCCGTCGCCCAGAGGTTTAATAGGTAGGGAGAATATATGGTTGCAGTAAGAAGTGCGCATCTTACCCCAGCAGGTGAGTTTGCCCCAGAAAAGTGGGTTAACGGTCTGGGATTGAGCAATAAACAATCAGAAGAAAAGCTCATCCATACCTGGCAATATTGTCACGATAAACTAGCCGGACAAGAAATCGCCCCTCTGTTACTGTGGCGCGGTATTGAAATGACCGAAATCCTATCGACATTAAGTATGGATATCGGCAGCTTACAAGCAGCTTTACTTTTTCCTTTAGTGGAAGAGGGGAAGTTGGAAGAGCAAGAAGTTATTGATGAGTTTGGTCAATCCATTCACGAACTCGTTAAAGGCGTGCTGGAAATGGATGCGATTCGTCAACTCAAAGCCACGCAATCGAGTGAAACGAGCTCGACACAAGTCGATAATATTCGCCGTATGCTATTGTCGATGGTGGAAGATTTCCGCTGCGTTGTCATTAAACTAGCGGAACGAATTGCACATTTACGTGAAGTCAAAGATGCCACTGAAGATGAGCGCGTTTTAGCGGCAAAAGAGTGCTCAAATATTTATGCACCTTTAGCAAATCGCCTAGGAATTGGGCAGTTAAAATGGGAGTTAGAAGACTTCTGTTTTCGTTATTTGCATCCCGATGAATATAAGAAAATTGCAAAGCTCCTCCATGAACGTCGTATTGACCGTGAAGAGTATATAGATACTTTCGTAACAACCTTACGTAAGTACATGTTAAAAGAGAATATTCAAGCTGATATCTATGGCCGGCCTAAGCATATTTACAGTATTTGGCGTAAAATGCAGAAAAAATCATTGGCATTTGATGAACTGTTTGATGTGCGAGCGGTGCGTATTGTTGTTGAACGCTTGCAGGATTGTTATGCCGCGTTAGGGATTGTACATACCCATTTTCGCCATCTTCCCGATGAGTTTGATGACTATGTGGCGAACCCGAAACCTAATGGTTATCAATCTATTCATACAGTGGTGTTAGGGCCAAACGGCAAAACGCTTGAAATTCAAATTCGTACCCGCCAAATGCATGAAGATGCAGAGCTGGGAGTTGCGGCCCATTGGAAATACAAAGAAGGCGCGACTGGCATTGGTAAAGGCAGTAGTTACGAAAACCGCATTGCATGGTTACGTAAGCTGATTGCATGGCAAGAAGAAATGGCAGATTCTGGCGAAATGCTAGATGAAGTTCGTAGCCAAGTGTTTGATGACCGAGTGTATGTCTTTACCCCAAAAGGGGATGTGGTGGATTTACCAGCAGGCTCGACACCGCTTGATTTTGCTTATCATATTCACAGTGATGTCGGCCACCGTTGTATTGGTGCAAAAATAGGTGGGCGTATTGTCCCATTTAGCTATCAATTACAAATGGGCGATCAAATTGAAATTATTACTCAAAAGCATCCAAATCCAAGCCGCGACTGGTTAAACCCTAACTTAGGGTATGTCACAACCAGCCGTGGGCGAGCTAAAATCCAAAATTGGTTCCGTAAACAAGATAGAGACAAAAATATCCTTGCAGGGCGTCAAATTTTAGATAGCGAACTATCACAGCTTGATATTAGCCTTCGTGAAGCAGAAAAACTGCTAATCGCACGCTACAATGTTCATTCATTGGATGAGGTTTTGGCAGGAATTGGCGGCGGTGATATCCGTATCAACCAATTAGTGAATTTCCTGCAGAGCAAATTTAACAAAGCCACTGCCGAAGAAGAAGACCGTGCGGCAATGAAGACATTAGAAAGTAAGTCTTCACTCCCAAGAGCACCATCTCATAGTAGCGGCCGAGTGGTGGTTGAAGGGGTTGGTAACCTAATGCACCATATTGCACGCTGCTGCCAGCCAATTCCAGGGGATGAAATTGTCGGTTTTATCACGAAAGGAAGAGGTATTTCCATTCACAGTGCAGACTGTGAACAATTAGCTGAACTACAAAGCCATGCACCAGAACGCGTAATAGATGCAGTTTGGGGAGAAAACTACTCGAGTGGTTATTCTCTTGTGGTTAGAGTTATTGCTAATGACCGCAGCGGCCTGCTGCGTGATATCACGACAATATTAGCAAATGAGAAAGTCAATGTGCTTGGTGTCAGTAGCCGCAGCGATGTAAAACAGCAACTGGCAACGATAGATATGACTATTGAGCTGTATAACATTGAGGTGCTGAGTCGGGTGTTAGCTAAGCTGAATCAGTTGGCGGATGTTATAGAAGCAAAGCGTCATTCTCAGTGATTTTCTTCATATTTTGAGTTGTAGGGGTGTTGGCTGCGCTTAGCTACTCGGGTCACATACTTGTGTATGCTCCCCGAGATATCTTCGCTTGCCGCCTACCTACAATTCAAACTATTTTGAAAATCGGTATATTTATATTCTAAAAATCCCTCTCTTCATGTTTTTAATTATTCTTTTCTATACAACTTCTGTTTCTTCATGAGTTAGTTAGCAAAAATTTATTTTTTTGGGAAAAATTTGTCGATTGCTCATCAACTCTGATAAGTTTGGGATAAAGGACAACTAGAAACAAAAAAATTAAAGGTTAATACAATGAGTCAGACAAATCTTCAAATCGAACGTTTATTATCAATTATGAAGCAGCTTCGAGATCCGCAAACAGGGTGCCCATGGGATAAGGTACAAACATTTAAAACTATTGCGCCTTATACGCTTGAAGAAACTTATGAAGTGCTTGATGCGATAGAACGTGAAGATTTTAGCGACTTAAAAGGTGAGTTGGGAGACTTATTATTCCAAGTGGTTTTCTATGCGCAAATGGCGAATGAAAAATCACTCTTTGATTTTAGCGATATCTGCCAATCTGTTAGTGATAAGCTCGAACATCGCCACCCTCATATTTTCGATGCAAATAATACACTGAGTAGCACAGAAGTGATTGAGGGATGGGAAAAACGAAAAGCCAAAGAGCGAGCTGAAAAATCGCAATTTTCTGTGCTAGATGATATTCCAAATTCACTCCCAGCACTAATGAAAGCCTATAAAATTCAAAAACGTTGTGCGTCAGTTGGTTTTGACTGGGATACGCTAGGCCCTGTTGTTGGTAAAGTTCATGAAGAACTTGAAGAAGTGATGGAAGAAGCCACTCAGGCGGTTGTTGACCAGTCGCGCTTAGAAGAGGAAATTGGCGACTTATTGTTTGCAACCGTGAATTTATCACGCCATTTAGGTTATAAACCTGAAATAGCGTTGCAAAAAGCGTGTAACAAATTCGAAGGTCGTTTTCGCCAAATCGAAAAAAGCCTCGCGGAAAGTGGTAAAACGACAGAAAGTGCTACACTTAATGAGATGGAGGCGCTTTGGCAGCAGGTTAAGAGCCAAGAATAAAATGGCTCGTCATATTTCGCACTACAGCGTTGTTGGCTGCGTTCGGCTACTCGGGTCACATACTTAGTGTATGTTCCCCGAAGATATCCTCTCTTGCCGCCTAGCTGTAGCACGAACTATATAGAGCCAATTCTCGTCGGGCCTCGCACTACAGCGTTGTTGGCTGCGTTCGGCTACTCGGGTCACATACTTAGTGTATGCTCCCCGAAGATATCCTCTCTTGCCGCCTAGCTGTAATGCGAACCTTGTCTGCAATTGTTTAAACCATTAGTTGTTTTAAAATCTGGCGGTTGTTGGTTTGTTCTAAAAGCACTTCATTCAATAGCACCAAACAAAGCTTCAAAAATAATGGGTGACGTGAAATATTGAGGTGTTAAATAGCGACAAGTAGAGTAAATAGTTATTCAAAATCAAAGTTAGTGCAGAATCGCATTTTTTATACCATACAATGAGCTGAAAGGATTTAGCTTTTGCATTTGAACTGTGTTAATCTATGAAAATAGACAAAGATGACTAATTTTGAAGCGATAAATAATTTTCGCTTTTAACTTGCTGATAATATTAGAGTATTGATGAAATTTAGCCTTATTATGCTTAGAACATTTGTAGCGAAATTAAGGTTCGGGTATACTGTTTTCCCGTCCTGTTATATCCATCATCTTTTAAACCTAAACTTTCAGGTTCAGCATGAAAACTAATTATATTTTTGTGACCGGCGGGGTCGTATCCTCTCTGGGTAAAGGCATTGCCGCAGCCTCTTTGGCGGCTATACTCGAAGCCCGTGGACTCAATGTGACTATTATGAAACTGGATCCCTACATCAACGTAGATCCAGGCACAATGAGCCCAACCCAACACGGGGAAGTTTTCGTTACAGAAGACGGCGCTGAAACTGACTTAGATTTGGGTCATTATGAGCGCTTCATCCGTACTAAAATGACTCGTCGTAATAACTTTACGACTGGGCGTGTTTACTCTGAAGTTCTGCGCAAAGAGCGGCGTGGCGACTACTTAGGCGCTACAATTCAAGTTATCCCTCATATCACTAATGAAATTAAAGACCGCATCATCCGTGGTGGCGAAGGCCATGACGTTGTTTTGGTTGAAGTTGGTGGTACAGTGGGTGATATTGAATCATTGCCATTCCTTGAAGCGATTCGTCAAATGGCTGCAGAAGTCGGCCGTGAGCGTACTTTATATTTGCACTTAACATTAGTGCCTTACCTTGCAGCAGCTGGTGAAGTGAAAACTAAGCCAACTCAACATTCTGTGAAAGAATTGCTGTCAATTGGTATCCAGCCAGACGTGTTAATCTGTCGCTCAGACAGAGTGATCCCAGCAAATGAACGTGCAAAAATCGCATTGTTCTGTAATGTGCCAGAGAAAGCGGTTATTTCTCTCAAAGACGTTGATTCAATTTATAAAATTCCAGCCTTGTTAAAATCACAAGGTTTGGATGAGTACATTTGTAACCGTTTTCGCATTGATGCGCCAGAAGCTAATTTATCTGAGTGGGAACAAGTTATTTACGAAGAAGCTAATCCTGCTGGTGAAGTCACCATTGGAATGGTTGGTAAATATGTTGAGTTACCAGATGCGTATAAATCTGTAATTGAAGCATTAAAACACGGTGGATTGAAAAACCGTTTAACTGTGAATATCAAATTGATTGATTCACAAGACATCGAAACGCGTGGTGTTGAGTTACTAAAAGATTTAGATGCTATTTTAGTGCCAGGCGGTTTTGGTGAGCGTGGTATTGAAGGTAAAATTCTGACTGCTCAATATGCACGTGAAAACAAGATCCCTTACTTAGGGATTTGCTTGGGTATGCAAGTTGCATTGATTGAATTTGCACGTAATGTGGCCAACATGGCAGATGCAAATTCAACAGAATTTAAAGCGGATTGTAAATTCCCAGTTGTTGCGCTGATTACAGAATGGCGTGACGAAGAGGGTAACCTTGAAGTGCGTTCAGAAGAGAGCGACCTTGGTGGAACAATGCGTGTTGGTAGTCAACCATGCCACCTAGTGAATGGTAGCCTTGTACGTGAGATGTATGGTTCAGAAACCATTATTGAACGTCACCGCCACCGTTATGAAGTGAACAACTTACTGCTGAAACGCATTGAAGATGCGGGCCTGAAAATTGCAGGTCGTTCAGTAGATAACAAGCTGGTGGAAATTATTGAAAACCCAAATCATCCATGGTTTGTGGCTTGTCAGTTCCACCCAGAGTTCACCTCTACACCAAGAGATGGTCATCCGTTGTTTGCAGGTTTTGTTAAAGCCGCTGGTAAGTACCAGAAAGGTGAGTTGAAATAAGATATGGGGAAGTCGGCGCAGGTGCACCAACTTCCCAAAATTTAACTTGTACTGAGGAAAACCTAATGTCCAAAATTGTTAAAGTGATCGGTCGTGAAATCATTGACTCTCGTGGTAACCCAACTGTAGAAGCTGAAGTTCATTTAGAAGGTGGCTTTGTTGGTTTAGCTGCAGCACCATCAGGTGCGTCAACAGGTTCTCGTGAAGCTCTGGAACTGCGTGACGGTGATAAAGCACGTTTTCTGGGTAAAGGTGTTCTGAAAGCAGTTGCTGCTGTTAATGGTCCAATCGCAGAAGCGCTGATCGGTAAAGATGCTAAAGACCAAGCTAACATCGATAAAATCATGATTGATCTCGATGGCACTGAGAACAAATCTAAATTTGGTGCAAACGCAATTCTGGCTGTATCTTTAGCAAATGCTAAAGCAGCTGCGGCAGCGAAAGGTATGCCTCTGTATGAGCACATTTCTGACCTGAATGGTACTCACGGTCAATACTCTATGCCTCTACCTATGATGAACATCATCAATGGTGGTGAGCACGCAGATAACAACGTTGATATCCAAGAATTCATGATCCAGCCTGTTGGCGCACCAACGCTGAAAGAAGCTGTTCGTATGGGTTCTGAAATTTTCCATCACTTAGCAAAAGTACTGAAATCTAAAGGTATGAACACTGCTGTAGGTGATGAAGGTGGTTATGCGCCTAACTTAGAGTCAAACGCAGCGGCATTAGCAGCAATTAAAGAGGCGGTTGAGCAAGCAGGTTATGTATTAGGTAAAGACGTAACACTGGCAATGGACTGTGCAGCATCTGAGTTCTATAACGCAGAAACAGGCAATTATGAGCTGAAAGGCGAAGGTAAAACCTTCACTTCACAAGAGTTCACTCACTATTTAGAAGAACTGACTAAACAGTACCCAATCGTATCTATTGAAGATGGTCTGAATGAGTCTGACTGGGATGGTTTCGCATACCAAACTAAAGTTCTTGGTGACAAAATCCAACTGGTTGGTGACGACCTGTTTGTAACGAACACTAAGATCTTGAAAGAAGGTATTGATAAAGGCATTGCTAACTCTATCCTGATCAAATTCAACCAAATTGGTTCTTTAACTGAAACTTTGGCTGCAATTAAAATGGCGAAAGATGCAGGCTATACAGCTGTTATCTCTCACCGTTCAGGCGAAACTGAAGATGCAACTATCGCAGATTTAGCAGTCGGTACAGCTGCAGGCCAAATCAAAACGGGTTCAATGAGCCGTTCTGACCGTGTTGCTAAATATAACCAACTGATTCGTATTGAAGAAGCATTAGGTAAAAATGCACCATTCAATGGCTTAAAAGAAGTTAAAGGCCAAGCGTAATTTTAGTTCGTTAACCAATTTATACGAAAGGAAGCCGATGGCTTCCTTTTTTTTCGACTGAAACCTTTGCTGAGGAAGCCATTTTTACTATATATTCCCAGTAATTTATGATTATCTCTAATGTATCATAATAAATTTGATTGGATTTTTAGTAAGCTTAATGATTGATCAGCCTTTTATTGACTCACTTTATATTTAATAATCAATTTAAAATCAATCAATTAGATAGTTGATTGATATACGTCTCTTTAGAAATAATATGCTAATTTATAGTAGCTATTTTAGTATTTAATTCTTCGATTTTTACGAGTGAATGGGTAGGTTTTTTGGAGTTTACATGAAAAACGATGAAATTATACGGTGTAGATCGCACTTTTAGTTCCTCCACATTTTAATTTCATACAATTAACTTTATATTCCAGCTCTTGCAAAAAAATATTAACAATAATACTCGAAAATAATTTGCTTCCGAGCTAATGGAGTTTACATGGACGCTTCCGAATCCCTACAACCAGCGGTCAGCCCGACCCCATCCAATAAACGGGGTTGGATCATTTTAGCGGTTGATATTGTTCTACTGATCTTACTTTTAAAATATTTGCCTTTTGATGACAAGGCAAATGCAGGCCTTGCAATGATGGTTTTCATTGGTGTGCTTTGGCTAACTGAAGCTATCCATGTCACTATTACTGCACTTTGTATTCCTATCTTAGCGGTTGGGCTTGGATTAATGAATACTGGGGAAGCGCTTAAATCATTCGCAAACCCAATTATTTTCCTATTCTTCGGTGGCTTTGCTTTAGCGACGGCTTTGCATATTCAAGGCTTAGACCGTCTAATTGCTAACCGCTTACTAATGGCTGCACGTGGTCGTTTATCAGTCGCAGTATTACTGTTGTTTGGTGTTACCGCGCTGCTATCAATGTGGATTAGTAACACAGCAACTGCTGCAATGATGTTACCCCTTGTATTAGGTATTTTATCTAATCTCGATGTACGTCATGAACGTAATACGTTTGTGTTTGTTTTATTAGGTGTTGCTTATAGTGCCAGTATTGGTGGTCTAGGAACTATTGTGGGTAGCCCACCAAACGCAATTGCCGCTGCTGCATTAGGTTTAGATTTCTTATCGTGGATGAAATACGGCATTCCAATCATGGTAGTTTTACTACCGATGATGTTTGTATTGATGTACATGATGTTACGCCCAAATCTGAAACACCGCTTTGAAATTGAATTAGAGCATGTTAAATGGAATGGCAAACGTATTACAGCAATGGGGATCTTCCTATTTGCGGTAGTTTGTTGGATCACCAGTACATTTATTAGTGAAGCACTTGGTGGTGTGAAGGATCTCGACACCATTATTGCTATGATTGCTGCAATTTTGATTGGTATAACAGGGGTTGCTAGTTGGTCACAAATCCAAAAAAATACCGAGTGGGGCGTATTGATGCTGTTCGGTGGGGGGTTGACTCTCAGTGCAATTTTAAGTTCTTCAGGCGCTAGTAAAATTATGGCTGACTGGATGCAGATGACATTTGGGACAAGTCATTGGTTTGTGATTATCTTAGCGGTGACAACCTTTATTATCATCCTGACTGAATTTACGAGTAATACTGCAAGTGCCGCCCTGTTAGTTCCTATTTTTGCTACTGTTGCGGAAGCATTAGGTATGCCAGTTATTGTATTAACTATGATTATTGGTATTGGTGCCTCTTGTGCGTTTATGTTGCCTGTTGCGACTCCGCCAAATGCGATTGTATTTGGTTCTGGTTATATCAGGCAAATTGAAATGGTACGGGTCGGTGCAGTTCTGAACGTAGCATGTATTATTGTTATCTCTCTATTTGCTTGGTTCTTTTGGCTATAAAGCAAACAAGAAAAATCACTAAATTGATTTTAGCTAAAAGTATAAAGTGAGAGAAACACATTTTTATTTCACTTTCCCAACGACCTACGGGCTCATTAAAAATGAGCCCGTTTTTCATTACTGTGCGACAAGCACTTGCTGATTTTTCCCTATTTGTATTTTACCTGTGCCGTGCATTACAAAATCACTGTCGCCACGTAATGAAAAATTCATTGTTTGTATCAAACCTTTGATATCAATTGTATTTTGAGGACAAAGGAAGCTGTCTTTACACTGATATTGATGGCTTTCAAATGAAATAAGCCGGCCTAATAGCTTGGTATTTTCTCCCAGTTCTAGGTGGCTGCCTTGGCTATAAGGTGTATCCGTTTTAAATTTAGAGCCTGAGTGAATGACTGCTTCTCGTGGGGAAATTGAAGCACTTCCGGATGTACTCAGATAATTTTGAACCGCAGCCGTAATATTTAGTGCATTTTGTAGTTTTATTCGATCGGCGAACACATTCAGTTTAGAAAGCTGTAACGGGCTGGCATGCTGTTGGCTGATGTTGATTTGGCTTGCGGGGCTAACTGAGAATTTCAATTGACTGTATTCATCTAGTGCTTTTGCTTCAAGCTGCTTCGTTTCTTTATTTTTAACATATTGTTTTTCTAACTTACCTGCAATTAAAGATAAGCTATTAATATTACTTATGGAGCCATCAGCCCATGAGATCCCATTGGGATTAGCAATAATTAGGTTCGCGGCTTGTCCTTTAATACCGAGGACACCTTTAATTTTACTTTCTTCTGTTCCTGTCACTTCAGCCAATATTAGTTTTGCAGCTTTGTTTGCAAGTTGATTATTATCATTAATATCATTATTAAAAATGAGGCCATGATCATTAGAAGATAAACTCTCAAAAGAGTTAAATGAAATATGATTTTTTAGAGGAGCTTCGATATTAATTAATTTTGCTTTAGATACATCGGCTTGAGAAAAGGAAGAAAAACTCAAACATGATAAAAAAGAGTTTGTTAGAAAGATAAATTGCATTTTTTTATTCATTACGTTTCCTTGTAATAATAACCCTAATAGGTGTAATTAAATATAATCTATTTTATTTTTCATTAGTATATTAAAATTTAACATGGATGCTATAAAAATAATTATTTTAAATTTTAATGATGCAAAATTAAAATCAACAACGATTAGTTGGGTAAGTGTAACAAATAGAGTTGCAAGTGTAGATATTAAATCATTTAAGTCACATTCCTACAATTTATAATAAAGTTGATGTTCAATTCGTTTTACTAGGATATAACGGCAATCATCAGGTAAAAAATCGCTCGTTTATATCGATATACCCAAGTACTCATCTAAAGCAAAATTTTTATTTACACGTACACTTTCTGATAGTTTTGTGATCGTTACTGAACTAAATGAAACAACTTATCGGGTCTATCATGATGGGAGAATTAATAGTTCGATTCCTTTTGATAATGTAGTGATGGCGTAGATTACAAAGATTACCAAATAAAAAATGCTAGTCTAATGACCGGTATCAGACTGATACCTAACATATTATGTTTGGTAGTAAATCTAATAGGCTATTGAGAATAAACTAGAAATATCACTAAATTGATTTTCCCCTATCTGTATTTTATCTGTGCTACATATTACAAAATAACCGTCGCCACGTAATGAAAAATTCATTGTTTGTACCAGCACCTTGATATCAATGGTATTTTGAAGCTAAAGAAAACTGTCTTGACACTGATATTGATAGCTCTCAAATGAAATGAACCGGCCTAATAGCTTGGTATTTTCCCCCAGTTCTATCGGCTAAGATATTAAGTTTAGAAAGTTGTATTCTTATTGCTTATATAATCCCTGTAAAAGATAATGATAGCTATTATATTTATTTTATTATTTGTTTAATGATTGTTAATGGAATTATTTTTTATAAAATGTAATTCTTGATATGTGGAGATGCTCTTATATAACATAGGTAAATAAAAGGATTTAATTATATGTTTAATAATAGTTGTTTATTAAAAAATTCCATTTATAAAATGGATGAAATTAAAAAAAATAATAATTTTCTAATTATTAATACAGAATCATTATTAATAATTCGCCAAATAAAACAAATTTTACTGAGAACAGTGCAAGAGATGGGCTATGATACAGTTAACTCTAATTTAGTTGCACAAGTACTGCGTGATAGTCGTTTAAAATCTGGATTATTTGGCAGTATGCCACTTAAAAATAGTCCAGCAAGTCCTGATGTTAAGAACTTTCTTGCAGACACATTATCGTTTACCCGCTTGCATGCGATTAGTGGGGATAGCATGACAACAATGGGTAAAATACCACCTTATGGACGTGCACACTTAGTTAAAATTGGTCCGAATAGTTATGCGGTTGAATATAGATATGAGCCTTCAAGCATCTCGCCTTCATTAGCA
This sequence comes from Providencia sp. PROV255, assembly GCF_028478065.1. NCBI lineage: Bacteria > Pseudomonadati > Pseudomonadota > Gammaproteobacteria > Enterobacterales > Morganellaceae > Providencia > Providencia sp. PROV255. The sequence continues at coordinate 400,040 of NZ_JAMPMI010000009.1, read as the reverse complement.
TTCCATGCTTATTTTTTAGGTTATAACGGGGCTAATCAGTCCAGTGCAACGCCTGCTTATGTTGATATACCTATTCAGGCTGCTGAGGATAGTTTTTTATTCACGGGCTCTTTAACAGGGTGCTCCGTTATTGTTACTAAGCTGAATGAAACAACCTATCGTGTTTATCATGATGGCCGTGTGAATAGTTCTATATTGTATGATAATGTTGTAATGGCATTTGATTATATGGACTACCAAGTTCCAGGCTCTGATAAAGGCCTTGCGATGGCGTATATGTATTTTAAGGATGGCCATTGGCGGTTATTATTACAAAAGCAAGAATATGAATTGATCAATGGAACACCTATTCCTAAGCTACGTAACAACGAAAGTTCTATGATAGGTTATTATGTTGATAATCAATTTTCCGAGAAACAATTAGAAAAATTCAATCGATATCGCCATGCATCACAAAATAAATTAAAAGAAATAGCAAAGGAATTTGGTATAAATACGGACCAGGTTTCAGAAGGTGAATATATTGATGGGGGGTTTTCGCTGGAGAACTCAGCAATAAAATCATGGGTTGATTTAAATGGCAAGGTTAAAAAGAAAATTTATGATAAAATCAATCAATTAATTAAACAAATTGATGATTTTAAAGTTGAATTAAACAATCTAAAGAGTAAGTCAATACGAAGTAATGACGAAAATATAAGGATCGATAAATTAATATCAATTCTGGAAATAAAAAAAATTATTAAAAATTACTATTCTCAAAAACATTTATCGATATTAACTGAGTCATTATCTGTAGAAAGAAGCTGGTTATGGCTACAAATAAAAAATAAGACTGGAATTGACTCTGTTGTTCAAGTCGTAAATGAAGAACTTGGTAACGGTGTTACGAATATAGCGCTAAATAAAGAATATAAATTGGCGGTGATGCGAGATCGTAATATTGCTAATGATAAATTTAATGAAGGTTATGATAACTATAATAAAACTGATATTCGAGGCTTTAATCAAGAAATGACTTCATCAGAGATGATGGCTCTATATTTAAATCCTGAATTGAGTGTGACAGAACGTGGCGCATTGTATAGGCATATTCAAAATACGATAGATAACGAAGGTCGTCATCAAATTTTAGAAAATACGAGGGAAATAAATGAATTATTTAAGAGAGAGGGCAGTATAAATTCTAGGCTATCCCCCCAAGATTTTTATTTACCTTTAATGGGAGATATGTCAGATGGTCGCTGTTATCCGCTTGTTAGAGCTATGGCTGTTGCATTAGAGGAGAATGGGCCAAATGGTAGTAATGTACTACTCGACAAACTCTTTTTAGCTGCCGCATCACCAACAGATAACAGCTCAATTCTATTAAAAAAATCATTAATAAGGCTTCATTCAAATATTGAAGCGGTACAGTCTTCGAGTTCTCAAGGTAACCTAGATTTAAATGCTATTGAGGCTAGATTAACTGAGGGGAATGCAACGAAAATGTATGCCTTAAATAGCCAGAAGCATGCGATGATGTTGGGGAAAATTGTATATGAAGATAGTGTAACCTATTATTTTTACGATCCTAATTTCGGTATATTCACATTTGAAAGTAGTCATAAACTTTTTTCAGCTCTAAATAAGTTTATGATAAATAAAAAAATGGCTAAATTATATGTTGCTTTAGGCTCTGATTCGAAACCTATTTTTGAATTAATTTCTATTGATGTTGACGGGATGAGAAATGTGGCAGTGGGCGGGGGATTAGTCGTATCAGATTTATCTAATACAGATGATTTGAATCTTGTTGCTGAAAGGCGTAAAAATACGATTAAATTTATTGAAAATCAAATACGAATCACTAAAGAGTTAAATATAAAAGCATCGTTAACAATTTTGACCGCTGAACGATGGGGGGACAAAATTGAGAGAGTATTTAATGAGATATCTGAACAGTATCAATTAGATGAAACATGGTTACCTAATTTTTCTAGTATAGAAATGACTGAGGAGGGAAAATACCGCATTCAATTTATTAATAAAGACATCGCATTTCGAGAGCGCTGGATTGAAACAACAGATAGTACTTTGATGGAATTTAAAGAGTACTTTAATGAAAATATAAATACATTTGAACAAAGCTACGAATTTCACCATTCTGAATTACGGCGCCGAGGTGGCATAGGTAATGCGGAACATGTTGATGGAATGAACATGGGAATGGCCGTTCACGCATTAATTCAGTGGGCTGCGAATAAAAATAGACAAAACATAAGCAGTGGCATGTCATCAAATTTAGCGGAAGCATTAAAAATTCATGCTTATGTCACTTATAGTATGATGGCGCATGGTGCAGTAAATGATGTGACAAAGGTTGTAAAGTTAGTTAAAACGCTTTGGTGTGAGGAGGCGGGAATTACCCACTCTGCGATGAAGACTTTTTCATCATCATTTGCCCGGGTAGCTAATGAAGGGATCGGTACTGTTTTTCAAGGCGCAATGGTTGGGTTTGATATTTATGAATTAACACATGCAGAAAATGATCCACAAAAGGCTGTATTTGGAACTCAGCTGGCATTCGATTCAGCAAGTTTACTATTAAGTGGTGCAACAATTGGTGCAGGTATTGTCGGAGCTACAGAGGCAGCTGCTGTATTTGGTGGTGTGGGTGTGATTGTTGGTGGCCTCGGAATTGGAATTGTGGGACTAGCACGTGCATATGCTGAAATTGGCGAGCATGCGAAAGAAGTTGGGGTCTACTTCCAACATTTAGATGATGCGTATAGTGGGAATGGATTTGATTATCAAATAGATAATAAAAGTGGTAAACGGATCTTAGTTCCACGTCCTTTGGCTGTATTTGATCGTATTGACTTACGCTCAAAAAAAATTAACTTTGATAGCCAGTATCTCTACCGTACACAGCCCCATCGCAGTGGAAATGGTAGTGGGCGCAAAGATTATATTGCTTGGGCAGCGTATCTTCCCTATTCGGTGGTTGATAAAAAACAAGCCATTAATATTCGAGAAGGACTTGGTTATCAGAGCAAGCATGACATTCCATTTCAAGAGACAGATACCGTTATTTTACCAGGGGTGCCAAAGTCATATATTAATTATTCTTTTAATCTATTTCCAGGTGCATTGACTCGTTATGATTATGGTTTTAATGTTTTGCGGAGATTAGAAGAAACAGATAAATTTGATTATGATTTTTATTCTTTTCCTGGTGAGTATATTATAACTAGAATTTATCATGAATATGTCAGTACCAAAACAAATATTATTTTACCCATAAATAAAGCACATATTGCCGTGCCTAAAATATCCAGTGAATGGTATGGGAAACTATCTTATAACCTTAGCGGAGCGGGTGGTGAATATATTATTAGTATTAACCATGGTGTTAATATTACATTAATAAATGATTCAAATTTTAAGCATAATTCAAAATGGGTTATTGATACAAGTTTGATTGATGGCGGTGATCCTACAGTAGAAGTTAATGATGGTTATCTAAGAATTGGCAGTTTAAATATAAATATTGATCCAAGTGCCTTATCTGATCAAGTTATTTTAGTTAATTCAGAGCATGAAGTTCGTGAGGTAGATTTTAAAAATAAACTCATTCAAGTTATCAGAGAGGATGGTCGACAGTGGAGTAATAAAGGCCAGTCAATTGAACAGCACCTAAATGAATTGGCTGATAAACACCAATTGCACGGTAACTTTATTGTAGTTGATGATTATATATATGGTAAGAAAAATGTTGGGAGAGCTTTTTATGAGGTCGCAACAAAAAGAATGCTTTTTACTAATTCAATAAATAAAATCTATCATTCGCCTACACTCGGAACTATTGATGCAGAGTATGCCTATTTCTTTTCTCAGGAAGAAAATATTATTTGGCGGAGCAATATTAATAATGGTGGTCAACTCGATAATAATTATTATTTAGCTGATGAGAAATCATCACCGTTTAAAGTACATAAGCTATGGAGGGAGCATGAAAATATTTATTTTAGTTTAACTCATCATGATAATAATGACGAAATTTTCACTAAATATAAAATAGATGGAAAAAAATCTGAACTCGTTAATATTTTTAATAGTAGTAAGCTGTTAGAATATTTAGCGAATTCACCAACAAAAATAAATAGTTCGGGATACCATATTTTAAAAATGTATTATAATGTACCTAATGATCGTTACAGTCAAAATCTTAGCGAAGTAGAATCTGATAAGTTAGATTTTTCTACGTTAAATCTTGCAAAGATAGTAACTATTGATGGTAAAGATGAAAATGGTATCAATCGTCGTTATTGGCTACGTCGTGACACAAATACTTTAATTAAGGTTAACCTTGGTGTAAATAAATATACAAAGGTTGTTGAAAACCCTGCTGATTTAACACTTGTTGGTAGTTTAATTGACGACAGTGAAACGGAAGTGTTCTTTTTCTATAGTAAAGAAAAAGATAGATTATATCGTCAAGAAGGCTTGGGGCAAGATGTATTTGATATCAACAATCCAACAACAAAGGTTATCACACAAGAAATATACGGACACTCAATCCCGATTACACAAATAAACACTGTTTTTAATTGGAATGGAAATATTATTGTTATAAGAAAGTCAGGAAAGATACAGCAAGTTAATGCGGATGGTAGTATAGATATAGTCGCATTTAATGAGCATTGGTTAAAAACATTAGATTCATCTAATTGGTTATCAAAGCTTGACGACAACTATAATGGAACAAAACAGGCAATTGCTTTATTGGGATTAAGGCGCTCAGATGAGAGTATCATTCCTGCATGGTACTTTGATCGCAAATTTATTATTGCTCACTCTTTGTTATCAGAACATGAGCTACAATTTTTAGGATTTGATTCAGATAATCAAAACGGGTTTATATTTGATAGAAATACCGGTAAATTATATAGTCAGCAAGTTGTTAATATTGATACTATGCGACATTCATTCGGTGTTATTAATACCTATATGAGTTCAAATAATAATATAGCTGATAGCATTAAAATATACCCAGAGTTAGTATTTAAAAATATTAAGAAAATTGATAATGGCTTCATGATGCTAACGGATAAGAACGAAATACTTTATCAGCCTGACAATGGAACAAAAGAATCGAACAAGATAGGCGCTTCATTTGTAATTAAAGGAACGCATGAGGCAGATATCATTAATCCATCTAAAATAGCTCATGTTGATACATTAATATTAAGTGGTGGAGAAGGGGGGGATACATATGAATTTAGTGTAGATGCTTGGAAAGCTTATCGTGCCATTATTATTGATAATAACGCAAAAGATAATGCTGTAGATGATATTATTATACCGTCAGTTGACAATTGGAGAAAGATGTTCATTAACCGGCAAGGTAATGATCTCATTATTACAGATATCCATAATGACACATCGTTAATATTACGTGAAGTCTATGGTTCAAAATCTGAGTCTTATCGCCACTTGATGATTAAAATAGCGCAGGAGCATGATTATATAGTACTCGATAATCTAGTTAACAAGCTAAAGGAAAATTACGGATTAATGTATTTATCGACATATTTTAATGAAAGAGCAAAACGACAGTCAGACTCTACCGATATTATAGATTTATTAACGGACAGAATAAATTTTATGCGTCACATAGAACAATTAAATGTAGATATTATGCTAGACGGAAAAAATGAACGAACTGAACTTATGCCAATTGGCTTATCAAGCCAAATTAATTTGGCTTGATTTTTTATTTTTGTCCACTGGGATGATGTATTAGAGCGCATTATAGGAATCAGCATTTAGATAAAAAAAGAGCCACATTTAGTGGCTCTTTTTGTCATTCATCAGCGTTTATTGAGCTGTTGGTGGGTGACTGTGTTCAATGTCCTCTGATTTCTTCGAGAAACGGCGACGGATCACCACGAAGAATACAGGAACGAAGAAGATAGCCAGCGAGGTTGCTGCGAACATACCCCCAAGAACACCAGTACCTACTGAGTTCTGGGATGCAGAACCTGCACCATTACTAAATACCAGTGGGATAACACCTAACATAAATGCTAGAGATGTCATCAGAATTGGTCGTAAACGCATTTTAACTGCATTCAGTGTTGCTTCGACTAACCCTTTGCCTTCTTTTTCCATCAAGTCTTTGGCGAATTCAACAATCAATATTGCGTTTTTCGCCGATAGCCCAATGGTGGTTAAGAGGCCCACTTTAAAGTAAACGTCGTTGTCTAAACCACGAACACTGGTGAACAATAACGCACCAATAATACCTAATGGAACCACTAACATAACTGAGAATGGAACAGACCAGCTTTCATATAGAGCAGCCAGACACAGGAATACCACTATCAAAGAAATCGCATACAGTGCAGGGGCTTGGTTACCTGCTAAACGTTCTTGATAAGACATACCCGTCCACTCGTAACCAATTCCTTCAGGCAGGTTTTCAGTGGTGAGTTTTTCCATTAACAGCATCGCATCACCCGTACTTTGTCCCGGAGCTGCTTGGCCTTGAATATTCATCGCAGGGACACCGTTATAACGTTCTAAACGTGGTGAACCATACTTCCAAGGATCTTTGGATTCGTCCATAAATGCAGAGAACGGAACCATTTTACCTTGGTTATTACGAACATACAGGTTACTGATGTCAGAAGGTAACATACGGCTTTCTGCGTCACCTTGTACGTAAACTTTCTTCACACGACCACGGTCGATAAAGTCATTCACGTAGCTTCCACCAAACATAGAACTCAATGTTGCGTTGATATCACTGATAGCGACACCTTGAGCCTGTGCTTTTTGTTGGTCAATATAAATACGGTATTGCGAGGTATCATCCTGACCATTTGGGCGAACACCTTGAAGCATTTCTGGGTGCTGAGCCGCCAATCCAAGCAACTGGTTACGGGCTTGCATTAGTTTATCATGCCCCAAGTTACCTTTATCAACTAACTCAAAGTCAAACCCGTCTGCGGTACCTAACTCAACAATTGCGGGTAGGTTAAAGGCGTAAATCAATGCTTCTTGTTTTTTTGATAGTGCGATATTCGCACGCTGTACAATCGCATCAACGTGGTTTTCATCGCCTTTACGTTCGCTCCAATTTTTCAGAACGACGAAGGCAAGACCCATATTTTGTCCTTGACCTGCGAAGCTAAAGCCCCCAACGGTAAAGACCGATTCAACGTTTTTAGCTTCTTCGGTATGGTAGTAGTTATTCACTTCATCTAGTACCGCTTGGGTTTGTTCTTGCGTTGATCCCGGTGGTAATTGGATCATTGACAAGAATACCCCCTGGTCTTCCGCCGGTAAGAAGGAAGACGGTAAGCGAACGAACATGAACGCCATACCAACCACTAACAGCAGGTAAATGACGAGATAACGACCAGTACCGTTAAGCATACGGCTTACACTGTCGGTGTAGTGGTGTGCTTGTTTTTCAAATGTACGGTTAAACCACCCAAAGAACCCTTTCTGGCTACCATGGCTGCCTTTTTCAATTGGCTTCAACATGGTGGCGCACAGTGCTGGCGTTAAGATCATCGCAACCAGTACTGATAAGATCATGGAGGATACAATGGTAATTGAGAACTGACGGTAAATTGCCCCTGTAGAACCCCCAAAGAAGGCCATAGGGATAAATACCGCAGACAGCACCATTGCAATACCGACTAACGCACCTTGGATTTGACCCATTGATTTTTTGGTCGCTTCTTTTGGTGATAAGCCTTCTTCTTGCATAACACGCTCAACGTTCTCAACAACAACGATGGCGTCATCGACGAGAAGCCCGATGGCGAGTACCATCGCAAACATGGTCAACGTGTTTATGGAATAACCAAATGCCGACAAGATAGCAAAGGTACCTAACAATACGACAGGTACTGCAATCGTTGGTATCAGTGTTGCACGGATGTTTTGTAGGAACAAATACATTACAACAACAACCAGCATGATTGCTTCTACTAACGTTTTAACCACTTCGTTAATTGAAATTTTAACGAATGGGGTTGTATCGTATGGATAAACAATCTCTAACCCTTGAGGGAAGAAAGGTTTCATTTCCTCAAGCGCGGCACGAACGTTATTAGACGTATCTAATGCGTTCGCTCCCGTTGCCAGTTTAATACCGATACCTGCTGCTGGCTTACCATTAAAGCGGGCAATCGTACTATAGTTTTCAGCACCTAATTGGACCTCAGCAACATCCTTAATACGTACTTGTGAACCATCTTGGTTTACACGTAATAAAATATTGCTAAATTCTTCAGGGCTATTTAACCGTGTCTGCGCAATGATAGAAACGTTTAAACGCTGATTTGCTACAGATGGTGAACCACCGAGTTGTCCTGCTGCGACTTGGTTATTTTGAACCTTGATCGCATTAATGACATCTGTGGTGGTCATGTTGTACTTAACAAGTTGCTCTGGTTTTAGCCAAATACGCATTGCATATTGGGTACCGAACAGTTGAGTTTCACCTACACCGTTAACTCGGCTAAGTGGGTCTTTAATATTTGACCCTACATAGTCGGCAATATCATATTGCCCCATTGAGCCATCGTTAGAAACGAAACCCGCAACCATTAAGAATGAACTAGTTGATTTATCGACACTAATACCTTGTTGCTGAACTTCTTGTGGCAACAATGGCATCGCCAGTTGCAATTTGTTTTGCACTTGTACTTGCGCGATATCACCATCAGTTCCTGCTTCAAATGTCAGCGTAATGCTAGCAGAACCTGATGAATCACTGCTCGATGACATATATACCAAGTTATCGATACCGTTCATGTTCTGTTCGATAACCTGCGTTACTGTATTTTGTACCGTCTCAGCATCCGCTCCCGGATAGTTAGCTGAAATAGAAACAGCCGGTGGCGCGATGGTCGGGTACTGCGAAACAGGTAACTGGATAATTGCCAACAGACCAGCAAGCATGGTGATAATAGCAATTACCCACGCAAAAATTGGTCTTTCTATAAAAAACTTAGGCATTAATCAGCCGCTCCCTTATTTAGACTTTTCTTCAGGTTTTGCCTGATTGTCTATGGATTGCGTTTCTAAGTTTGCTTCCTTAGGATTCACAACAATTCCTGGTTTGATTTTTTGTAAGCCGATGACAATGACACGATCACCTGCTTTTAGACCTTCAGTTACCAGCCATTTGTTGCCAACTGCTTGTCCTGCTTTAACTTTTCTGACTTCAACTTTATTCTCAGCGTCAACAACCATGACTTGAGAAGTTCCTTGAGCCGTACGAGATAAACCTTGTTGCGGAACTAGAATCGCATTATCAATAACACCATCTTCTAATACAGCACGAACAAACATACCTGGAAGTAATTCTTTGTTCGGGTTAGGGAACATGGCTCTCATCGTGATAGACCCTGTTGTTTCATCAACAGTGACATCAGAGAATTCCAGAACACCTTTTTGTGCGTATTCTTGACCGTTGTTGTTGATCAAGCTGACAGGTGCTTTTCCTGATTCCCGCTGTACAGCGCCTTTCGCTATCTCATTTTTGAGGCGTAAGAAATCGTCACTTGATTGTGTTACGTCAACATAGATAGGATCAAGTTGCTGAACACGCATTAATTCAGTGGTTTGCCCTGTTGATACTAAAGCCCCTTCAGTCACATTCGATTTGCCAGTACGGCCGCTAATCGGTGCAGTCACTTTGGTATAATTCAGGTTGATACGTGCAGTTTCAACCGCCGCTTCAGCCGCTTTGACGGCAGCGAGTGCTTGCGCATAGGTTGACGTTGCTTGGTCGTATTCCTGACGACTAATGTAATTAGTCCCTAACAATGGTTTATAACGCTTCACCGTTAATGCAGCCAGATTCGCATTAGCTTGTGCTTTTGCTAGCTCCGCTTTTGCGCTGTCATAGGTTGCTTGGAATGGTGCCGGGTCAATTTGGTATAAAGATGTCCCTGCTTCTACGTCGCTACCTTCTTTATAGTTGCGCTTCAATATGATGCCACTAACCTGAGGGCGAACCTCGGCAACACGAAATGCGGATGTTCGGCCTGGTAACTCGGTTTTGAGCGTCAGAGGTTCGGCTTTAAGCGTAACAATTCCTACTTCAGGCGCCGGGCGTTCTCCGCCACCTTGTTGTTCATCGTTACAACCGGATAGAGCCAAGCCACCTGAAAGAACTAACAGAGCCAGAGGTAACACCCCTCTGTTTTTTCGCATAAGTTAACCTCAATTAATCAATATGAGTTCAAAACAAAAATAAGAAAAATGGTAAACAATATGATTTATCACTGTGCTATAGTACAAACATACACGAATGTATGTAAATCAGCTTTCGATAGAAACGGGTCACAATGGCACGAAAAACTAAACAACAGGCTGAAGAAACCCGTCAGGAAATATTAGATGCTGCCATCAAAACATTCTCTGAACGAGGAGTTTCTGCCACATCATTAGCCGATATTGCAAAAGCAGCGGGGGTTACCCGAGGTGCAATATATTGGCATTTCAAAAACAAAGTTGATCTCTTTTATCAAGCTTGTGAATTTGGTGATAACCAAATAGTACAAGCCGAAGAATATTATCGTTCTAAATATACCAACGATCCACTTTCAATACTAAGAGAATTATTAGTTTATATTTTGACTGATTTTATTGAAAGCCCTAAAAACCGCGCTTTGATGGAAATTTTCTTTTTGAAGTGCGAATTAGTTGGCGAAATGGCAGAGTTAGTTGATTTTAAACGCGCTAATTACGTCGCAAGCCAATGCCGAATTGTGGATAACTTGACTGCCTGTATTGATGCGGGGCAGCTTCCAGCAGACCTTGATGTGGAGTGTGCCGCGATTATGATCCGTTCATTAATGTCTGGTTTGTTAGAAAACTGGCTACTCCAATCAGAAAATTTTAATATTAATCAACATACAATTACATTGGTTGATACACTATTAGAAACACTAAAATGTAATACCGCGATCCGGTTAAAATCCATTCAAACTGAATAAGTGGAGTCCGACATGACCTCTATCTTGATTATTGCCAATGGAGCACCTTACGGCAGTGAAACATTGTTCAACTCATTGCGATTAGCGATAACGTTAAAAGAGCAAGAGCCACAGTTAGATTTAAAAATTTTTCTGATGTCAGATGCAGTGACAGCAGGTTTAGCGGCTCAAAAGCCTAAAGAAGGCTACAACCTTCAACAAATGTTAGAGATTTTAACGGCACAAAATGTTCCCGTTAAATTATGCAAAACTTGTACAGATGCCCGTGGTGTGAGTGAATTAACCCTTGCTGATGGTGTTGAAGTTGGTACATTGGTCGAGCTTGCAAGCTGGACATTAACGGCTGATAAAGTATTAACTTTCTAATATTCTACGTAAAATGTGTTTGGTTAGGTAAAATTAGGTGCTGATAGGCTGTTATCGGCACTTTGTTTAATTAAGCAACGTATTATTCGTATAAAGGAATGCCATTATGATGAAACAACAATGGAAGTGGCAGCAGTTAGTATCAATCATACTGTTCTTTTTCATCGCATCTTTTTCCAGCTCAATTACGGCACTAACGTCAAATAACTTACCTGATAAGAATGAAATTAAAAGTGCACTCAATGCATTGAATAAAAAAAACTCACTCAGTGAGGAAGATAAACTTGTTCTCGCCGATCTGGAAAAAACCTCAGATTTTTATGACGAACTGGATAAACTCGAACAACGAACGGCTGATCTGCAAAAAAAACTCAGTAGCGCGAGTGAAGAATCAAAACAAGCTGCACAAGGTTTGTTGCAAATAAAAAATGAAAATGAACAACTCACCGAAAATTTCCTACGAAAAATACAATATAGCTCTCTTTCACAATTAGAAGCATTACAAACCTCTTACTTAGAAAATCTGCAAACAGAACAAAATGACCTCGCAACCTATAGTAGCCAATTAATTGGCTTACAAACGCAGCCTGAAAGGGCACAAGCGATGATGTTGGAAAATGCGAGACGATTGCAGGAAATTCGTAATGAGCTAAATAGTTCATTAAATGAATCTGTGAATTTAAGGCCGACTCAAATCACAATGCTGCAAGTTGAACAGTACTTATTACAGCAGCAAAATGAATATCAAAAACGTATTCTAGAGGCTAACACTCAATTACAAGATGTACTGCAAAAACAGCGTGATTATACCGCAGCATATATTGAACAATTGGAACATCATATTCAGCAAGTACAAAATGCTATTAGTCATCGCCGCCTAAATGACTCCCAATCAACGGTGCGTGAAGCATTAAGTACTTCTGAAACCGATATCAAAGCTCAACAAAATCCCCTTATTCAAAAAGAAATTGCGATTAATAATGCGCTGAGCGACCGGTTAATTACAGTGACAGAAAATAGCAATAAATTGGTTCAAAATGGTATCCGTGTAAAAACCTGGCTTGAAAGAGCGACACAGTCAGAACGAAATTTAAAAGAACAAATTAATGTATTACGCGGTAGCTTATTGCTTTCACGAATTTTGTTTCAACAACAAATTGACTTACCACCTGATATTCTAACGAAAAATTTACCCACAACGATCGCCGATTTGCGGCTTGAACAATTTGATGTTAACCAACAACGTGATGAACTTTACCAACCTAATGATTATATTACGAAGTTGGAACAGCAATTTGAGATAAAAACTGGGGATGAGCTTACCAATAGCACATTATTATCAACGGAAGATAAATCCACGTTATTGAAACTATTGGAAGTTCGTCGTGGGTTATTAGATGAACTTAACCAGCAGCTTGGCGGGCAAATTTCGCAAGCAATCAACCTACAACTGGATCAAAACCAATTATTGAGTGTAGTGGGGTCGCTTGAAAATACCTTGGCACAGCAAATATTTTGGGTGAATAGTAATAAACCGATTGATTTGGAATGGGTGAAAGCTTTTCCTGAAGCCGCAGCGACACAAATTAATAGCTTTGATTTTAGTTTATCAAACCGCAGCATTAAACGGGGCGTGAGTAATTCACTGTTAGTGGTTATTCCACTTGTTTTGGTCGCGCTACTGTTTATTTGGTTTAATCGTAAAATTAATAGCCGATTGCAAGATATTGACCAACGGCTTTCAAGTTTGCGCAATGATAGCGTACTAAGTACGCCATTTGCGATTCTGCTGACATTAATGCAAACATTGCCTATTTCACTGTTTTTACTCGCATTTGGTTACTGGTTTTTGAAAACAGGGAATGTACAAGGCCCATTTTTCTGGCAGTTCAGCCAACAGTTAGCGATATTTTGGGCGTTATTTGAGCTGACGTTTCGTGTGTTGAAACCCCAAGGTATTGCACAAAAACATTTTGGTATTGAAAAAGAGAAAATATCTCAAACACGACGTGGAATGATTAGGCTATCGATTCCTCTGGTGCCACTTATTTTCTTTTCCACTTATGGCGTTAGCAACCCACTGAAAGTGTCTGAGGACGTGATTGGCCAATTAATTGTGCTAGTTTCTCTTATACTGTTGTGTATTTTTACAATCCCATTTTGTAAACAGGTTTGGCAAGAGAAAGGTAGTCACTTAACGCGCAGTATTGTCATGACATTACTGACATTTTCGCCATTAATTTTAGTGGGCTTAATGATGGCGGGGTATTACTACACCACATTGCGTTTGGCCAATCGTTGGTTAGATAGCCTCTATCTTCTACTCCTGTGGTATATCACTTACAATGCTTGCTTAAGGGGACTAACACTGGTGGCTCGTAAGTTGGCATATCAACGTGCTATAGAACGTCGTGCGATGTTGAAGCAAGAAGATGTTGAAAACGAACCCATTAAAGAGCCACCCATGACCATCGAGTTGATTAGCCAGCAATCGCTACGCCTGACAACGATGGTGTTGTTTATTATCTTTGCGTTAGCGTTTTATGCAATTTGGTCTGACTTCATCACCATTTTCTCTTTCTTAGATAGCGTGAACTTGTGGAGCTACACCGCCACATCGGCAGAAGGGGGAAATATTTTACAATTCGTAACCTTAGCGAATTTAATATTGGCTCTTGTGATCATCATTGTGTCTTGGGTGATGACGCGAAATCTCCCTGGGTTACTGGAAGTATTGGTGTTATCACGGTTAAAACTCCGTCAGGGTTCTACTTATGCTATTACGACAATATTAACTTATATTATCGTGGGGATTGGCGCGATTGCCTCGTTAGGGATGATTGGCGTGACATGGAACAAATTGCAATGGTTAGCCGCTGCTTTAACCGTCGGGTTAGGGTTTGGCTTACAGGAAATTTTTGCTAACTTTGTCTCAGGGATCATTTTACTATTCGAACGGCCGATCCGTATTGGAGACACTGTTACGATTGGCACCTACTCAGGAACGGTAAGTAAAATTCGTATCCGGGCAACCACTATTGTCGATTTTGATCGTAAAGAAGTGATCATTCCGAATAAAGCTTTTGTGACTGAGCGGTTGATCAACTGGTCGCTATCAGACACCGTCACGCGCATCACGATTGCGATCGGCGTGGCTTATGGTTCAGATCTGGATAAAGTGAAGCGGGTTTTATTATCGGCAGCAACCAGCAATAACAAGGTGATGACCGAACCCGCTCCTAATGTCTATTTCACCAGTTTTGGCGCCAGTACGTTAGATCATGAATTACGTTTTTATGTGCGGCAAATTGGTGACCGTGGCGTGACAAGTGATGAAGTGAACCGCGCGATAGACAAATTATGTCGAGAAAATGACATTGATATTGCATTCAACCAGTTAGAGGTTCATTTGCATAATAATAAAGGTGATGAAGTGCAAGAAGTGAAGCGAAGACCTAAAGATAGTGATGGTGAAACGCACTAGACCCGTTAAGTTTCTTTGGTGCAGGTAGCTTGTGCTGCTTGCACTTGTTTTGACATATAATCATTTTTCACAATTTCAAGTGCTTTGAGAACCACATCGGTGTCTATCTCAGAGGTTTCTAATAAGTAGATTAAATCAACAGCAAGTTGGATTTCTTGTGGAGCATCTTTGAGTGAACTCATACTGATTCCTTCCAATATTTAATCAAAATATTGATTTTCTTGATGTTCAATGGCTTTCTCAATACGCAAAAGTGCTTGGCGGCAACGGTACAAACGCCCTGCAAGTACAGCGAGTTCTTTTTGGCACTGGTGTTGAAGACGGTGGTCAGTTAGCTCACTTAAATGAAGCTCTTTTTCACTCACCATCGCTTGTAAGCGTCGTTCATAGTCTTGGTGTTGTGATAAACGTTCATATAAATCAATCTGTTCCTTTTTCTTAGTAAAACTGGATTCTTTCTCACGTAAAGCTTGTGTAGAAATCTCCCGAGAAATGGCTTGTATTTGGTGGACTATTTTCTCCGTTAGGAAATTGACCTGCTCGCTGTGGTTTAACGTTACGCTGTGGCACAATTGCTGATACAAGGTCTGTAATTCATTTTGGCAATCCCCTAGACGGGTGGATTTGCGGCTAAACAATTGCATGTCGAAGCGTGAATGTGAAAACTCAAGGTCTTTTATGGGGTCCACTCGAGTTTTCAATTCATCAATCTGCTTTTTTAACGCATCTAAAAGAGCGGGGATTTTCATTTTTTGTTCTCATTAAGTGTCAAAAATAGCGGAATATTGATATTCAGCAACAAAACTGATGCCAAATTGACGGCTTCTTATTGCATTTTTATGGTACTTTACATAGATTCTACACTTTCGTGTTTACTACATGGCTTTTATTATGACCGCTAAAGAGCAACAACTGCAATTGATTAAAGAAAGTATCGCATCTATCCAAGATTATCCAATCGAAGGTGTGATTTTTCGTGACATTACCACTTTATTAAATAACCCTGCTGCATACCAAGCAACAATTGATATGTTAGTCGAACATTATCAAAATAAAGGCGTCACTAAAATTGTAGGAACTGAAGCACGTGGTTTTCTATTCGGTGCTCCAGTCGCATTACGTTTAGGCGTAGGTTTTGTCCCTGTACGTAAAAAAGGGAAATTACCACGTGAAGTATTAAGTATGACTTACGACCTTGAATATGGTACGGATACACTTGAAATCCATAAAGACAGCATCAACCCTGACGATAACGTCTTAGTTGTTGATGATCTACTCGCGACAGGTGGTACAGTGGAAGCAACGGTGAAAATGATCAAACAGCTTGGTGCTAATGTTGTTGAAGCTGCGTTTATCATCAGCTTACCTGATCTTGGCGGTGTTGAGCGTCTACAAAAAGAAGGTGTTTCTTCATATAGCCTTGTTGAGTTCCCAGGCCACTAATCTTTATTTTCCCTCTATTTTTATCACAGCCTCGCTGTATAGGTTGAGGCTGTGGTAGCATGGTACTATGATTATATATATTCACGTACCATGTTAAATGACAGTGGAATCCATGAGCTATCAGGTACTTGCCCGTAAGTGGCGCCCCAAAAAATTTTCAGACGTTGTTGGTCAACAGCACGTTTTGACTGCACTCGCTAATGGGCTAACGCATCAGCGGCTTCATCATGCCTATCTTTTCTCCGGTACACGTGGCGTAGGAAAAACGACGATTGCTCGCCTGTTTGCCAAAGGCCTTAATTGCGAAACAGGGATAACTGCATCGCCTTGTGGGCAATGTGCCAACTGCCTTGAAATAGAGCAAGGGCGATTTGTCGATTTAATTGAAATTGACGCAGCCTCTCGTACTAAAGTCGAAGACACTCGTGAATTATTAGACAATGTCCAATACGCGCCAGCACGTGGGCGCTTCAAAGTTTATTTAATTGACGAAGTACACATGTTGTCTCGTCATAGTTTTAATGCGTTATTAAAAACGCTTGAAGAACCACCTGAACATGTGAAGTTTTTGTTGGCGACGACTGATCCGCAAAAACTCCCTGTGACCATTTTGTCCCGCTGCTTGCAGTTCCATCTAAAAGCGTTAGATGTCACGCAAATCAGTGAGCAACTTGAACTCATCCTGAATGCAGAAAATATTGAACATGATCAACGTGCTCGTCAGTTGATAGCAAGAGCAGCGGATGGCAGTTTGCGTGATGCATTAAGCTTAACTGACCAAGCCATTGCGATGGGGCAAGGGAAAGTCACGGCTGATATCGTTAGCCAAATGCTAGGAACTCTTGATGACGAACAGCCATTAGCTATTATTGAAGCACTAGTACGTGCCGATAGCATGGCGGTAATGGAACAGGTAGAGCAAGCTGCTAGTCGCGGTGCAGATTGGGAAAACTTGCTGGTGGAAATTCTGTCGCAATTACACCGTATCGCAATGATCCAACTGCTTCCAGCTGAGCAAGAAACAGACCCATCTTCGACAGAGGGGCGGTTACGGCAGGTTGCAAGGGTAATTTCCCCTGCAGATCTCCAATTGTTTTACCAAACGTTATTAGTCGGAAGAAAAGAACTTCCCTATGCCCCTGAGCGGCGTATGGGGGTTGAAATGGCACTATTACGTGCATTAGCTTTTCATCCTAAAAATGTGATTGCTGAAATTGAAGCTCCGCCACAGGTTATCCCGCAAGCCGCTGTTCAATCAGCACCGTCTGCGGCATTAAATATGTCGCAAAGGGTGCCTCCGACACAAGTGCGAGCGGAAAATCTGCCAGACAATAGCCCAACATTACAGTTATTGAAGGCGAGGCAGGCGTTACAATCTCCCCAAAGTGAGGATCCTAGCCCAAAAAAGGCTAAACCGGTGATGCCTGAAAGGGCTAAGCCGGCGGCATCAGCACTGGAAAGGCTGGCCGCCGTGACCAGCAAACATCAACAAAATGTGGAAAATAGAGCGGCTCAGGCAGCAAAACCACAAAAACCAAAGCAGTACCAGTGGAAACCGCAAAATGAAGAGTCGATGGCTCCAAAAGAAGCGGTAACAACGCCAAGCGGAATCAAAGAGGCGTTGGAATATGAAAAAACGCCTGAATTAGCCGTTAAAATTATTGAAGAAGGGCGAATTCGGGATAGCTGGTCAGGGAAAATCGCAAAATTAAATATTCCCAAACTGGTTGAACAATTAGCTTTGAATTCATATATAGAAGAATTAAGTGATTCGCAAATTATTTTACATTTGCGCTCAGCTCAGAAGCACCTCGATAAACCATCGGCCCACAAAGTGTTGGAAGAAGCTCTGAGTGAACAATATGGTCGTACTGTTGAACTGAAAATCGTTCATGATGATAATAGCGAGGTGAAAACCCCGTTAGAATGGCGACAGGCGATTTATGAAGAAAAACTGGCACAAGCGCGCCAGTCTATTATTGCGGATAAAACGATTCAAAAACTGCGCTCAATGTTTGATGCGCAATTAGATGAAGAGAGTATTCGCCCCGTTTAACGCTACAGTCTCATTATTAAGCTGTAGCCTCAGTTGTGAGAGATAACTATGTTTGGTAAAGGTGGATTGGGTAACCTGATGAAACAGGCCCAACAAATGCAAGATAAAATGCAAAAAGTTCAGGAAGAAATCGCTCAACTAGAAGCTACAGGCGAATCTGGTGCAGGGTTAGTTAAAGTGACGATTAATGGCTCACATAACTGCCGCCGTGTTGAGATTGACCCTAGCTTGCTCGAAGACGACAAAGAAATGTTAGAAGATTTGATTGCAGCGGCATTTAATGATGCTGCACGTCGTATCGAAGAAACTCAAAAAGAAAAAATGGCGAGTGTTTCCAGTGGTATGCAATTACCACCAGGCTTTAAGATGCCATTCTAATGCAAACAAGTCCGCTTCTTGAATCGTTGATGGAAGCTCTGCGCTGTCTCCCGGGGGTTGGCCCCAAGTCAGCGCAGCGAATGGCTTTTCATCTTTTACAGCGTGACCGAAGTGGGGGAATGCGTTTAGCGCAATCGCTCACTCGAGCCATGTCTGAAATAGGTCATTGCCGTGATTGCAGAACATTTACAGAACAAGATATCTGTAATATTTGCGATAACCCACGTCGTCAACAAAATGGTTTGATTTGTATTGTTGAAAGTCCAGCAGATATCTATGCAATAGAACAAACCGGGCAATTTTCCGGGCGTTATTTTGTCCTTATGGGGCATTTGTCCCCACTTGATGGAATCGGCCCAATGGATATCGGCCTTGATAGACTCGAAGAGCGTTTGGCGTCCGAGACTATCACTGAAGTGATTTTAGCAACCAATCCAACGGTTGAAGGAGAAGCGACGGCAAACTATATTGGGCAAATGTGTGCTCAATATGGGGTGGCGGCGAGCCGAATTGCGCACGGTGTGCCAGTGGGTGGGGAGTTAGAGTTAGTCGATAGTACGACGTTGTCTCATTCGCTCTCCGGCCGCCTTAAACTTTGATATCCTCGTCATACTTTGCACTGTAGCGTTGTTGTCTTCATGCGTTAACCCTAGTCACATACTGGTGTATGCTCCTAGGGATTAACGTATTTGACGCCTAGCTACAGCACAAATTATTTAGAGGATGATATTGATTTCGTTTTTCTAAAATCCCCCTACAGAATTCAGTTACTAATTTGAGCCGTAGGGGGCTGGGCTCGGTGACTTGGTTCTCATACTAGTATGCTCCTAGGAATTAACGTATTTGACGCCTAGCTACAGCACAAATTATTTAGAGGATATGATTGGAGATGAGTAAAATTATTCCTTTCATTAACTACCTTTAAAATGATTGCGGTTGTTATTATTTTCTTTCTAATCATTGGCTTTTGAGTTTGGTCTGCTAAATTTTTTATCCCTTTCGCTTGAATTTCTGTTTTTCGCCCCCAACTAATCTGCATCGATAAGTCAAACCTATCCAATTAGATTGATGAAATAGAGGCGATTAATGAGTATGAAAGGACAGGAAACGCGTGGTTTCCAATCAGAAGTTAAACAACTCCTCCAATTAATGATCCACTCTCTTTATTCGAATAAAGAGATTTTCTTACGTGAATTGATCTCCAACGCATCAGATGCAGCAGATAAACTGCGTTTTCGAGCATTATCTAAACCAGAATTGTATGAAAACGATGGTGAGTTGCGTGTGCGTATTAGTGCCGATAAAGACCAAGGTACATTGACCATCAGTGATAACGGTATCGGTATGAGCCGTGAAGAGGTGATTGAAAACCTTGGAACTATCGCAAAATCAGGCACGAAAGCATTTTTAGAGTCATTAGGTAGCGACCAAGTCAAAGACAGCCAAATGATTGGTCAATTTGGTGTCGGCTTCTATTCCGCATTTATAGTGGCCGATAAAGTGACGGTACGTAGTCGTGCGGCGGGTGCTCCTGCCGATGAAGGTGTGTTCTGGGAATCTGCTGGTGAAGGTGAATATACCATCGCTGATATTGAAAAAGCGGAGCGCGGCACTGAAATTACCTTGCATTTACGTGATGATGAAAAAGAATATCTCGATAACTGGCGCCTACGCTCAGTGATTAGCAAATATTCTGATCATATTGCTTTACCCGTTGAAATCGAAGAAAAAAATGAAGAAGACGGTACGGTAACTTGGGAAAAAATTAACCAAGCGAAAGCATTATGGACTCGCAGTAAATCTGAAATTTCAGACGAAGAATACGCAGAATTCTATAAACATATCTCCCATGACTATGCAGACCCGCTGACATGGACACATAACCGCGTAGAAGGTAAGCAAGAATATACTAGCTTGCTGTATGTGCCGTCTAAAGCCCCGTTTGATCTATGGAATCGTGACCAACAGCATGGTTTGAAACTCTATGTTCAACGCGTATTTATTATGGATGACGCGGAACAGTTCATGCCGAATTACCTGCGCTTTATTCGTGGGGTGCTGGATTCCAATGATTTACCGTTGAACGTTTCGCGGGAAATACTGCAAGATAGCGCATTAACTCGTAGTTTACGCAGCGCATTAACCAAACGTGTTCTGCAAATGTTGGAAAAACTGGCCAAATCTGACGCAGAAAAATACCAAACTTTCTGGCAACAATTTGGTTTAGTGATGAAAGAAGGTCCTGCAGAGGATATGGCAAATAGCGAAACTATTGCTAAACTTCTGCGTTTTGCGACGACTCATACCGATAGCAGTGTACAGAACGTCTCTCTAGAAGAGTATGTTAGCCGCATGGTTGAAGGCCAAGATAAAATTTACTATATCACTGCAGACAGCTATGCAGCGGCAAAAGGTAGCCCACACCTTGAGTTATTCCGTAAAAAAGGTATTGAAGTCTTGCTGTTATCTGACCGTATTGACGAATGGATGATGAACTATCTGTCTGAATTCGACGGTAAACAATTCCAATCCGTAAGTAAAGCAGACGAGTCATTAGATAAGCTAGCGGATGAAAACAAAGCAGAACAAGAGGAAGCGGATAAGCAATTAGAGCCATTTGTTGAACGCGTTAAGTCATTCCTTGGTGAGCGCGTTAAAGACGTTAAACTCACGCATCGCTTAACGGATACGCCTGCCATTGTCACAACAGACGTGGATGAAATGAGTACACAAATGGCGAAACTGTTTGCAGCAGCTGGGCAAGCCGCACCAGAAGTAAAATATAACTTCGAATTGAACCCAACGCATCCATTGGTGAAAAAAGCTGCAGAAGTGTCAGATGAATCCGTGTTTGCTGATTGGGTGGATGTCTTGTTGGATCAAGCACTGTTAGCCGAACGTGGCACATTGGAAGATCCAAACCTATTTATACGTAAAATCAATGAATTACTTTTAAAGTAATTTAATTTGATATTTTCGATATTGAGCATAAACCACGCTTTTGCTTGTGCTTTAGCGTGGTTTTTTTCTTTTGCGAAAAAAGATAAATGCGAAATCGTTTACGTGTGTTCTTGAGTAAAGCAGCATGCTAATGGTATGGTAGCTTGTTTTCTTTTCAAATTATAAAAATCTAAATAGCAAGGGGTTTACGCAATGCGTATCATTCTGCTTGGCGCTCCAGGCGCTGGTAAGGGCACTCAAGCTCAATTTATTATGGAAAAGTTTGGGATCCCTCAAATTTCAACAGGTGACATGTTACGTGCCGCTGTTAAATCAGGGAGCGAACTCGGCTTACAAGCTAAAGAGCTGATGGATAACGGTAAATTAGTTACTGATGAATTAGTTATCGCATTAGTTAAAGAGCGTATCAAACAAGATGACTGCCGCAATGGCTTCTTGTTGGATGGGTTCCCTCGTACAATCCCACAAGCGGATGCGATGAAAGAAGCGGGCATCACTGTTGATAATGTACTGGAGTTTGATGTACCAGACGAAATCATTGTTGAGCGTATTATTGGCCGTCGTGTACATGCACCATCAGGCCGTGTTTATCACATCAACTTTAACCCACCAAAGGTTGAAGGCAAAGACGATGTAACAGGTGAAGAACTAACCATCCGTAAAGATGACCAAGAAGACACCGTGCGTAAGCGTCTGGTTGAATATCATGCATTAACTGCACCTTTAATTGCGTATTACCAAAATGAAGCTAAACAAGGGAACACCAAGTACTTCAAATTAGATGGTACACGTAAAGTGTCTGAAGTTAGTGAAGAACTGGCGAAAATTTTAGGTTAATATTTGTACTAACTATGCTTTGTGTTGCAGTAATTGTAACTGCAATTCGAATTATTTTAAGTATAAGGTATTATATGGAGGCAGCGATGATCGCTGCCTTTCTTTTTTATACCACTTGGTGACAAAAATCGTTAATTAACTGTGCTAAAGTTGGGAATAATTATCAATTAGGAGTTGTTTCATGTCAGAAAAAAAATACGGCATTTTGTTAGCAAACTTAGGAACCCCTGATGCCCCAACAACCTCAGCAGTGAAACGCTATTTAGCCGAATTTCTTAGTGATAAACGCGTTATTGATGTACCGCGCTTGATTTGGAAGCCGATTTTACATGGGGCGATTTTGCCTCTTCGCTCTTCTAAAGTGGCGAAGTTATATAAGTCTATTTGGTTAGAAGGTGGCTCACCATTACTGGTTTATTCTTTGCGTCAAAAACAAAAGTTAGCAGAGTTATTGCCTAATATTGCTGTAGAGATAGGCATGAGCTATGGTTCGCCTTCAATTAAAAGTGCGGTAGATAGTTTGCTAGACCAAGGTGTTACCGACGTAGTGGTTCTTCCACTGTATCCACAGTATTCCTGCACGACAACTGCAGCGGTTTATGATGCATTAACCCGAGCGTTTGAAAGTAGACGTACCATTCCAAGCGTGCAATTCATTCGTAGCTATGCGACACATCCTGCTTATATTCAAGCTTTAGTGGCCTCGATAGAAGCAAGCTTTGCCCTGCATGGTGAACCCGATAGGCTAATATTGTCGTTCCATGGCATTCCACAGCGTTATTGCGATACAGGTGATATTTACCAGCAAGAGTGCGAAAAAACGGCAGAGGCACTCCGTGAGGCGTTGAATTACCCAAGCGATAAAGTCATGCTCACCTATCAGTCACGTTTTGGACGTGAGCCTTGGTTGATGCCTTACATGGATAAAACTATGCATGAATTACCCTCCCAAGGCGTAAAATCCGTTCAGGTCATTTGTCCAGGGTTTTCAGTTGATTGCCTAGAAACATTAGAAGAAATTAGCGAACAAAATAAAGAATTTTTTATGAGTAGTGGCGGTGATAAATATAATTACATACCGGCTTTAAATGATAATCCAAATAGCATTCATATGATTAATTCAATAATTCAAGATGTACTAAAATAACTAATTCAGCAAATTAATGAAGAAAAGTTTGCTTATCGATATATCAATAGGCTCATTATGGACTATAATCACTTATCTGAAATTATAAATGATTGAATAAATGTTATGTCTTTTGGAATTAATATGAGCAATAAGCAGCCCCCACAAGGTAATATAGAGCAGAAGCCGTCTTCTGCTCATCAATTTCATATACAACAAAACGATGAGATTGATTTAATGGCCTTGTTTTCCATTTTGTTAAAACATAAATTTTTGATTCTTATATTTACGATTGTTTGTATTGCGGTGAGTGTTGGTGTTGTTAAACTATTACCTCAAAAATGGAGCAGTACTGCTATTGTTATTCCCCCCGCATCTGAAGAGCTCAAAGAAGTTAATGCATTTAAAGCGCAATTGGATGTATTAGATGTTCCTGTTGATCTAAGTGCTCAACGTGTTTTTACTGCGTTTATTGACCAATATCGTTCGAAAGTTAATCAAGAAAGTTATGTGAGAAGTACTGAGTATTATCATAACCTTGCAGAGAAAATTGACCCAAAAGATGATGTTATCGCTCAGCAAAGGCTAGTGAATTCAATCATTTCAAATGATATTAAAATTCAAGATCTGTCAAAAGAAAAAAACAGTACTTCAAATGATATTGTTTTAAGCTTCACTGCTCCGTTGCCAACTGAAGCCCAAGATTTACTAGAAGGCTATATTCGTTATAGTGCATCGAAAGTAAGGCAACAGCTAAAAGTTGAAATCGATAATATGATTTCAGAGAAACTTATTTATGCCAGTGAGTCACTAAAACGCGAAGTCAGCAAAATTCAAACTGAATACGATGTTAAGGTTGAAAGGCTTAAACGAGCTGTTGATATTGCAAAAGCCGCTGGAATTGAAAAACCGATCGCCAGCGAATCTGTTGCCATCAATGATGACCCTGATTACCCTATTGCGTTAGGGACTGAAGCTTTAGAGAAAAAATTACTGATTGAAACTCAAAATCGTGATTTAGCATTGATGAGCGAAAACCTACAAAACCGTAAGATTTATATTGATGATTTACAAGAGTTAACCAGTAAAGAGTTAGATTTTACGCCAGTTAAATTTATTTTAACGCCAGACTTACCATTGCATAAAGATTCGCCTAAATCAGCGTTAATTGTTGCGTTGAGCGCCATATTAGGTTTAATTTTGAGCTGTGCATTTGTGTTAAGTCGGGAGCTTTATCGCGATTATAAATATCAAAATCAGTAAAATTACCGCCAAATGACAAACAATGAAGCCAGTGCCTTCTTTGCAGGTGCTGGCTTTATTTTATCGTGTTAGAATAGGGCGATGTTCCATTGTTAATCTTCTAATTATGAAATTCCCCGGTCAGCGCAAATCAAAACACTATTTTCCTGTTAGTCTCAGAGATCCTTTATTACAGCCTTTAAAAGAAACCTTGGCAGATGATGAGAATTGTAAGTCCTATATCGTTGGTATCGACCAAACATTAGTCGATATTGAAGCGAAAGTGGATGACGACTTTATTCAGCGCTACCAGTTGAGTAAGGGGCATTCACTGGTTATTGAAGATGATGCCGCCGAAGCTTTGTATAAAGAGCTCACAGATAATGCATTGATTACTCATGAATTTGCAGGTGGAACGATTGGCAATACCTTGCACAATTATTCGGTATTAGCGGATGACAGGTCTGTTTTATTGGGCACAATGTGTAATAACATCCAAATTGGTAGCTATGCATATCGCTACCTGTGCCATACCTCAAGCCGCATGGATTTAAATTTTCTACAAGGTGTGGATGGGCCTATTGGGCGCTGTTTTACCTTGATCACTGAAAATGGCGAGCGAACTTTTGCTATCAGCCCTGGCCATATGAATCGCTTGCACCCAAATAGTATTCCAGAGGATATCATTGCGGGTGCTTCTGCGTTGGTTTTAACGGCTTATTTAGTCCGTTGTAAACCCGGAGAAACCATGCCTGATGCGACTATGCAGGCTATTGCGTATGCGAAAAAGCACAATGTTCCCGTTGTGTTGACGCTTGGAACAAAATTTGTCATCGCTCAAGACCCTCAATTCTGGCGTGATTTCTTAGCGGAACATATTTCAGTCGTTGCAATGAATGAGGACGAAGCGCAGGAACTGACAGGGCTGAGCGACCCATTACTCGCCTCTAATATGGCATTAGACTGGGTCGATTTAGTTTTATGTACAGCGGGCCCATCAGGCCTATATATGGCCGGCTACACTGAAGACGCTTATAAACGTACGACGCAGCACCCACTATTACCGGGTGCGATTGCAGAATTTAACTTATATGAATTTAGCCGAGCAATGCGCCAACAAGATTGCCAAGTTCCATTACGTATTTTCTCTCATATTGAGCCTTATATGGGCGGGCCTGAAAAAATAATGAACACGAATGGGGCGGGAGATGGGGCGTTATCGGCATTACTTCACGATATTACTGCCAATTCTTACCATCGTTCAAATGTACCGAATTCCAGTAAACATGAACGCCAATACTTAACATATTCCTCTTTAGCTCAAGTATGCAAATATGCTAACCGTGTGAGTTATCAAGTATTAACTCAGCATTCACCTCGTTTGAGTCGTGGCTTACCTGAAAAAGAAGATAGTTTAGAAGAGTCTTATTGGGAACGTTAAAGCGAAATAATTCTCATTTGAATTAATGATGTCAATTTTAAGGCACTTCAATATAATTGTTATTGAGGTGCTTTTTTTCGAACAATTATTCTGATGAATTGTTGTCACTAAATTTTATTAATTGAGGTGATTTTTTTACCTTCAAATTATATATCTATAAATAATGTAATGCTTAATGATGACTAATATAGATATCCATATGGTGAGTGTAATATTAATAATGGATGAGAGTTTGAGTTAATTTCAGACTAATAAATAAAAGCTGTATGCTACTTTAGGAGTATTCATATTTGGCATACAGCTAATTATTTTTAAATAAATAAGTATGGTTAATGCTAATTAATGTTGTTTAGCAACAGTGAGCTCACTTTCTTCTTTAACTATTTCAGCTGCTTTTGCATCTTCAGCTTCATAACGCATCGCCTGTGGTACTGAGATTTTAATCGCAATAAATACCGCTAAGAAGCCGCCTACTAGTTTGCCCAGTAAAATAGGTAAAACGAGAGTAGGTTGAAAGTTGGCCGTGAAGGCAAGATGATCACCGATGGTCGCTTGTGCGCAAACACCAAATGCCACACATAATACCTTATCCCTCGCTCGCATTTCTTTGAATAAATGATAAGTAGCGATAATGTTTGCCATAACCATAATAAAACCTAAAGAACCTGTATCACTCAGTTTTAAACGGTTACTTAATGCACGGACTAAAGGCTTGCAGTAGCGTTGGAACAGATAACAAATGGGGAATGTGCCCGCTAACATGATACCGATATAACCCGCAATTTCGATGGCACGGAATAGTTCATTTTGGTCAGCAAACAGTGGGTCAAAGCCCCATGCGCCGAAAACTTTGGTGAATACACCAGTAAAGTGTTCAACAATGGAAAATGCTAAGACTAATTTGACGAATGCATCCATAATTTTACCAAAAATCAGGAAGCCCGTTACCATTAACATCGGGCGATATTTTAGCCCTGCGGCTAATAAAAAACAGAATACAAACAACGGCATCAGGTATTGCAACATGGTAAAGAAATCTAAGGTTAATTGATGTGCCGCTGGTGAGTTCGTAGAAATAATGTCCCTTACAGGAATATTATTGAAGGTAATTAATAGCAGCGAAGCCAATACACCAAATGGTATGGAGATCAACCCTGCCATCGCACCAAGTGCAAGGTATTTATGATCTTTACGATTTAACATTGTTAACCCTACAGGGATCAGGTAAACAATAGTGGCTCCAGAGGTATAACCGATCAACATTGCGGTGATCCACATATCTCGATTAGTCGTTAGTGCATCGGCAAGTTGGTAGCCGCCCATATCAACGGCAATAATCGATAAGGCTGCAATAGAAACGTCTGAGCCGACAGAGGAAAAGACGGGGCCAAGAATGTAAGAGATTAATTGCGAGAGTAGCGGAACAGCAGCCATGATCCCGGCTTGAGCGAGAAATACGGGACCAATAGAAAAGATCCCATTAACAAACTCTTTTCCAAGCTCGCTGGCGGGTCTAACAATGGATGCGACAGCACCAATAATGGCGCCACACATAATTAAATAAATAATGTAATTTCCGAATTCAGCCATGGTAGGGTTTCCTTTTATTATTTTAGTGTCTTAATTGGCGAGAACGGGCAATGATGTCGCGATATTGTTCCATCACACCTTGCATATTCGTTCCATCAGGATGTGTCACAGTTGCATTGCGTCTTACCGCCATTTCATGAGTGATCCCGAGACCTTTGCGAGCTAACAAGGCGGCGCCTAGTGCAGTTACTTCACGGTTTGCTGGTGCTTCAATGTTTTTTTGTAATAAATTGGCTAAAAATTGCTTAAAATATTGATTTGAAGAGAGCCCTCCATCGACTGAGATTGACTGGCCTAGTGGTGAAATTTTTTCCATTGCAAAAATAACTTCAGCGGAACGTGCGGCTATGCCTTCCAAAACCGATTGCATCATGTCTTTTTTGTCGGTATCTAATGAAAGACCCGCCCAAAGGCCTGCAGCACTGCGATCCCAATATGGACATCCTAAACCGGATAATGCAGGGACAAAGGCTAGGCCGCGTTTAATAGCGGATTCAGCTCTGAAATCCCCGAGTTCATCGAATGAGTCAAATAAACCGATTTTGCGAGCCCAATTGATGGCAGATGCTGCGTTGTAGACGCCGCCATCTAAACCAAATACAGGAGGTTGATTGGGAAACTTCCAACAGAGTGTGGGCAATAAACCGCTGTCATGAGTTTGTGGAATATCAGTGCCAGTTAGTGCTTGCAAGAACGCGCCGGTACCGAAGGTGATTTTGGCATCACCTTTCTCACGGCAGCCATGGCCGAATGTGCCAGCAAATTGGTCAACGATAATGGCGGTGACTGGGGTGAGGTGCCCATCGAGGTTGATAGCGCCAAAGTCACCAATGTTATCTTTAATAGGCGGCAAGCAATGGATGGGAACACCAAAAATGTCACATAGTTCTTGATCCCACTCTAGCGTATGAATATTGAGTAATGAAGTTCGAGATGCCGAGTTATAGTCGGTGACGAATACGCCACATAACCGGTCGAGAAAAAAAGCATCCATCGTACCGATGCGTAATTTATTTTTATCCGCTAATGTTTTCGCACCGACAACATTGTTAATAATCCAGCCCATTTTGCTGGCGGAAAAATAAGGGTCGAGAGGTAAGCCTGATTTAGACTGTACCAGCGGCTCTAACCCTGCTTCCTTGAGCATTGAGATGGTTTTTTCTGTCCGTAAGTCTTGCCAAACAATTGCGTTGTATAAAGGGCGCTTGCTATCCGCATCCCATGCGACAATGCTTTCACCTTGGTGACAAAGCCCAATAGCATCAACGACTTCGCAGCTATGTAAGCATTTAATGATGTTTGCCAGTATTTCCTCTGGGTCATGTTCAACCCAACCACTATTCAGCGTGATTTGTTTATGAGGAATACTCATAGGGGAGTGGTAATGGCCGCCTTCTTCAAAGACAACGACCCGGGTTCCCGTTGTTCCCTGATCGATAGCCGCATAACGTTGATTGAGCATCACAGTATTCCCAGTGTTATAAATGTTGTAAATAGGTCTGTTTTTTTGCTTACTATCGTTTAATCGGAAATAAAATCCACAAAAAACTCACAGTAAGTTTCACTAATGTGACAAAAATCACAATAAAGTAACAATGTGAGTAAGTTTTTGGTTGTTGCTGTGCTTTGTGTTGTTTTAATTATTGTGATTGTGGGAATTATGTGGTTTTATGTGTGCAAGTTTTAAGTTAAGGATCTCAGCCATGGATATTAATAATAAAAAAATTTGGGATGTCATTGTCATCGGCGGTGGTGTCATTGGCTGTGCTGTGACACGTAAATTCACACTGATGGGTGCCAACACGTTGTTACTTGAACGTGGAGGTGACATCCTTTCGGGAGCAAGTAAGGCAAATAGTGCGCTATTACACACAGGTTTTGACGCCACACCAGGGAGTCTAGAACTTGAGTGCATGCAAGAAGGGTATCGTGAATTCATTGCAATCAGAGAAAAAATGAATTTACCTCTTCTTGAAACGGGGGCATTAGTGGTTGCATGGAATGATGAGCAACTCAGTAAATTACCGGCGATAGTAGAACAAGCACATACTAACAACGTATTAGATGTGGCAATTATTGATAAAGAAGAGCTATATCGCAGAGAACCCCATTTAGCACCCGGGGCACTTGCAGCTGTTTCTGTGCCAGGTGAAGCGGTTATTGACCCATGGAGTACGCCACTTTCGTATTTAACCCAAGCAGTGAAGCATGGGGCTGAGTACCGCTTTCATTGTGAGGTTAATGGTGGAACACTCCATGATGGACTATGGCATTTAACCACATCAAAAGGTGAGTTTTCTGCCCGTTTAGTCATTAACTGTGCAGGAATTAATGGGGATATTGTCGAATCAATTTGCCACCCATCACCGTTCCAAATAAAGCCACGTAAAGGGCAATTTCTTGTTTATGACAAAGCGGCAGCAGCGGATATCAATGCGATTATCCTACCAGTGCCGACTGCTATCACAAAAGGTGTATTGCTATCGAAAACCATCTTCGGCAACCTCTTGCTTGGCCCTACAGCGGAAGAACAAGATGACCGCTGGAAAGCAGAGGTAAAACAAGAAGTGCTTGAGGACTTAATTGCCCAAGGTTCTCGCATGTTACCTTCATTGCACAATTACAGTGTGACCGCAACCTATGCGGGGTTACGCCCTGCTACAGAAGAAAAATATTACCGCATTAATGACTATCCAGAAAAACAGTGGATATGTGCAGGGGGAATTCGTTCCACAGGTTTAACTTCGGCCTTAGGGGTGGCAAGCTATCTTGGTAAATTGTACCAAGAGAATTTCACACCGCTTTTTGAGCTATCACCACCAGAAGTACTGATTTGGCCAACTATGCCAATGATTTCTGAATATCATCAACGGGATTACCAATGTAAAAGTAATGGCGGTATTGTTTGCCATTGTGAATTAGTGACCCAGCGGGAGATTGAAGCCGCATTTGATTCGGATATTCCTCCTGAGTGTTTAGGGGCTTTACGCCGCAGAACGCGAGTGATGATGGGGCGTTGTAATGGGTTTTATTGTAGTAGTCAGGTGGCTGAAATTATTAATGGTCGCTTCGACCACACATTGGCAGTGGAGGCCGTAAAATGAGTGTAAA
The DNA here is from genome assembly GCF_028478065.1 of Providencia sp. PROV255. Lineage (NCBI taxonomy): Bacteria > Pseudomonadati > Pseudomonadota > Gammaproteobacteria > Enterobacterales > Morganellaceae > Providencia > Providencia sp. PROV255. Next base: position 368,996 of record NZ_JAMPMI010000009.1, on the reverse strand, counting down.
TTATGATGTTATTATCATTGGCTCGGGCCCTACAGGTGTCGCTGCGGCACAGGCACTACGTCGTCGTGGTATACAAAATATCGCCATCATTGAGCGTGAAGCCCATGCTGGTGGCGTTCCACGTCACTGCCAGCACCCAACTTTTGGCATTTTAGCTTTTAAACGGCCGATGAAAGGCAACCAATTTGCTGAAAAAATTGTTAATCAATTGGGAGATACCCCGATTTTTACCCGTAGCACGGTGACTGCGTTACAACCTAATGGGAAATTAACCGTTTCAACACCAGAAGGTCTTGTTGAAATGCAAGCTAAACGGGTTTTGATAGCGACAGGGGTAAGAGAAACACCTCGCCATCCGCGCTTAGTTTCAGGCTTGCGGCCACAAGGAATTTTAACCGCAGGGGCATTACAGCAATTTGTTTATTTAAATGGCAAGAAGCCTTGCCGTAATCCCGTGATTGTAGGCAGTGAATTAGTGAGTTTTTCTGCGCTATGGACACTAAAAAACGCAGGCGTTAAAGCCCAAGCGATGATTGAAAGTGGTGAGCGGATTTTAGCTTTTAAACCCGCGACTTTATTTGCTAAAGCGATGGGAACCCCCGTTTATTTAAATAGTAAAATTACTGAAATTGGTGGCTTAGATCGTGTGGAATATGTGGTTGTTGAAACGAAAGGTAAAAGCCACAAAATCATGTGTGATTCGGTCATTTTTACGGGGCAATTTGTGGGTGAAAATACGCTAATCCGTAAAAGCCATTTGAGCTTTGATGCGGCGACAGGAAAACCGGTAACAGACCAATATGGGCGTTGCTCTGATACTCGCTACTATGCCGCTGGCAATATGTTGCATCCAGCCGATATGGGTGACCAATGTTACCAAGAAGGTCTTATAACTGGCGGATATATTGCAGACGATTTATTAGCAAATCATCACCAACAACATGTCAAAGTTACCCAGCGTATTCCTGTACAAGTTAATGAGAAAATTTGTTTTAGTGTTCCAGCGTGTATTGATATGGATAATTTATCAGTGCGACAAATTGATTTTAATATCAAAGTTGAACAGCCAGTGAACGGAACTATTCGTGTTATGGCAGGGGATACCCTGTTATATGAAAAACGCCATCGCTGTTTACCAACACGACGTATTTTACTGAAAAATATTGATTTAACAAAAATACAGCAGGAAGCTACTGAAATTAGTATCACTGTTGTATAGTGCTGGAAAGTTAAATGGTTAAGAAGGATTAAACTATGTGTGAGGGACGTTCCTCAAAAGTACGTCATCAAACCATCATTGAGCTGCTTTCTACTCAAGGGCAGGTTTACGTACAGGAGCTTGCTAAACATTTTAATGTCGCGCAAGAAACCATCCGTCGTGACCTTAGTAAGCTTGAAACACAGAAGTTACTGAAAAAAGTCCATGGTGGGGCTGTCAATATTCAATCAAAATTTGAGCGTAATTTTACGGAAAGAGCACAAGCCGCGGTTGATGAGAAAAAAGCGATTGCGGCGAAAGCGGCTGAGCTGATTAAACCTGGAGACACATTGTTTATTGATTTTGGCACAACCACCTTTGAATTTAGCCAAAGAATCAAATTGATTGATAACTTAACCGTTATTACAAATTCGCCGTTATTGGCAAATACGTTACAAGAAAACTCAACTATCGAAACGATTTTGATTGGAGGGCAATTTAACGCAGCGCAAAATGCGTGCTTAGGGGCTATTGCACTAAAAAATATTGCTGAGTTTTTTGCTGATTATGCAGTCATTGGGGCAGGGGCGATACACGCATTGCATGGCGTGATGGATCAGCACGTCGACGAAGCGGCAATCGCACAAAAGATGATGGAAAACAGCGATAAATTAATGGTGTTAGCGGATGGCACGAAAGCGAATAAACATGCGATTAATTTTGTGACAAGTTGGGACAATATTGATTATTTAGTGACAACCAGCAAAGAATTTAAATTACCTGAAAGTAAAAAACATCCTAAAACGAAAATTATTGTTGCGGACGTTGAATAAGTTTTAATTCTATAAATTAAACTTTAATTCTCCCTGTGAAAAATAATTAATTATTTTTCATGGGGTTGCTTTAACTAAAAAATGTTCATCGAAAATTAACAACACCTAGGAAAGATTATGAGCCTTTATTTTATTGCTTGCCCTTATTCAGACCCCGATAGCAATGTTGTAGAAATGCGCTTTGCTGAATGCACTAAATTTGCAGCAGAACTGGCGCTTAAAGGTATCGCTACCTATAGCCAAATCACAATGACTCATCCAATTAACCAATACTTAGCCTCACAAGGACAAAAAGTCGCATGGTCTTCTATTGATATGGAATTTCTAAAGCGGTGTGATGGTTTAATTGTGCTGACATTACCTGGCTGGGAAAAAAGCGGTGGTGTTGCAGCTGAAATTCAGTTTTTTAAAGACCAAGGGCTGCCAGTTTGGACTGGGGATGAGTTTATCGCTCACTATTTAGAGTGAACGATGAGGGAAAGTAAAAACCGAAGATAAACTATCTAGAGTGGATAGAAATAATAAGCGTATAAATTTCAATGTAATAAAAAAGGAAGCAATGGCTTCCTTTTTTTATTAATGGAAATAGAGGTTAATGAGCGGGTTTTAGATAATCATCTAAACTTTTGCCTTCACCTTTTTTATCATTGTCACTATCAATCATATCATCGATAGAACAACCGAACTCTTCCACATCATTGCACATGAGTGTCGCCATGGATTTTGCAATTTCATGTTCACCTATAATGATATGGTCTGCTCCTCGTTCTTTAATAAAGCTGACTTCATCATCATAATGTGCACGAACAATCACAGTGACATCTGGGTTCATTTCTTTCGCGGTTGCGACAATTTCACCGGCTTCATAACCATTAGGGATAGTTAAGAGCAATGTTTTGGCGCATTCAATACGGGCAAGGCTAATAATTTCTCTATTGGCACCATTACCTAAGATTGCGCTAAAGCCATTTTCAGCAAGTTCTTCAAACCGAGAGCGGGTATCTTCAACAACGACAACCGGAATTTCCCTTCTACGCAGTTTGTCTGCAAGCATGCCTCCTACTCGGCCGTAACCAACGATGATGGCGTGGCCGCAGATATCGACAGGAACTTGGGTTTCCTCTTCCAGAGTCTCTTCCAGCAGTTGCTCTTCGATAGTTTCGGTTTTCTCAAGATACTTATCTAATAAGCTAAATAACACAGGGTTCAGCATAATAGAGACAATTGCACCCGCTAACACCAAGTTTTGCGCGTCTTTATCCATGACACCTAGGGTTAACCCCATTCCGGCTAAGATAAAGGCAAATTCACCAATTTGCGCAAGACTAACTGAAATAGTTAATGCGGTTCGTCGTGAATGGCCAAACATCCGAACAAGTACCAAGGCAGCTGCGGATTTACCAATAATGATAATGGCGAGAACGGCTAAAATTCCCAGAGGCTGCTCAATTAATACGACTGGGTCGAACAGCATCCCAACTGATACAAAGAACAGTACGGCAAAGGCATCACGTAGTGGCAGAGTGTCTTGTGCGGCGCGATGGCTGAGTTCAGACTCATTTAATACCATTCCTGCGAAGAACGCACCAAGGGCAAATGAAGCATCAAAAATAGCCACAGCAGCATAGGCAATGCCTAATGCGAGTGCGAGAACAGCAAGAGTGAATAGCTCACGAGAACCTGTTGATGCGGTACGCGATAAAATCCATGGGATTACTTTACGGCCCACGACAATCATAATAAATATGAATAGAACAACTTTACCAATTGTCCATGCAAGGCCTAATGCGAGCTCACTGAAGCTGGCATCATCCGTGTTCATGATAGCTGCCGCCGCAGGCAGTAGAACGAGTGTTAAGACCATCGCTAAGTCTTCAACAATCAGCCAGCCTATAGCAATTTGCCCACGCTGACTTTCAATCAATTGACGTTCTTCTAATGCACGAAGTAATACGACGGTACTGGCAGTTGATAAACATAGGCCAAATACAACGCCTGTAAATATTCCCCAGCCAAATAACATCGACAGGCCAAGGCCCAGTAAGGTTGCTACTGCGATTTGAGCAATAGCTCCGGGAATGGCGATGGCTTTAACAGCAAGTAAATCTTTTAATGAGAAATGTAGGCCTACCCCAAACATCAGTAAGATAACACCGATTTCAGCAAGTTCAGGTGCCAGTGCTGCATCAGCAACAAACCCAGGGGTAAATGGGCCTGCTAGGACACCGGCTGCAAGATAGCCAACTAAAGGGGAAATTTTTAATCGCTGTGCGATCATACCTAACAAATATGCAAGGGCGAGACCACCAACAATGGTTGTGATTAAGGGCGTTGAATGCTCCATTTAGTCTCCTCTGGTTAGTATAAAAATAGAAAGGTGGGTACATGCCGTTGACTTTTAAAATGAGGCCTTCATTTTAAAATGCAAATTGCATGTTTTTATATTCTAACTTTTTTTGAGATAAATTTCCTTAAAAAAATGAAATGTTTTTAAAAAAAATGCAGGTTAAAGGAGCTAAATCGTTACAAGCTTTGTGTTTGTGAGATTTTTATCTGAAATTTATCGAAATTATGGAAGGAAAGACCCATACTTATTTTTAGGTAAGTATGGGTAAAATAAGAAAATAAATCTATTTGTTACCAATATTTGGTAGCAATACTGTAAAAATCCCAAGTAATGGTAAGAAAGCACAATAATGATAAACTTGTTCAATACTGGTCTGGTCTGCGATATGGCCTAAAACTGCCGCACCAACACCTCCCATACCGAATGCTAATCCAAAGAACAACCCTGATACCATGCCGGTTTTACCGGGGATCAGCTCTTGTGCGTAGACTAAAATAGCCGAAAATGCGGAGGCTAAAATCATACCAATGATGACGGTAAGTACCCCAGTCCAATAGAGGGATGCATAGGGTAAAATTAAGGTAAATGGTGCAACTCCAAGGATTGAGAACCAAATAACGTATTTACGCCCTATTTTGTCGCCTATTGGCCCGCCAATCATAGTACCAGCGGCTACGGCAAATAAGAAAACAAACAAATGAATTTGCGCATTTTGCACAGAAACACCGAACTTATCGATCAAATAAAAGGTGTAATAGCTGCTGATGCTCGCCAAATAAAAGTATTTTGAAAAAATCAGAATTAACAGTACCGCCAAAGAGCCAATAATTGTCTTTCGTGGTAAGACTTTAACATTCCCTGAATTGAGTGGTTTCTTACTTGCAGCGCGGTGTTGTTGTTTGTACCAGCTGCTAACTTGCAATAAAATAACAATCGCAAGCAGGGCTGCAAGCGAGAACCAACCAATGTTGCCTTTTCCGTATGGTTCAATAATCAGTGCTGCAAGTAGTGGCCCAAGGGAGGCACCTAAGTTACCACCGACTTGGAAAAAGGATTGCGCCAGACCATGACGACCGCCTGAAGCCATACGCGCCACACGAGAAGATTCAGGATGGAAGACAGAAGAACCGGTTCCAACCAATGCGGCTGCAAGTAATATGGTCGGGAAAGTTTCTGCCATCGCTAACAAGATTAGCCCCGTTAGCGTGAAGCTCATTCCTATTGGCAAGGAATAAGGTTGTGGATGTTTGTCCGTATAGTAGCCAATAATCGGTTGTAACAGTGATGCAGTAATCTGATAAGTAAGGGTTATCATCCCGATTTGGGCAAAACTCAGTGAAAAATCAGATTGTAATAAAGGATAAATCGCTAAGATTAGTGACTGGATCATATCATTAAGTAAATGAGAGACACTGATCGCGGTTAGGATACTAAAGACCGTTTTCCCTGTTTTATTTAATGGCTTTGACGGGCTTGGGTTGTTGGGTGTTGTGGTTTGCTCACTCATGTCATTATCAACTTTATGTGTTACATAATTGTTATCAATATAACTGAAATACAATTTATTTAAATAAATAAATAAATCACGTGAATAACTAGTGTTCGTAAATTATTTGATGGCGATCTCATTTTTATGAAACGAATTTCTTATTCTGCAATAGGTATCAAATCCTGCTCATATTTTTATGCTATAAGACAGCAGGTAGTGACAAACTATAATCTAATATGACTGTATAAAAATTCCTATACCAGCAGGGAGAAATGTATGAAGTTTGCATTTAAGGCATGCGCATTAACGGTATCGTTAGCGTTAATACCCGCAACTATGGCAAATGCGTGGGAAAAAGACAAAACATACAATATTACCATTTTGCATACCAATGACCATCACGGCCACTTCTGGCATAACGACCATGGTGAATATGGTTTAGCGGCGCAAAAAACGGTAGTTGATGAAATTCGTGACGAAGTCGCTAAACAAGGCGGCAGTGTTTTACTGCTCTCTGGTGGTGATATTAATACCGGTGTACCAGAGTCTGATTTACAAGATGCAGAACCCGATTTTAAAGGAATGAACTTAGTCGGTTACGATGCAATGGCATTAGGGAACCACGAGTTTGATAACCCACTTGAGACGTTGCGTCAGCAAGAAAAATGGGCAACTTTTCCGTTTTTATCTGCCAATATTTATCAAAGCAGCACAGGTAAACGCCTTTTCAAACCTTACCAAATCTTTGATAAACAAGGTGTGAAAATTGCTGTTATGGGGCTGACAACCGACGACACAGTGCGTATCGGTAACCCTGCCAATTTCCCTGATGTCGAATTCCGTGTGCCTGCGGACGAAGCCAAAAAAGTGGTTGAAGAGCTTCGCGCAACAGAAAAACCAGACATTATCATCGCAGCAACTCATATGGGGCACTATGATGATGGTAATCATGGTTCAAATGCTCCGGGCGATGTAGAAATGGCGCGCAGCTTATCTGCTGGCTATTTAGATATGATAGTGGGTGGTCACTCACAAGACCCTGTTTGTATGTCTCAAGAAAAGAAAAACTACAAACAAGAGGATTATGTACCAGGTACACCGTGTGCGCCAGATAACCAAAATGGAACTTGGATTGTGCAAGCCCATGAATGGGGTAAATATGTTGGTCGTGCAGATTTTGAATTTAAAAATGGCAAGTTTACGCTGAAACACTACCAGTTAATCCCAATTAACTTGAAGAAAAAAGTGACAAAAGAAGATGGGACTAGCGAGCGTGTTTATTATACGCAAGAAATTGCTCATAACCCTGACATGATGAAATTATTGACACCTTATCAAGAAAAAGGTGACAAGCAATTGAGTGTTAAAGTGGGCTCAGTTGAAGGTAAACTTGAAGGTGATCGCAGTAAAGTGCGTTTTGTGCAAACAAATATGGGGCACCTTCTGTTAGCCGCACAAAAAGAACGCGCAGGGGCTGATTTTGCGATTATGAGCGGCGGCGGTGTTCGTGACTCTATCGAAAGTGGCGATATCACTTATAAAGATGTGCTCAAGGTTCAGCCGTTTGCTAATGAGTTAGTTTATGTCGATTTCAAAGGGGATGAAGTTATCCCATACCTGACCGCAGTTGCGAATATGAAACCGGATGCAGGTGCGTATGGCCAGTTCTACAACGTGAACTTAACGCTGAATAAAGATGGCACGATTAGTGATGTCAAAATTGATGGTAAGCCTGTTGACCCAGCCAAAACTTATCGTATGGCAACGTTGAATTTCAATGCGATTGGTGGTGACGGTTACCCGAAAATTGACAACCATCCTAACTACGTTAATACCGGCTTTGTCGATGCGGAAGTGCTCAAAGGGTATATTGAAAAACATTCCCCGCTGAAAGCGGCAGATTATGAACCAAAAGGTGAGATTATTTATAATAATAAATAATTAAATCATTATTACCTTGAAAGCCTCACCGCTCGCGGTGGGGCTTTTTATCGTCATTATTTAGAGCAAAAAAGCATGAGCGACTAAATGAGGGCCTTCATAAATATCAAATGAATGATAATGTAATAAATATTTATGAGGCGCATGATCAACAAGAAAACGCACAGTTCCTCGGCTTACTTGTCGATTATGGCTATTGCGTAAATGAAACGCTAGCTGGAATATCACACTCCAAGATTCATCGGGTTTGAGGCTGAAACGAGCAACAGCATAATAAGTCCCAATTGCTGGCGGCTGTTGCCTACCACCTTCTTGAGACGATAACCATTCAATCGTCGCTGCGACTGTCACGGGTTTAATATCATTTACGTATTTCAGCGAAGGTTGCATTCAGTACTTTGGCGAGATCGTTAGGAGCAAGTTCAATATCTAAACCACGTTTTCCACCTGAAACGAACATACTGGCATATTGCTGAGCTTGGTCGTCAATGACTGTTGGTAAGCGCTTTTTTTGACCTAATGGGCTAATGCCCCCAAGCAAATACCCCGTTGTTTTTTGAGCGATTTGTGGGTCTGCCATTTCAACTTTTTTGACTTTAAACACTTTAGCAACCAGTTTTAAATCTAGTTGCCCTGAAACAGGTGTTACGGCCACGGCTAATGTTTTTTGATCGCCATTGAGTGCGACTAATAAGGTTTTAAACACTTGCTTGGCATCTAACCCAAGTTTTCGTACTGCTTCATCACCAAAGTTACTTTCATTTGGGTCGTGATCGTAGGGGTGTAATGTGAAGGAAATTTTTTGTTTTTCGAGTAATTTTACGGCTGGGGTCATTTTGAGCCTTCTATTTATAACTTAGTTTCGCAAATATTCTACCAGACTATTTTCACCAAACAGGTGTAACGCACCAACGGCGACCACATAGTTACCATCAGGGAGTGATCTAAGCTGCTCGTTCCAATTCGCATTTCGTTGCTTCATCAATACCTGATAAATGTCTTCGCTAAAGGTATTGGGTAAAGCGGTACGATTATTGGGTTGGTAGTCTAACCACCAGCCTATCATCGTTTGTAGCGAGCGCGCGTTTGCACGCCAGTGGTTCAGCGAGTCTTGTAATAACGCTAACCCATTATTAGGCAAAGAAAGCAGCAATTCAACTTGAGAGGCAGTGCCCTCTAGTTCAATAATTGGTTTGAGTTGTGATTGCGCATTACGGATAAGTTGGTAGTCAATGCCATAGTGGCCTCTTAGCCCGAGTTCTTGGGCTTGGGTCGCTTGCAAAATCAGGGCAATTTGCCATGAGGGTAAGGTATCAAAACGCTCGGGGGATTGGCGGAGCTCTAAACAATATTGTTGAAAAAGGTGATATTCATCGCGAGTTAGCCGTTGTTCAACAGGAAGAAGCTCAGCGATATCATCGCTAGGAAATGGAGAGTGGGTTTCAGTGATATCCGCCTCAACAATCAAGGCATCTGCGAGATTAAGTTTGTCTAATAATGTGGCAGACAAAGGAAACATCGTTTCTGTTCCCATGTGAATGCTACCCACAATGTGCAATTTCAGTTTTTTTGATAGCCGAATATCAACAGCAGGGTAAGGGTAAACCGGAGCAGTTTCTGTATGAAGCCAATTCTTTAAATTTTCAAACAAGTTACCCACGATTTCGTTCCTGCGTTATTTCTCATTTTCTTAGGGTAAACAATCTTACCGCAATTTGCGAATGCTCATCGTCGATTACGCATTTTTTAGCCGATTGGTGTCATCGTGGAGGTGAAATAATGTAAAAAAATGCCCCTATTAAGGGGCATGATAGGATTAATTATTTTTACTAATACCTTTAAATACACTGAGCAACGTGAATAAACTAAAGGAACTAAACACCATTTCGATGCCAATTAGGGTTGTCAGTAAAGTAATTGATGTAATTGGGCCATTACCGATGAGTAAATAAGCAATGAAGAAATCTAACAGCCCGATGATGATTTGTAACCAGCCGCCGGCTGAGCTAATTTGTTGGAAGCCGACATATAACCGAATAACCCCACCGATGATAAATAAAGCCGCCACTAAAATAGCCAACGCGACTAGGCTCTGCAACGGGTCTTTAATGAAAGAGTAGCCGACAATAATATAAATAAGACCAATGATAAAACCAAACAGTCGAGACCAACCGGTATAGATCACGGTACTTAGAATGCTCACAATCGCGCCAACGCCACCAATAATCAGGAGCACACCCAGTACGGTACTGACAGCGATACCCGATATCATTGGGTTGATGATACAAAAAATTCCGCCCGCTAATAATAAAATGGATAATATCACCAAAAATGTACGTTGTTTTTTAAACTCTTCACCCGCAAGTTTGGCAAGTTTTTCACGATCAATATTAAGCATTTTGCTCTCCAAATATGAAATAACTAACTATTTACTAGTATAGACTTAGCTTGATATTAATGACATATAAGATAATACAATTTTTACTTAGTATTAGTATGAAAATGAAGTGTTGTAGAGAGAAGGTTTAGAGATGAACAATATCAATCATTAAAAAGTGGGAAGAACATCAGTTCCTCCCACTTTAAGCTATTATTTTTCAGGTTTAAAGCGTAGTAAACGGTTTGCGTTACTGACTACTGTAATCGATGATAATGCCATTGCTGCACCTGCAACGACAGGGTTTAGTAATGTTCCCGTTATTGGGTACAAAATACCAGCGGCAATCGGGATACCTAACGTATTATAAATAAAGGCACCAAATAGGTTTTGCTTCATATTACGCAGTGTTCCTTTTGAAATAGACACCGCATCGGCAACACCATGTAAGCTTTGGCGCATTAGGGTAATGGATGCAGTTTCAATCGCGATATCACTGCCGCCACCCATCGCAATACCAACGTCAGCTCGGGCTAGAGCAGGGGCATCATTGATGCCATCACCCACCATTGCAACTTTGTGCCCTTTGGCTTGCAAGGCTTCAATTGCGGCGGATTTACCGTCTGGCATAACGCCTGCAATCACTTCATCAATACCCGCTTCTTTGGCTATCGCGTTAGCTGTTACTGGGTTATCCCCGGTTAACATGACTAAACGGAAACCTTGTTTGTGCAACCGCGCCAGCGCACTTATGCTGTCTTCTCGTAATGGGTCACGGATAGATAACAGCGCGGCAACTTTACCATCAACAGCCAGTAAGACGGGAGTGACACCTTGAGTGGCTTGTTGGTGTAGTGTTTCTTCAATATCACGGGTATCAACATTATTTTGTGCTAACAGTTTTTGGTTACCTAATAAAATAGTTTTTCCATCAATTATTGCACTAATACCTAACCCTGCTAAGGTTCTAAACTGCTGATTAGCGGGCAGTGTTAAGCCTTTTGCGCGATTTAAAACAGCGCGAGCCAGTGGGTGATTAGAACCATTTTCTAATGAAGCGGCAAACTGTAAGGCGGTGTCTTGTTCGAACCCATTAAATACATGGATATCCGTAACTTGTGGCATACCTTCAGTCAATGTACCTGTTTTATCAAAGACAATGGTGTCTAACTCACTTGCTTGCTGTAATGCATCCGCATCGCGCACTAATACGCCAAACTCAGCCGCTCGGCCCACGCCAGAAATAATCGACATTGGCGTTGCAAGGCCTAGCGCACAAGGACACGCAATGATTAATACCGTTGTGGTAATAACGAGTGCGTAAGTAATTTGTGGTGCAGGCCCAATAAAGTACCAAATTGCACCTGAAATTAAGGCAATAGCCACAACGACCGGTACAAACACGGCAGAAATACGGTCAGCAAGCTGGCCAATTTGTGGTTTACTACTTTGTGCTTGGCGAACAAGGTGAATAATGCGCGCTAAAGTCGTTTGGCTGCCGACAGCAGCGGCACGAAATAGTACGGTACCATCTTGTACAACAGTTCCCGCATGGACTTGATCCCCTTTGCTTTTTTGCTGAGGGATCGGTTCACCCGTTAGCATGGCTTCGTCTAACCAAACCTCGCCTTCGATAATTTCACCATCAACAGGGACACGGTCACCCGTTGCTAAGCGTAAAACCATTCCTTTTTTGACTTGCTCCAGCGGCATATCCACTTCGCCTTGTTCTGTGACAACACGGGCCGTTGGCGGCGTCAGGTCTAGCAAGCGTTCAAGGGCTTTGGATGAGCGTTGGCGAGCTCGTTGTTCTAAGGCATGACCTAGGTTAATAAGACCGATGATCATGGCACTGGCTTCATAATAAAGGTGTCTGGCTTGGTCTGGGAACCATTCAGGCCAAATATTGACTACAATAGAATAGAGCCAAGCCGCCCCTGTTCCTAGCGCGACTAAGGTGTCCATGGTCGCACTGCCATTTTTTAGGCTTTGCCATGCATTTCGATAAAAGTGCCCACCTGCAAATACCATGACCGCAAGGGTTAATACACCAATGGTGAGCCAAATGGTATGGTTTTGCTCAGTCAGCACCATGTTATCGCCCATCATCCCCCACACCATCACAGGGATACCAAGGGCAAGTGCTAATGCTGATTGCCAGCGGAAGCGGCGCATATTGGCTTGCGCGACCTCCTGTTGGCGCTCTCGGCGTTTAGCTTCATCTTGAATGATTTCCGCGCCATAACCTGCTTTAACAACCGCGGCGATTAAATCATTCGGCTCAGCAGTTCCGGTGACTAAAGCACTGCGCTCAGCTAAGTTGACACGTGCATTTTCAACGCCTGGTACGCTATTTAAGGCTTTTTGGACTTTGTTGACACAACTGGCACAGGTCATGCCATCAAGCAGTAACTGCACACTGTCATCCATTGGGCTAATTTCAGGTTGTTCACCTAAATCAGACTCTTGTGCCGGGATCTCACAGATTGCCGCTGAATCAGCTTCCGGCTGTTCAGTTGTGGTACTCAGCGGCTCAGTTTTTGGGTGAGATTCACCCACAGTTGCTTGGTAGCCAGCGGCTTGAACCGCAGCAATTAGGGATTCTGCGGATGCCGTACCTTGGACAACAGCGATTTGGGTATCGACAGTTGCACTTTCAACACCATCGACTGCTTCTAGTGCTTGCTGTGTTTTAGCGGCACATTTCATGCAACTTAGACCCGAAAGGGCTAAAGTGATCGCTTTTGTTTGAGCTAGTTCTGCGTTGTAACCCGCTTGTTGAACAGCGGCGATTAACGCTTGTGCATCAGCAGAACCGTATACTTTGGCGCTGGTGGTATCGACAACGGCAGCAGCAACGCCATCAACCTCTTCGAGTGCTTTTTGTGTTTTACCTGCACATTTCATACAATTGAGGCCAGAAAGCTGTAACTCGATATCAGGGGTTGTAGCCACTTCAGCTTCATAACCTGCGTCAACGATGGTTTTTATTAAGTCAGCCACATTGGCATCACTTTCCATTACGGCATAATCGATAGTGACTTTTAAGTTAGTGACATCACCGTGCCCTTCGAGCGCTTTAGTGACTGAGCCGACACAGTGCATGCAGCTTAGCCCCTGTAATTTTAAAATAATCATGTTACTCATTTTGCAGCCTCCAAAACCCGTTTGATGTATTGGGTCTATAACTTTATCTACAATTAGGTCTATAATTCGACAATGAACAAAGGTTACACCTTCCAGCAAGGTTAAGGTCAAGAGGAATTATGAATATTAGTGAAATTGCCAAAAAAACGGGGCTAACTGCAAAAGCTATTCGTTTTTATGAAGACAAAGGGCTAATTACACCACCTGAAAGAGGGGAAAATAGCTACCGTTATTATCAGGAGTGCCATCTAAACGAACTCGTATTGCTAAAACAGGCAAAAGATGTGGGTTTTACCTTGGATGAATGTGGCGAACTATTAGGTTTATTTCGCAACCCAACCCGACATAGTGCTGATGTAAAGACGACAACGATAGCTAAGATAAATGAAATAGAGCAGACAATCGTTAAATTGTCTGCCATTCGAGATACATTACAAGAGCTCGTGGACGTATGCCCTGGGGATGATGGCGCAGATTGCCCGATTATTGACCACTTGGCACGTGGGTGTTGTCATCATGAGAAGGTTTAACCTGCAAGGTGATACCGTCTACTGCGATGACGACCACTTCTGTATTGGCGCTTAATGGCGTGTCGCTATACACGCGCCAACTACCATCTGCAAGGCGTACTCGGCTAAAGCCTTCTTCGGTATCTGACAACAAACGGCCTTTCACACCAATCAGTTGATGACTGATTTGATTGACGTTATCTGCCTTATTTTTTTGCTTGTTCCTCAACCAGTTGCGCCATAACACAGCAGAGACAACGGTAAAAATGGCAAACAAGATCCCTTGCCACTCCCAACCGATGAATGGCAGAGCCCAAACGATAACCCCAACAAGCACCGCAGCAATACCCGACCATAAAAGATAGCCTGCGGTACCAAGAAGTTCACCAATCAGCAATAGCCCACCAAGACACAGCCAAAACCATGCGGGTTGAGCACTGATAAGCTCTATCATTCTTTTACCTGTTTTTTTATGACACCGGTTTTCTTGCTTTCACCGATTAGCTCAGTAATCCCACCAATTGCGCCCATTAAGTTACTGGCTTCTAATGGCATCATGATGACTTTGCTGTTTTCGGCAGAACCAATACTGGTCAGTGCATCGGTGTATTTTTGCGCCACAAAGTAGTTAATCGCCTGCATATCACCAGCGGCAATCGCTTCAGATACCATTTGTGTTGCTTTTGCTTCCGCTTCCGCAGCTCTTTCGCGTGCTTCGGCTTGTAAAAATGCGGATTGGCGTTCACCTTCAGCTTTGAGAATTTGTGACTGTTTTTCACCTTCAGCTTTTAAAATTGCTGCTTGGCGGATACCTTCAGCCTCAAGAATATCAGCCCGTTTGGTACGTTCAGCTTTCATCTGCGCATTCATCGCACTAATTAATTCTTTTGGTGGCTTCACATCACGAATTTCGATACGGGTAATTTTGACACCCCAAGGGTTAGTTGCCTCATCCACCACGTGTAATAAACGGCTATTAATGGAATCACGTTGCGACAACATTTCGTCTAGTTCCATGGAACCTAATACGGTACGAATATTCGTCATGGTTAAATTTAGTACGGAAAGCTCAAGGTTGCTGACTTCATAGGCCGCACGTACTGGGTCAACGACTTGAATAAAGCAGACCGCATCAATAGTGACGTTGGCATTATCGCGAGAAATAACTTCTTGGGATGGGATATCAAGGACTTGTTCCATCATATTGATACGACGGCCAATTTTGTCCATAAATGGCACAATAATATGCAAGCCTGGTTGTAACGTACGGGTATAGCGACCGAAGCGCTCAACTGTCCATTGAAAGCCTTGCGGTACTGTTTTAACACAGGTAAAAACAATAACGACAGCGACAAAAATGATAATCGGTATTGCACCAAAGGCGAACAAGTCCATATTTAACCCTTAATTAGTAAAGTAATGAATATACTTGGCGACGGTATTTACTGGCAATGGCATCACCGGTTCCCATGGCAGACATAATGTCCATCATAGTTTTTCTCACTGCGCCGTCACCTGCACCCAAGTCGGTACGTAAAAAGCCGAATAACATTTCCAGCGCTTCTTCGTTGCGGTTCACTTCATGCAGTTTTAGGGCTAATTGAACAGCTAACGTTGTATTTTGCGGATCTTGATTGAATTCATCTTGCAATTGCTGAATTTCAGGGGTGTCCGCAGCTTGTTTTAATAATTCAATTTGTGCGATTAAACCTTGGTAGCGGCTGTCTTTATCCTGTAATGGGACTGCTTCTAAGGTAGCTTGTGCGTCATCAACAAGATTTAAACCGATTTGGGTTTCTGCCAACAATAATGTGATTTCGCTATTTTTTGGGTTCAGCTGATGCGCTTCTTTTAACAATGGTAGCGCTTCTTGTGTTTTACCTTCTGCTATTAATTCAGCGGCTTGTGCTGCTTTCATTTCTTCTGGGCTTGGCAGCACGCGAGATAAAATTTCCAGTACGACCTCTTCGGGTTGTGGCCCTTCAAAGCCATCAACAGGACGACCATTTTGCAACACATACAGGGTAGGGATCGCTTTTAAGCCAAATTGACTGGCGATCATTTGTTCTTCATCACAATTAACTTTAGCTAAAATAAATGACCCTGCGTAGTCGTTGGCAATTTTTTCCAACATAGTACCGAAATCTTGGCAATGAGGGCTACGCGGTGACCAAAAGTAAAACATGACAGGTAAGTTCATTGATTGTTCAATGACTTGGTGTAGGTTGGTTTCGTTAATATCAATTATCTGAGCGTTAGCAAACATAAGAAGTCTCTTTTGAATTTGTTATCAATAGAATTTTTGGGCGATGGTAATAAAATGGGGCTGATTTTGCTTTTTTCAAGCTTTTTCCCCCTGATTTGCCAGTATTTTATCCATTATTTTGTCAGGTAAAATACGCTTTAAGATACGCACAGCGACAGTTAATAACGTGACAGAATAGCGTACTTTTGGGCGCGGGCTTTCTAACGCATGGATCAATTTTTCTACCACATGTTCCGGTGTTAAGGTAAAACGTGAGGCAATACCTGGGTTTTTAACAGGCTTATCTTTTTGAGTTTGTTCAACATTTTGAGTAAATGCTGTATGAATAGGGCCGGGCTCAATTAAGCTTACTTTTACCCCCGTTCCTGCCAACTCTAGGCGTAAGGCATCAGACCATGCTTCCAGTGCGTATTTACTGGCTGCATAAGCGCCACGGCCGGGGGTTGAAATCACCCCCATTACCGAACTGGTTTGGATAATTCGGCCTTCATGGTGCGCGCTCATGGCGGGTAATAGCAAAAAAGTTAACTGGTGAACACCAAAAAAATTAGTGGAAAATTGTGCTTCGAGTTGCTCGCGGCTGACGCTATTTAATGGCCCATACACCCCAAAACCGGCGTTGTTGAATAACCCGTAAAGGCGATGATTACAGAGTGTTAGCACCGTTTGAGCCGCTGTTTCTATGCTATCTTTATCATCGAGGTCAAGGGAGACGGTGTCATAACCCTGTTCTTTCAGGCGCAAAATATCACTTTCTTTACGGCAGGCAACAATAACATGGTAGCCACGCTGGCGAAGTGTCTGTGCAGCACAAAAGCCAATACCGCTTGAAGCACCTGTGACTAGGACTGATTTTTTGTTTCGTGCTGATGTTTGCATAACTTTACCTTGGTTTCATGCAACTGAATCTATTTCGGGTATAAAAGAGCGTTTTAATCCCCTTGTTTAACGTCTGTTTTATTGACTAGACGGTAAAATATGTTCAGAAAGTTGTTTTTCCATAAAATCAGCAATGGATGGCTGGGCTTCAACCGTCGGGTGAATACCGTCTTGTTGTATCCATTCAGGCTTAGTTATCACGGTTTCCATATAAAATGGCAGTAATGGAATTTGATTACTTTGCGCCAATTTCGGATAGACTTTTTCGAAACTTGTCGTATAACGTTTTCCATAGTTAGGTGGAATACGAATTTGCATTAAGAGCGGTTTCGCACCGGATTGCACGATTTGCTTAATAATCTGTTGTAAATTAGCTTCAAGTTGTTCTACTGGGAGACCTTGTAAGCCGTCATTTGCACCTAACTCAATCAATACCCAGTTAGGTTTGTTTTGTTCGAGTAACATGGAAAGGCGTTCTAACCCCTGCGCAGAGGTATTCCCACTAATACTACCGTTAATAATAGCAACGGGTGGGGAAAGTTTCTGCCAACGTTCGGCAAGCAAAGAGGCCCAAGCCTGCTCAGCCGGTAGACGGTAGCCTGCACTTAGGCTATCACCTAAGATTAATAGCTTAGTTGACGCAAGTGCGTGCCCACTTGCAGTCAGTAACAGGAGAAATACCAATATATGTCGGCGAATAATATTCTTGAAGTTCATCATCTCATTAAACGTGTTGGCCAAGGTGAACATGAACTGACTATATTGCAAGGTGTTGAGCTAATTGTCGAGTCCGGGCAAACAATTGCTTTAATTGGGGAGTCTGGTTCGGGGAAATCAACCTTGTTAGGGATTATCGCGGGGTTGGATGACGGCTCCAGTGGAACGGTTAATTTATTAGGCCAAGACCTCACTAAAATGGATGAAGAGCAACGGGCACGTTTACGGGCACAAAGTGTCGGTTTTGTGTTCCAATCTTTTATGTTAATCCCAACCTTAAATGCCATTGAAAATGTGCAACTTCCTTCTTTGCTACGTGGCGAATCTGAGTCTGAAAGTTATCAACACGCGGCGAGTTTACTGACTGATTTAGGCTTAAAAGATCGCTTAAAACACATGCCACCACAGTTGTCAGGGGGGGAACAACAACGCGTTGCACTTGCTCGAGCTTTTAATGGCCGCCCTCAGATTTTATTTGCTGATGAACCAACGGGTAACCTCGATCGCCATACAGGGGATAAAATTGCAGATTTATTATTTGCGATGAACAAAGAGCATGGAACAACCTTGATTTTGGTTACTCACGATAACGAGCTAGCTGCGCGTTGCCAACGTCGTTTGCGTTTGGTTGATGGGCAGTTGAGGGAAGAAGCATGATTTGGCGTTGGTTTTGGCGTGAATGGAAAACACCCTCGTTATTGATTGTTTGGCTTGCGCTTACTCTTGCAGTTGCCTGTGTATTGGCTTTAGGGCGAATTAGCGATCGCATTGAAAATAGCATGAGCTACCAAAGCCGTGAGTTGTTAGCGGGGGATTTAGTTTTACGCTCTTCTCATCCAAGCGATCCTACATGGTTACAGGAAGCCCAAAAAGAGGGCTTAGCGCTCAGCCAACAAATATCATTTTCTACCATGGCTTATGCGACAGAAGATGAAGACGCTCGGCCACAATTGGTGTTAGTGAAAGCTGCAGATAAGGCATATCCATTATATGGCGAGCTTATCACTGAACCCGCTGGGTTAACCCCGACAAAAGGGGAAATATTAGTCGCTCCGCGGCTATTAGAATTATTGAACCTCAATGTAGGGGATAACATTGATATCGGAGATGCAACGCTAAAAGTCTCGGGTAAATTAATCCAAGAGCCCGACAGCGGATTTAACCCGTTCCAGATTGCTCCAAGAGTATTAATAGCGATTGAAGATGCGCCACTAACGGGGGCTATTCAAGTAGGCAGCCGATTAACGTATCGCGACATGTTTGCCGGTGATCGTCAGCTGATTGATGCATTTCAACAAAAATATGAGCAAGATCTGCGAAATGATCAACGTTGGTATACATTAAGCGAAGATAACGGCGCAGTAGGGAAAACGTTTCAACGTGCTCAACAATTTTTATTGCTATCAGTGTTATTAACACTGTTGCTAGCCATTGCTGCGGTCGTGGTTTCAATGACGCATTATTGCCGCAGCCGTCATCAACTAATCGCAGTATTAAAAACTCTAGGAGCAGGGCGTAGCGCATTACGTCAGTGGATTATTGGGCAGTGGTTAGTGATTTTAATCGCTGCGGCTTTACTCGGCTCATTATTAGGTTTGGCTTTTGAAGGCATTTTAATGCAAATCTTAGGGGCTATGTTGCCAAAGGAGTTGCCACAAGCGAGTTTAATGCCTTGGGTTTGGGCAATCGGTACATTATTCATTATTGCTGTTATTGTTGGCAGTCGCCCTTATTACCAACTGATGGCAACCCAGCCTTCAAGGGTATTACGTGAAGATGCCAAATCACCCGTTTGGCCACTGTATTATTATCTTCCAATTGTTATTTTAATTGTGGTTGGTGGGTTATTTATTTTTGCTGGCGTAAACCCTCTGTTATGGTCAATTTTAGCGGGTATTGTCGTGGTGGCCATTCTACTTGCGCTGATTGGTTGGGTAGGCTTATGGGGGCTACGTCATATTAAGTTTCGCCAATTAAGTTTGCGTTTATCCGTTAGTCGCCTATTGCGCCAGCCGTTACAAACCATCACACAAATGAGTGCATTTTCGCTATCATTTATGTTATTGGCGCTGCTAATTTTAGTACGTGGTGATTTGCTTGATCGCTGGCAGCAACAGTTACCCGCAGATAGCCCGAACTATTTCTTAATTAATATGAACCAGTCACAGCTTGAACCTGTTACCAAGTTATTGGCTGAGTTTGATGTCAAGCCAACAGAGTTCAACCCTGTGGTGTTAGCGCGCTTAACCGATATTAATGACCAGTCAGCGATTGAATGGGCAGATCAACGTGATCCAAATAATAATACGGTGCGACGTGAATTGAGCTTAACTTGGCAATCTGATTTAGCGCCAGCTAATGTGGTTGACGAAGGGACATGGCCACCGAAAGCGGGAGAAGTTTCGATCGAACAAACGGTTGTCAAAGAGCTCGGATTGAAATTAGGCGATAAACTAACATTTAACGCAGGGGCTCAGGTCTTTAGTGCAACAGTCAGTAGTATTCGTACGGTTGATTGGGAGAGCCTGCGACCGAACTTCTATTTTATTTTCTCTGAAGAAAGTCTTTCTCAAATGCCGGCCACCTGGCTGAGCAGCTTCCACTATGACGGTGATGGGCAGCTATTGACGCAACTTAGCCGTCATTACCCGACAATTAATGTGCTCGATACTGGCGCAATTATTACCCAAATTCAGCAAATTCTTCAGCAAGTTAGCCAAGCTCTTGAAGTTATGGTGGTACTGGTTATTTTCTGTGGGTTATTGCTATTATTGGCTCAAATTCAAGTGGGGATGAGCCAGAGAGAGCGGGAGCTTGTGGTATATCGAACATTAGGCGCTAGCAAAAAATTAATGCGTAGAACGCTATGGAGCGAATTTGCATTACTTGGCTTAATGGCTGGGCTTGCCGCAGCTTTTGGAGCAGAAATTGCATTGTGGCTGTTGCAAAGTAAAGTGTTTGATTTCCCATGGCAACCTGAATGGCGTATGTGGGTATTATTGCCTTTGTGCGCGGCAATTTTATTGTCTATTTGCGGTGGGTGGTTAGGACTGCGTTTATTAGGGACGGGTAATCAGCACCGTCGTTTACCTAATAGTTAAATACTCGTCATACTTCGAGTTGCAGCGTTGTTGACTGCGTTCAGATAGCCGGATCATAGACTTATGTATGCTCATCGGTCTATCTTCGCTTGTCGCCTAGCTGTAACTCGAATTATTTAGAGTATATACTCGTTATATTTCAAGCCGTATGGGTGTTGACTGCACTAAGATAGCCGGGTCATAGACTTTTGTATGCTCATCGGTCTATCTTCACTTGTCGCCTAGCTGCAACTCGAATTATTTAGAGTATGTGGTATTAGGGGAATACCTTGATACCCCTATTTATTGAATATTCTAAAAACAACCTGTTTTTCAGTAAAATAACTGTCTCCAATCCTTCATAAAAGCTTCATTCATCAACGTTATGATTCCGCCATCAATTATTGATAGCCTTAAAATGGAAACATAATAATGCAGAATAACTATTCTATTAAACGTAAACTGGGCTCGTTATCTTTATTGGCTAGTTTAATTTCATTTAGCATCACTGGGTTTGCTCAACAAGAAGTGCCAGCTACATTAGCGGGTCACTCCATTCTTCCGGTTAATTCCACTGTCGCTACACCTGAAAATGCACCTTCAGACATGCAAGTGAGTGGTAAATTTACCACAGGCGCTCGTGTAGATAGTTTAGGGAAAGTGGAAGGTAAATCTGCAGATCGCCCAACGGGAATGCACATTCCAATTAAAGGCCAACCACGTCAAGGGCACTCGGGTATCAAACGCATGGCGGATGGTACTTACTGGGTTTTAACTGATAATGGATTTGGCAACAAAGTAAACTCTCCTGACTCTATGTTGTATGTCACTCAATATGACATTGATTTTCAAACGGGTAATACGACACCATTAAAAACGGTTTTCTTCCATGATCCCGATAAAATTATCCCTTTTCATATTACGAATGAAAGTACAAAAGAACGCTATTTAACAGGCAGTGATTTTGATCCTGAAAGCTTTCAATTTGCGGATGGTGCTTTATGGGTTGGTGATGAGTTTGGTCCTTACTTAATCAAAATGGATTTGGATGGCAAGGTATTAGCCTTGTTTGAAACGCAAGTAGATGGAAAGAAAGTCGTTTCTCCTGACCACTACCAAATCACCACACCGGGCAAACCCACAGATAAAGTGACTTTCCAAGTCAACCGTTCGAAAGGTTTTGAAGGTATGGCATCATCGCCAGACGGTTCTAAGCTCTATCCAATGCTAGAAGGGGCGATTTGGCTTGATGACAAACAAGATTATGAAAATGTTGATGGCAAACGTGCAGCACGTATTCTTGAATTTGATGTAAAAAAACAAGATTGGACTGGCAGAAGTTGGTTATATGTCTTTGAAGATAACCAAAACGCCATTGGTGATTTTAATCTTATTGATGATACTCACGGCCTAATCATTGAGCGTGATAATGGTGAAGGTACAGCAGATAAAGCCTGCACGGCGGGAAGCAGTAATACTGAAAATTGTTTTAGTAATTTAGCTAAATTCAAGCGTGTTTATCGTATTGAATTTTCAGATAACAATATAGGCAAACCAGTAAATAAGCAGGCTTATATTGATTTAATGAATATCAAAGACCCGAACAATATGGCAAGAAAACCCTTAAATGACGGGGTGTTTACTTTCCCATTCTTTACCATAGAGAACGTTGATGTGGTTGATAGCGAACACATTATTGTTGGCAATGATAATAACTACCCGTTCTCATCCAGTCGTGAACCAAATAAAGCGGATGATAACGAATTTATCTTATTAAAAGTTCCTGAGCTGTTAAAACCGTAATTGATTTTGCGCCACATTTTGATTTTTCCGGTGGCACAAATAAGCGGTATGTTTTGATCCAATATCTGGTCTTAAACTTGTTTTCCCTTTGGTTTTAATTTTTCCCGAGCTAAGCACTCGGGATTTTTTATTTGTGATTGAGTGCAGGGGGCTTCATCATCAAGGTAAGACCTAAAATCACGACAACAGGCGCAGCAATAATCAAAAATGCAGGGGTGAAACTCCCTGTGAAATCTTTTATTGCACCAGCAATAAAAGGCGCTAAACAAGCAACGGTTGAAATTAAATTCACCACAGAGAATAGTTCTAGGTATGGGCCTCGGCCAAAATAATTTGAAAGCAAAACACTTGATGCCAAAAAAGTCATGCCGTAGCCAATGCCAACGCATAACACAAACAAGATTAGCCATAGCCATGAGGTGGCAATACTGAGGAAGATAACACCTAATACCATGGTAATTAGGCTACCAATTAATAGTTTCTTTGGTTCTAGCCATTCCCCAGCGGCCCCACCAATAAGCCTTGAGAATGCATTAACAAATGCCATTGTGCTTAACAATGAAACCGCCACGGTCAAGCCAAAACCACGCTCTTCAATATGGGCAACAGCAAAGCTATTAACGGTAATACCACACCATAAAAATGAGGTATAAGTTGCAGCAATTAAGTAAAACTGCCATGTACGTAGTGCTCTGCCGACTGTCCATACTTCTGGAGTGCGATAAATGGGTTTACTCGCATCACTCACTTGTTTTTGCATCACTTTTTTTGCGTGTTCTTGTTCTTGTTTACCTTCACGCAGCATAAAAATAGTGATTAACGTGACAATGCTCAGATAAACGGCGCATAGAACCCAATGCATACGCCAAGAGCCTAACTGGTTTGAGGCGTAAAAGTAAA
This sequence comes from Providencia sp. PROV255, assembly GCF_028478065.1. Taxonomy (NCBI): domain Bacteria; kingdom Pseudomonadati; phylum Pseudomonadota; class Gammaproteobacteria; order Enterobacterales; family Morganellaceae; genus Providencia; species Providencia sp. PROV255. The sequence continues at coordinate 345,510 of NZ_JAMPMI010000009.1, read as the reverse complement.
TCCAAGGGCCTGCAACGCCTCCCAAACCCCCGATGGTGAAATATAACCCAAAGGCAAGGGATTGCTTTTCAAATAGCCGTGAAAGTACGTAAGTCCCAGGAACTGTGGCGAGTAAGGTGAAACCAATACCAATTAATGCGGTGCCTAAAAAATAGGTGCTGATGGCTTGCGTGGAATAAAGGCTATAAAAACCCGCAACAAAGACACTAGTACCTAGCAATAAAGTGGCCCGTACACCGACTTTACGGATCAGTAGAGAAGGGAGAAAACTCGCAAGCCCACAAGTTAAGCCCAGTAGCGTAAAACCAAATCCAGCCTCACTCCAACTCCATTTGAGCTCACTTATCATCTCAGGCAAAACCACACCAAGAGATGTAAAGGTGGTTGCAGTGGCTAAAAAATAAACCAGCCCTAATAGAACAAGAATGCACCACTGATAAAACGGACTAAAAGGCTGCGAGGACATATTGACTCCAGTAATGCCGCACACCTTAAATCAGGATATTTGTTTTCTGGATGACGGCGTAAATAGCATAATGCCCGAAAATAGGTTCGGGCATCGAATAGGGCTATTTTCCCTATTTATTGGTGAGAGTACCAGTCTAATTTTGCATTTGCCCACTCAATGCCACTTTTGTACTCATTTGGTAAAAGTGGAACTAAAGCAGCAAGTGTTGCAGACAATTGATTGCAGTCGCGATGAGAAAGGTTTAAATGGCCCACTTTCCGAGCAGGGCGCACCTCTTTTTCATACCAGTGAAGGTGAACTAGGGGGAAATTTAACCAGTTTATATTTACATCCGTACCAATTAAATTGACCATAACAGCAGGACTATACACTTCAGGTGATGGCATTGGCAGGTTTAAAATGGCACGTAGATGTAACTCAAATTGGCTAATGGATGCGCCATTTTGTGTCCAATGGCCGCTATTATGTACTCGAGGCGCAATTTCGTTAATCAGTAGGTTATTGCCCACGACAAAGCATTCCATTGCCATCACACCAATATAACCTAACTCATCCATGACCGCGCTGAGCATGGCTTGAGCTTGTTCCTGTTGCGGGTTAGTTGACTTAGGGAAGGCTACACTCGTTCGCAAAATACCTTCTTGGTGCAAATTATGAGTAATTGGGTAAAAAACGGATTTCCCCTCTGCATTTCGGGCCCCAATGACAGACACTTCCGCGTCAAAAGGGATGCCTTGTTCAACGATACATTCACCGTAAATTTCAGCGGGTAAGTCTTTTTCATCACCAGGGCGAACACGCCATTGACCACGCCCGTCGTAGCCGCCAGTTCTGCGTTTTACAATGAGGAAATCGCCTAAAGTTGCAAATAATTCAGGCCATTGTTCAGGGGATTCTAATAATGCCCAAGGTGCAGTGGAAAGTTGCAAACTATCAAATAAACTTTTTTGTGGGAACCTATCCGCTAAACGTGGAAAAATATCACGGTTAATAAAGGCATTATGGCGAGCTAATTCTTTTGTCAAAGGTGTTTCTGGCCAGCGTTCAATTTCAGCGGTGATGACGCTTTGCTGATAAGGAACGGCTTCCGGCTCTGCATCAAGCCCAACAGGAAAAACGGCGATACCTAATGGCTCACCCGCTTGACGCAGCATGCGACCTAGTTGGCCATTACCAAGCACACAAACGGGTTTCATTATGCTTCCCTCGGGTCTGGGTTGTTTAGCACATCATTGGTTTGTGCTTCACGCCACGCGGCAAGGCGGTTGAAAATAGCAGTATCACTTATTGCTAATACCTGAGCGGCTAACAGTGCTGCGTTTGCTGCACCTGCTTTACCGATTGCTAGTGTGCCGACAGGGATACCTTTAGGCATTTGAACGATGGAGTATAGGCTGTCGACACCACTGAGAGCAGCGCTTTGTACTGGTACACCAAAGACAGGTACTAAGGTTTTTGCAGCTAACATACCCGGTAGATGAGCGGCACCACCAGCGCCTGCAATAATCACATCAACCCCATTTTTTTTCGCATTTTCAGCAAAGGAAAATAATTTATCCGGGGTACGGTGCGCAGAGACGATTTCGACATGAAAAGGAATTTGGAGTTCATTTAATACATCAGCAGCGTGCTGCATTGTCGTCCAATCACTTTTCGAACCCATAACGATGGCGATTTTTGCCGCAGATTGAGCAGAAACTTGGGCAGTCATTTGGTGCTTTCCTGTAGTGAAAAAAAACATGACCCTAAGATGGGGAAATTGAATTAAGGTGATCATATCACGGTAATGCAGTCAGGAAAACGTTTGCGTGATTAATAATTAAGCAAACGAGTCGTGTATGCGATGAGAAATTCTGGGGCTAATTAAAATTACTCGAATGGAAAGAAAATCAGTTCAATGCCTTGCTCGCTAATGACAAAAGCAGAACCTTCATAGTGCCATGCACCTAATACACCTCGATAATGCAATTCACCACCGATATTCACCTCATGAATAGCAGGGCGGTGAGTATGACCATGGATCATCCATTGCGCTTGGTGCCTTTGTAATGCATCAATAACGGCTTGCGAATTGACGTCCATAATCGACTCGGCTTTCATGCTGCTTGCATATTGGCTATTTTGTCGCATTTTTTGCGCGATACGGCGACGCACAAAGAGGGGGAGTAGCAGAAACAGCCGTTGGACCCAAGGTGTGTGAACTTTTTTACGGTAGTTTTGATAGGCGGCATCGTCTATACATAATGTATCACCATGCAAAATTAAAATACGTTTACCATAAAGTTCGAGCAATGTTTCTTGCGGTAATAGGGTCATGCCACACTGTTTCGCATAGCGTTTACCGATTAAAAAATCCCGATTTCCATGAATGAAATAACAGGGTATTCCGCGATCTGTAAGCTGTTTTAGTTCGTTGGCAATTTGTTGATGTAGCGGGTTGTTGTCATCATCGCCCACCCAATAATTGAAAAAATCGCCGAGAATATACAGGCTTTCGGCATGGATGGCTTGCTGTTGAATAAAGTTGATAAAACCGGCGGTGATCGCCGGTTCATCTTCACTTAAATGCAAATCTGCAATGATGTAAGTGGACATGCGTCAGGTTTACTCGCTGACAGTCACTTTTTCAATGATAACGTCTTCACGTGGAACGTCTTGGTGGAAACCGCTACGGCCAGTTGAGACACCTTTGATTTTGTCAACAACGTCCATACCTTCAACCACTTCAGCAAATACACAGTAACCCCAGCCATCTGGACGTTCTGAACGGAAGTTTAAGAAGTCGTTGTCAGCAACGTTGATAAAGAACTGTGCTGTTGCTGAATGAGGGTCGTTAGTACGAGCCATTGCTAAGGTACCACGGCTGTTTTTTAAACCGTTGTTAGCTTCGTTTTTGATAGGTGCTTTAGTGTTTTTTTGTTCCATGCCTGGCTCAAAACCACCGCCTTGGATCATGAAACCATTAATAACACGATGGAAAATGGTATTATTGTAAAAACCTTCACGGCAGTAAGTTAAAAAGTTTTCGACTGTAACGGGGGCTTTATCGTCAAACGTTTTGATAACAATATCACCGTGATTGGTATGAAATGTAACCATAATAGCTATCCTGAATAATTGTTTTTTGTGCGCTAACTTGCGAAAGCGTTGAGATCAGCACGTTTATATCACAGATAAAACCTGACTTGAAGCGGAAGGAAGCTTAGCGGGTAGTTTATAGCATAATAGGTGTGTATTAAACCTAATGAATAAACTGAAAAGGAAGCGGGGTAAACCCTTGCATTCTTAAGGTGATCGGGGTTCAATAACATGATATTTTATCGGTAGAAATCGATAATCATTTTTCAAATAAATGGAAAAGTTCAGATGCTACAAATTTTTAATACACTAAGTCGTCAAAAAGAAGAGTTTAAGCCCATCCACGCAGGGAAGATTGGGATGTATGTGTGTGGCATCACTATCTACGACTTGTGTCATATCGGCCACGGCCGTACATTTGTGGCATTTGATGCAATTAGCCGCTATTTACGTTATTTGGGTTACGACTTAAATTATGTGCGCAACGTCACCGATATTGACGATAAAATCATTAAACGTGCAGCAGAAAATAATGAAAGTGTCGAAGAGCTAACAACACGTATGTTGGCTGAAATGCATAAAGATTTCGATGCATTGAATATTTTACGCCCTGATAGCGAACCACGTGCAACGCGTCATATTGGTGAAATCATTGAATTAACCCAAAGCTTGATTGAGCGTGGACATGCTTATGTTGCTGCGAATGGCGATGTCATGTTTGAGGTGAAAACTGACCCAAATTATGGCCTGTTATCCCGTCAAGATCTAGAGCAGTTGCAAGCAGGTGCTCGCGTCGAAGTGGCTGATGTAAAACGTAATCCAATGGACTTCGTCTTGTGGAAAATGTCTAAAGAAGGCGAACCAAGCTGGGAATCCCCATGGGGCTTAGGCCGTCCAGGTTGGCACATTGAATGTTCGGCAATGAACAGTAAAACATTAGGCAACCATTTTGATATTCACGGTGGCGGCTCAGATTTAATGTTTCCACACCATGAAAATGAAATCGCACAATCTACCTGTGCTCATGATGGCCCTTATGTGAATTACTGGATGCACTCCGGTATGGTCATGGTTGATAGAGAGAAAATGTCTAAGTCTCTCAATAATTTCTTCACTATTCGTGACGTACTTGAGTATTACGATGCAGAAACAGTGCGTTATTTTCTGTTATCAGGCCATTATCGTAGCCAACTTAACTACACAGAAGAAAACTTGAAACAGGCGCGCACTGCGCTTGAGCGTATGTATACGGCATTGCGCGGTACCGATAAATCGGCAGTTCCTGCTGGTGGTGATGAATTTAAAGCACGTTTCATTGAGGCGATGAATGACGACTTTAACACACCAGAAGCTTATTCCGTGTTGTTTGACATGGTACGTGAAGTTAACCGTCTGAAATCAGAAGATATATCAGCGGCCAATGCGATGGCGGCACAACTTCGTGAACTGGCTAGCGTTCTTGGTTTGTTAGAACAAGACCCAGAAAGTTTCTTAAAAGGCGGCGCACAGACTGAAGATGATGCGGAAGTGGCAAAAATCGAGGCATTAATTCAACAACGCCTAGATGCGCGTCAAAATAAAGATTGGGCGCAAGCAGATGCGGCTCGTGATGAGCTGACAGCTATGGGGGTTGTGCTTGAGGATGGGGCTACTGGTACTACGTGGCGTCGCAAATAATACGCGTCATATTTCGTGCTGTGGCGGTGTTGCCATCACTTGGCTACTTGGGTCACATACTTTTGTATGCTCCCCAAGTTATCCGCGTTCGGCGCCTAGCCACAACACGAACTATTTAGCGTATTAATAAGAGTCATATTCATACTGTGGCGGTGTTGCCATCACTTGGCTACTTGGGTCACATACTTTTGTATGCTCCCCAAGTTATCCTTTCGAGTACTGATGGACTTAAAAAATCCTGCATATTTAAACGGTTAGGTATTGATATTTAACCGTTTTTTATTTTTAGTGTGAAATAAAAGCCCCCCAGTTAAGGGGGGAATAAGACTACCAACAGGGACTAGGAATGGAACTTAAATCTGAGCGATTAAGCGATACTTGCCATTTCTTGTTGAGCTTCTTTGGGCGTTGCTTTTTTGACAATGGCATAAAGCACACCAGAAACCACCGTACCAGCTACTATCGCGAATAAATACATCAATACATGATTAATAGCTCCGGGTATTAACAGCACAAATAAACCACCGTGAGGTGCCATCAACTGAATACCAAAGTACATGGATAGCGCCCCAGTTATTGCACCACCAATGATACAAACAGGAAGAACACGGATAGGGTCTTTGGCGGCAAACGGAATAGCACCTTCTGAAATAAAACATAAACCGAGAACAAAAGAGGCTTTACCTGCTTCGCGTTCAGCGGGAACAAATTTATGTCTCGCTATTAATGTGGCAATCCCCATTGCCAGTGGCGGCACCATACCTGCAGCCATAATCGCTGCCATTGGTGCGTAGGTTTGTGAACTTAATAGGCCGACACCAAAGGCGTAAGCAGCTTTGTTGACCGGGCCTCCCATATCCGTACACATCATGGCACCCAATATTGCACCTAAGATCACTGCATTGGTGGTTCCCATGGTATTTAGCCAGTTGGTTAACCAGTCCATCAACCACGCTACAGGGTGACCAATCACATAGATCATGGCTAAACCGGTAAATAAAGTCGAAATCAATGGCACGATTAAAATCGGTTTTAACGCTTCCATTGTTTGCGGTAATTTTAATCGAGTGCTAATAAAGTGAGCACTGTAGCCCGCAAGGAAACCGGAAATGATCCCGCCTAAAAAACCTGCACCTAAGGTGGTCGCAAGTACCCCACCGACTAAACCCGGGGTTAGCCCTGTTCTGTCAGCAATGGAATAGGCGATATAACCCGATAGTACAGGCACCATTAATGCAAGGGCTGTTTGCCCACCAATTAGGCTAAGCGCCCAGGCCAGAGAGCCTTCTACATTGGATGCATCTAAACCAAAAGCAAATGAAAGTGCAGTACACAATCCTCCTGCCACAACCATCGGGAGCATATAAGACACACCTGTGAGTAAGTGCTTATAGACTCCGCGTTTTTCGTTGGATTGGCTTGATTGTGATGAGTTTTTGCTATTTTGTGGCGAAAATGTACTCGCCTCCTTTATCGCTCTATCTAATTCCTGTGCTGTTTTCTTCAATGCTGCACTGGTAGAGGTGCGGTACATTGGCTTTCCCGCAAATTTATCCACATTGACTTCGATATCAGCAGCGACAATGACTAAATCAGCTTGTGCAATTTCTTCTGGTGTAATTTCATTTCCAACCCCTACAGAACCACGGGTTTCTACTTTGATATTCCAGCCTCGTTTTTTTGCTTCAGCTTCAAGTGCTTCTGCGGACATATAAGTGTGAGCAACCCCTGTAGGGCAAGCTGTAACGGCTAATATAGAGAAAGTTTTTGTGTGCTGCGGTTCGGCAATTTGTTGTTCACAAAGTGTGGCTTCATTAATTGCTGATGTCAGGAATTCAGCAGGTTGCCTAACAGCGACATCGGGGTGGCCGAAATAGATTTTTTTGTCTGCACAATTGAAATCTTCAGGCAACTGAGTGTCAAAACAAATCACAATATCAGCATCAGTAAGCTGTTCAGTGAAGGTGATATTTTGTAAGGCAGATACATTCTTTAAGGCATCGATGGCTAGCCAGCAAATAGCAGGGCCTTGCTGGTGGCTTGGAGCGATTAATATTTTCATGTTTTTCATCCTCATTGAGCCGTAAACGGTTGTAAGTCAACCTTTGTCATCATATGTGCAAGTTGCGCTCGGTCTGTGATACCGACATTGGGTTGGGAGACTGCAAGTGCAGAAATGGCAGTAGCTAAGCGTAGTGTGTGCTCACTTGTCTGCCTCATCATTAGCCCGTAAATTAACCCACCTACCATTGAGTCCCCTGCGCCAACGGTGCTGATAACGTCACATTCAGGTGGTTTAGCAAACCAAGCGCCTGATGAATTGACCCACATGGCACCTTTTTCGCCTAAAGAAACCACCACATGGGCAATACCTTGTTGGCGAAGTTGATTTGCGGCATCAACAATATCTTGATGAGTGGGAAGAGGTTTTCCTGCCCAAATTTCAAGTTCACGATGATTCGGTTTTACTAACCAAGGAGAAGCTTTGAGTCCAGCAACAAAAGCTTCACGGCTACTATCAAAAATGACACACATGCATTGTTCTCTAAGGCGTAACATCCATTGAGTAAAATCTTTTAAATCAACGCCTTGAGGTAAACTTCCACTGACGCAAATCATATCAAACTGACCCGCCCAGCTGAGTGAGTCGGTGACGAAACGTTGCCAATCCGCTTTAGTGACACTGAAGCCTGAAAAATTAAAATCGGTAACTGCACCGGTGTGCTCTGTCAGTTTTACATTGATACGGGTGCGGCCTTCGACAACCTGAAAGCGGTTAGCAATTCCTGTTTCGCTGAACGCTTTTTGGAAACCATCTTGGTTTTCTTTACCTAAAAAACCACCAACAGTGACATCAATTCCTAAGTTTTTAAGTACTTTGGCCACATTTATGCCTTTTCCAGCGGCATGAAGCCCAGCAGTTTTGACTAAATTCACATCACCTCTATGAATATCAGGTAAAAGCCCAACTAAATCATAGGCGGGGTTTAACGTGATAGTTGCGACTCTTCTGCTCATGCGATTTCTTCTCCAAGTCCTGAGTTAATTGCCTCGCCAATGGTAACGATAGCTTCTTGTGCATCTGTACCTTCTGCGTGAATTCGTAAACGGTGCCCACATTTAGCGCCTAAACTGACGATTTTCATTAAGCTGCGACCATTTACGGGAGTCGCAGTACCATCAAGATTACTCACAGTAATAGTGCTTTCGAACTGCTTAATGGTGGTGACTAGCTGGGTGCTCGGGCGCGTATGTAGCCCATGTGGATTAAGAACGGTGAAGTCCTGAGTGATTCCGGATGTACTTGATGATTTACTTTCCGTGTGTGAATCTTCACTACGCAATAAATTAATTAGATTGTTAACGTTATCAGTGTTGTTAATTAGATTTAATTCTTTATTTTTCAATAGATTATTTATTTTAAGTAAAAAAGTTTCTATCTGATAATTAGCGTAAGAGAGAGTGATTAGGGCATTGACTGGGTTACCTTGAAAGCTAAATGTTTTTTTTACGGTCGTTATCGCAATCGCATTCTGAATATTTCCAATAGGGCTATCACTTAACCAAATACCTTGACCTAAATACGAAGGTGTTTGGGTGAGAACTTGGGTAATAAAGTCAGTACTAACAGCTTGGGCGTTTTGTAAGTTAATAATATTCTGTATTTTTAATGTGTTTATATTATCAACTTGAGCACTAACAGTGACCATTGAGTCATCAAGTTTCACTGGTTGAGTTTGGCGTTCACCCATTAGAAGTTGCTTTAAGGCTTCAGGGGTGTCAGCTTTGGCCATCGCGTCAGCTGTGTGCTCATCACTGATAATGTGGGTTAACTGGCGAAGTAATTCGAGATGTTCATTGGATTGAGCCGCAATGCCAATAACAATATAAGCAGTTTGGTTATCACCCCAGTCAATACCATTAGGGAATTGGAAAACAGCAAAACCTGTTTTCAACACTTGGTTCCGTGTCTGCGTTGTCCCGTGTGGGATTGCGATACCATTTCCCAAAAAGGTGGGAGCTTGGGTTTCTCGGTTAAGCATTCCTTGTGCGTAACCGCTTTTTGCATAACCTGCATTTTCGAGAGCCTTAGCGACTTGTTCTATTGCATTTTTTTTATCAGATGCAGCAGCTGCAAGGTGGATATCGCTTATTGGTAAGTTAAACATAATTTCTCCTGATTATTATTTATTGCCGGATCAGCCAGAAGACTTGCAAGCGGATCTGATTGTTTGTTAATCATGTTATCGTTAACAAGGTTAGCTGAATCGTTTAGTCTTGTCTATGTCGCTAAGGTACGAAATACAAAAAATGAGAGCTAAGTTAAATTTTTTAAGGGGAGGAACTGAGTGTTTTTTATCTGTCTTATGACAAAGCTGAAGTAATTGCTGAAGCTTTTTGTTTTTGTAAACCAATAAGTTAAATTATCAATATGCTTGGTTATTTGAATGTTTAATACACTAAATATGGCTAAAGAAAAAATCTTCTAAAACCTCAAAAGAGCTTTGGTCGTTTTACAATAAATCGGATTATTTTGAACAAAGGGGGAAAGGGAGGTGGTTATTTATTATGCAAAGAGAGGTAAGCTGAAATTTTTCAGCTTACCTAAATGTATTATTCTACAACTTTAATTTTTTGGCTGCCCATTGAAACGATTTTACCCGCGACAATTTTACAGCGTTTACGTGTTTCGACCACACCATCAACTTCAACTAAGCCATCTGCAATCATGGCTTTTGCCATTGCACCGCTTTCCGCCCAGCCTTCAATTTTTAGCAAATCACACAGTTCGACGTGTGGGTGCCCATTTAAATTGAATATATCCATGATTACTCCAAAATTACATTAAATATCGTGGTACTCTTCACATGCTTGAAGGGTGTTTTGAATTAAAGTCGCAACGGTCATTGGGCCAACACCACCAGGCACTGGGGTGATCCAAGCTGCGTTTTTCGCGGCTTCGTCAAAATCGACATCTCCTGTGACTTTGCCGCTATCTAAGCGGTTGATACCGACATCGACCACAATCGCGCCAGGTTTAATCCATTCACCAGGAATAAAATTGGGTTTCCCCACTGCGACAACAACTAAATCAGCATGGCGAACGTGGTGTTCTAAATCTTTGGTAAAGCGATGCGTTACTGTTGTAGTGCAACCCGCTAGCAGAAGCTCTAAGCTCATTGGACGACCAACAATATTGGATGCGCCAATAATTACAGCGTTTAAACCATAAGTGTTGATACCGCAGCGCTCAAGTAGAGTAACAATTCCTTTAGGGGTGCATGGGCGAAGGCGCGGCGCACGTTGGCACAAGCGGCCGACATTATACGGATGAAAACCATCAACATCTTTGTCTGGATGAATACGCTCAATAACTTTGACGTTATCAATCCCCGCAGGTAATGGTAGTTGAACTAAAATTCCGTCAATTTCAGTATCTTGATTTAAATCATCAATCAGTTTGAGTAATTCAGCTTCTGTTGTTGTATCTGGCAAATCATAAGAACGTGAAATAAAACCGACTTCTTCACAAGCACGGCGTTTGCTGCCGACATAGATTTGTGACGCGGGGTTAGCGCCAACTAAAATCACAGCAAGCCCAGGGGCGCGTTTTCCTTGTTCTAAACGTAATTGTACTTTTTGAGCAACTTCTTGCCTAATTGTCTGCGCAATCGTTTTCCCATCAATAATTTTTGCTAACATCTGTAACTTAATCCATATATGAGACACGGTAATGACTCTATTTTGTCAGAAGTTAAGGTCATTGTCAGTTCAAACTATTACATAAAATGAGCATATAGTTATTTTAGTAGCGAAAAGCCATTGACTCAGCGCGCAGCAACCGTATAATTCAACGCCATCAGCCAGATAGGCTGCCCGCATTATCAATGCGCCCTTAGCTCAGTTGGATAGAGCAACGGCCTTCTAAGCCGTAGGTCACAGGTTCGAATCCTGTAGGGCGTACCATTAATTTTCAATCACTTACCATCATTTAAAATTCTCCACTTTTGCTAACTGGGACGTATTTGGGACGCAAGTACCGAAAATAGTGTCTATTTGCTTCGCATGTTCAGTTAAATGATTAGGTGCTAAGTGAGCATATCTTCTCACCATATCAACGGACTCCCAGCCGCCCATTTCTTGTAAAACTGAAAGTGGGACGCCAGACTGAATTAACCAACTCGCCCATGTATGCCGTAAATCGTGAAAGCGGAAGTTTTCTATTCCTGCTCTTTTCAGTGCGGCTCTCCATGCTGTGTTAGAATCAACTCGCATTTTTCTAACGCTTGGCGTCAATGTTCCGTCTGGCCTCTTTTTGGATTCAGTGTGAACAAATACCCATTTATGATGGTTTCCAATTTGTTCCTTGAGAACCTGACAGGATGTATCATTCAATGCCACGCCAATAGCTTGGCCTGATTTGCTTTCTTCTGGATTTATCCATGCGACTTTTCTTTGCATATCAATCTGATTCCACTCTAAATTGATTATATTGGAACGTCGCAGCCCAGTAGCCAGAGCAAATATAACTACGGATTTCAGTGGCTCAGGGCATTCGCGGATCAGCCTTTGTGCTTCGTGATGTTCTAGCCACCGAACCCGTTTTTCTCTCACTGTTGGCACTTTAATAACAGGTGACTTTTCCAGCCATTTCCACTCGCGCTCAGCAGTTCGTAGTAATGACTTCATAATTGCCAAATGCTTTGCTTTTGTGGCTGTGGTTACTTGGGCTTCTGAATAAGCAGGGATTTCCTTTCCCTTACGCTTAGCTGCTTCAGCTTGCTTTTCCCATCGTTCTCTAACCTTCCTATTTCTCATCTTGCTTACAGCTGCATAAATTTTTGCCTCTGTAATATCTTTCAGTTTCACACCTTCGAAGTGATCTAACCAAAAGGAAAGCCGACCTTTATCATCATCCAGTGATTTTTTATCAGCTTTTTCCTCTATCCATCGAACAATCGCCTCCTCAAATGTGACATCAGGGAAGTCACCAAGCTTTTCTATGCGCCACAATTCAGACTTTCGTTTGTCGTGTAGCTCCTGTGCTTGCTTCTTGTTCGCTGTGCCAAGAGACTCCTTGATACGCTTGCCGCTTGGCGTCGTGTAGTCCCCGTACCAGATTTTTCCTCTTTGGAATATTGACATGGTTTCCTTTCTCCTGTCTCACCAGTGTTCACTGGCATAGTGTGAATTGATTTGTTGGCCGCTGCAATACATGCTGCTCTAGTGAATAAGTAAGGGGAGTTTTTCTTTAGAGGGTTTTTCTTTGTGAATGCGATCATTCCTTGCTTGCACCACTGTGATAGTGTGTTTTCAGTTATACCAATTATTTCTGCTGCTTCTTTTCTAGATATGGTTATTCCTGTCACCATTAATCTCCTTATCTATCGTCATGACATAGTGATTGAGCCACATGTTAGGTGTGTACTTTAGTTTCTTATCGGATGGTAAATATTTAGTGAATTCTGGTAGGTGCTTGAGTAGAGTTTTGGTTGATATTTCGTTGGTTATTTTGTCGCAATTCTTCAGTTCTTTGTGGCATTTCCTTGCCACTGCTCGCAATCCGTTTTCATGCTCCTGTGGTGTCATAGGCCACCTATGCTATTTTCCATTCATTTAATATTTGATTTCCGATATTAATTAACTCGTCTCTATCGACAGTGCTAATTATCTTTCTTGGTTTAATGTATGGTCGCCATATTAAAAGCATTGAGCCTTTATTATTTCCGTTAACTGGCTTATTTGTTCCAGCGTTAATAAATGAAATTCTTCCACCTGTAATTAATCTCACCTCATCAACTGTTTCCAGTGCGGAATTAAACCAGCCTACTGATGTGTCATTAGGAATTAACATCACGACAGGCTGTAATTGCTTTTTGCATTGTTCAGCGGCTTTATCGATCCATGGCTGAATATCTGAATAGGGCGGGTTAATCCAAATAGCGCCGTAACTTTCCCAATCACAATTTAGCGAGTTTTCTTTTTCGGTGAGGTAATGAGTACAAAGGTGATTATTTTTATCTGCGGCGGCATCTAAATAGAAACCGAATTCAGCGTCCAATGCTGTAAATAAAGGTAGTGGAGTTTGCCACCTATCACGCAATTCCTTTGGTGTGTGGCTACCTCCGTAATCAGCCTTCATCCTCGCTATCCCTTATCATAATTAGGTAGCTGATCATCAGGTATGCATGAAATACCTCCCGCATATCCTGACTTATACACGTAGCATGTCACATTTCTTTGGTCATCATGATACATGTCGATAGCTGAGCCTTCTTTTAGTTCAGTACAACCAGATAAAAATAATATTGCAACAGCAGTAATTACTAATTTATTCATTGATTAACTCCAATTCACCTTGCGCGAAATACGTTTCAATGCCATCAGGAAAATTAACTCCAATATTTAAAGTTTCACTATTATCAATCGATATTACTTCGCATTCATAACCAACAAGATTAGAGCCGAGAATATCTTTAACTACTCTAACCTTATCGCCGACTTTAAATTTCATCATCAGCCTCTACATATTTAATAACCCTGTAGTTTAATATTGTTCCCTCATCACAATATTGTACTGATGATTGACTACCTAAATAAGCATCAAGAATATAACCATCTTCTTGTTTGTTGTTTATTAACCAATCTCTGAGAACTCTCTTTTCATATGACTTAATAGGACAAATGACGCTTCTCTGCTCTGTTATTCTTTTCTTACCTACATTCTCAAGCCCGTTAACTTCCAAATCACAATCAACTTCAGAAAGTCCAGTTATACATTTAGCAAAATCAGCATAGTCAATTTCAAGACTTAAAAATCTTAATTTAGAAATGTCACATTTAACGACAATATTTATTTTCTCTCTATCATCACTGTAACTAGGTCTTGATATTGTTAGCTTACCTTTCATTTTATTTTCTCCATCTTATCCCAACCTAATAAATCAGCCCCCGCATTAAAACTATCAACGTAATCGTTGTAATCTCGATTCCAACGTGAGCCTACTATGTCGTAATAACCTTTATAGGCTTCCATAACGTGCAATTCCAGCTTGTGATTGAGCTAAACAAAGTTTGTATTTATCAATATCCGACAATCGTCTCTAGCATTCTCATGCCAGCGCCGCTTCCATGTTGACTAATAGAACAGCATTGAATATCGAACTTATTGATGATGTAGTCTCTAAAAGATAGTAAATCTTTGATCTTCTTATTGAGTTCATCTTTCGCTGCGTCTAGTGCGGCGTTAAACTCTTTACCTTTCTTCGAGTTAGCTTTGGCTCGAATAACTTTTAACTCGCTAGTTCGCTGAGATTCTTTAACTGCAAAATCGAATTCTTTATCTACTGCAAAAGCAAATGCGCGAATTGTTGTTCCATTTTCACCCCATGAATTACTAAAGCTAACTCCTTTAGCCCCAACGCTTTCAATGGCTTCATTGAGAAGCACCTGCCGTTTAGCTTGGATTTCGTCGGTTTCTTTTTTGATTTGCTCGGTAGCTTCTTTGCTAATTTTATAAAATCGATAATCCCTTGGTTCCATCTCTATCTCCTATCTATTAATCAACTCACCACAGCCCACCTTGATGGACTGTAATTAGTTAACTGTGCCTGCTTTTAACCACGTCAGGCGAGGTGGTTTCCTTCCTTTCCACAGTCAAGGAAAATTGATATATTGGTTATTCCACAGTCAAAATAAGGAATGTTTTTAATGACACAATATGCAGTTAGAGTTGAGCTATATAATGCAGATTATGACGACTATGATGATTTGCATAAAAAAATGAGTGGGATATTAATGAATAGGTATGTCACGTATGGAGATGGCAGTAAACGCGACCTACCTAACGGAACTTATGTTGGCAACAGTCACTTAACTACAGAGCAATTAAGAGATGAAGTCAGGAGAATATCCAAACCTTTATCTTTAACAAAGGATGCGTCTGTCATTGTGTTTGCTATCAGTGACTGGGCTGCATTTTTATATCAATCTAAATAGTCGTTCCTGAGCCTAATTCAGGCTCACCTGTAGGTAAGCTGGCTTGTCTGTTATTGATTAACTTCACAACCAGCTTTATTGCTTCCTGTCGTGAAATACCTTCATTTTCTGCTACTGTATTGATTAAACTTTCTAACTCTTCCATTGTAAATCTCCTATTTAACGTGCCGTAACACTTCCATCACTCATAATCGGCTTGCGTAGCCGTGGTTGCTTGCGTTGTACATCGGGTATGTCTTTTAAGGCAGCAATGCTTATTAAGATAAAATTCATTCAAGCATTTAACTGGATGGCAGAGCAAATTAATCGCTGGAAAGATTTAGGCGAAGAAGCTCAGCATCGGCATGCGTTAAAAGCGGCAAAGTCAGAATTAAAAGGTCGGCTAGGCAGCCAGTTAATGAATGGGCGAAAGAAAGAGAAGAAAGCATTGCAATTGGAATATGAGCAAATACTTTCACTCACTCAGCCCAAGTTATTATTTGTAGATGAATAGGTCGCTCAGCGGCCTTTTTTAAGCATAAGTCAAATATGTGTTATTTATTACATTTAGTTAGTGTTAGCATTCCTCCAATAGGAGGTAACTAATGATTTCATGGTTCGATGTTATGGCTCTACTTGCCATACCAATAGTGATATTGATTGTAGTTGTGAAGATGGCAATAGGGAGCCATAAGATGTTAGAAAAAAGTGAGCAAGTAAAAAATGAAGCATTAGAAGCTCACAAAAATGAAATTAAAGAGTCTAGTGATGGAGCGCAAGCAAAGAAGATAAAGAAAGAAATAACAGCAAAGATAATCTGGTACAGGATATGTTCCGTTGCATTATTGATACCAGTTCTATATTTCCTGTTTAGATAACGACCCGCCTAGCGCGGGTTTTTTATTACCTAAAGAAAGGCAATTTATGACTACTGAACTAACAGCAAAAGAGAAAATCCGCTTAGGCTTACTTAAGCTAACAGGGAATAACACAGCAGCAACCGCAAAGGCTATCAAGCTCATCAATGACGACCAACTTGAATATGAGTTATTTGTTCAACTGTGGTCTGGTAACAATGGCAACTTTGATAATGGCTCAGTCGATTTACTGACCAAGGTAGATACTATCTATCAACGAGTGCAAGAAACAAAGAAAACGTTATTCAACAATGAAGTAGCAGAATAACCAATCACAAAGCTCATCATGGTGGGCTTTTTAATTTGTTATGAGGATATGAATATGGCTAAGAGACCAGATTGGGAGGCCATCGAGTCGGCTTACCGAGCTGGCGTGATGTCACTTCGAGAAATAGCTTCACAGCATGGCATATCTGAAGGAGCTATACGCAAAAGAGCAAAGAAGGATGATTGGTCGCGAGATCTTAACGCAAAGATAAAATCCCGTGCAGATGATTTGGTACGCAAAGAGGAAGTACGCAAGCAGGTACGCAGCGAAACAGTACTTTCAGAGCGCGTACTTATTGAGGCAACCGCCGAAGTCATCGCTAGTGTTCGCATGGAACACAGGGGAGATATTCGCAGGGCAAGAGAGTTAACCAATAACTTGTTTGATGAGCTATCGGCTGAATGTGCTGATGTACCAGCGTTAAGTAAATTGGGTGAATTAATGTTTAGTCCCGACGATAACGGACGTGACAAGCTAAATGAGATTTACAACTCAATCATTTCTCTCCCTGAGCGCGTTAAGTCAGTCAAAGCATTAAGCGAAACACTTAAAAATCTAGTTGGTCTTGAACGCCAAGCATATGGGCTAGATGATGTGCAGCAAAACAAAACATCCGATTCTATCTCGTCACTGATGGACGACTTATCTAAGGAATAATCATGAAGCCAGAACATCTTGCATTATTGAGAGATAAGCTCTGGCGATTGAATCATCTCTACTGGATCACCAACAAAGAAGGTAAGCCAGTTCGATTTAAAATGACGCCTGAGCAGCTTGAATACTTTGAAGGGATGCACACGCGAAACATTATCCTTAAAGCCCGACAGCTTGGCTTCACTACTGAGGTCTGCATTATCCAGCTAGACGCAGCGTTATTTGAGGCGGCTAAATGTGCATTGATAGCCCACACACTTAACGATGCTAAGCGACTATTCAGGGAAAAGATAAAGTATGCCTATGACAAGCTACCCGATGAAATCAAAGCGGCTAACCCAGCGAGTAATGATGCGGCTGGTGAGTTGGTGTTTAGCAAAGGCGGCTCGCTTTATATCAGCACGTCATTTCGTGGCGGTACACTCCGATATTTACATGTATCTGAGTTCGGTAAGATATGCGCCAAGTATCCAGAAAAGGCTCGTGAGATTGTTACTGGTGCGTTTGAGGCAGTATCAAGCGATTGTTTCACGACAATTGAAAGCACAGCGGAAGGTCGAGCAGGTTATTTTTATGATTACTGCCAGTCTGCTGAGAAAGCGCAAATTCAGAGTAAGGCTCTCTCTAACCTAGATTGGAAATTCTTTTTCTTCTCATGGTGGAAGAATCCCGAATACGCCATTGACCCTGTTGAGCAATTACCACAGCGGCTAGTTGATTACTTCGATGAGATAGCCAGTAAGCACGGCGTTAAATTAAACGAGCGCCAGAAAGCATGGTACTACGCCAAAGAGAAAACACTTGGCGACGATATGAAGCGGGAATACCCGTCAATACCGTCTGAAGCATTTCAGCAATCTGTTGAAGGTGCTTATTACGCCAAACAATTCCGCTTTCTGTACGAAAATAAACGCATTGGAACACTCCCTGATAACTCACACTTACCTGTGCATACGTATTGGGATATCGGCGTGGGCGACTCAACGTCAATCTGGTTTATTCGTGAAGTGGGTGAGGAATTTCACGTCATCGACCACTATTCAAACAGTGGTGAAGGTCTTCGTCACTATATGAAAGTGTTGAAAGATAAAGGTTATACCTACGATAGTCACAATGGCCCGCATGATATTGAGAATAGGGAATTCGGCTCTGATGCTAAATCACGGAAAGAATTAGCCCGTGAGGGGTATGAAATTGACGGAGAGGTTTATTCAATTCGATTTAATGTCGTGCCAAGAGTGTCTGTCGATGAGGGCATCGAGGCTGTGCGTGAAATTCTTCCTCATTGTGCTTTTGATGAACATAAATGCGGCGAAGGCATTGTAACTCCCATGAGTTAGGGCTGTTTGATTCATACTGTAAGCATGTAACATGTTGATTTGTCTTATAACCCAAATCTGGGTTACGGATATAATCAGCATCCTTACCGCCTAATAATGCAACCAATATTGTACGGATATCACGGCAAACATGGTCGTGACGCTTACCTGTCAGCTTAGCAATCTCACGACTAGACATGGTGACAACTTGGTTAGTAGTTGTTAAAGTATTCATGACGTTATTTCCTATGGATGATTTGACGTTATCAGAAGCCCCGATGGTTGCAGCCGTTGGGGTTTCGTCCTTATACTGCTGCGTTACTATCATTTTTTTCATCTCCTTGTAGTGATTGTACTAGTCGCTGAATAATCGCGGCATTTATTGATAATCCTTCCTTATCTGCTTTTGACTTGATCGCCAATTTAATGTTTTCAGGCATTCTTAAAGGGAATACGTTTGGCTTTGCTTCTTTCATTTTATCTCTCCGTTAGCATCAAAATGATGTTATGACATCAATATAACATCATTGAGCGTGCTGTCAATATGATGTTATTCTCTTTTTCAAATTAATTTTGAGAATGAGTTTATGAGCGAGCAAGACGGAAAGGAATTTATTGAAAGATTCACCGTTCGAATGCCAATGGGGATGCGAGAGCGTATAGCCGATAGAGCTGAGCGAAATGGTAGATCAATGAACTCTGAAATTGTTCAGATACTTCAAGATATTCTTGATGGTAGAGTTCAATATGACCTTCCTGATGGTGTAAGAGATTCAGGTATAAGCGGAACGGTTGATATTCTTAGTGCGAACAAAGAGCTTTTGCATGAGCAAGCAAGTAACTATCAAAAGCAAATTGCTGAGCAAAGATTAATGCTAGAGCAGCTAGAGCAAATGAAGAAAATTGCACTAGAGCAGAAGCAGCTACAAGAAGAAATAAATAAATACAAAGACACTTTTGATTTGCAAAAAGAATTGATAGAGCAAAATAAAAAACTTATTGAAGAAATCACTAAGAATAAATAACGATTTGCTCCCAATTGCGGCACTAAGAAACTAGACTGATAAAAACTGAGGTGAGGGTTTGAAATGAAAGCGGCAGGAAGCATATTATTGATATTAGGCGTAGTACTTATTGTTTTTGGAGTTTTAACTTTGGCAACGACATCAAGTTATCGAATGTCGGATCACATAACTAATATCGTAGCTTTAATCTCTTGCGGCGGGTTTTCTCTAATTGTTGGGTCAATTTTATTTGGTTGTGGCTCTATAGTGGATGCAATTAAAGGTAATGAGACAAAACTTTCTCTGAAAGGAAAAGATGAGAAATCTGGCAAAACTAATCATGAAAAAATAAAAGATATCTTAAAAAGATAATCTAACTATCTGGATGATGAGATGAAAAGAATATTAGCTGTGACTGCGGTGGTTGCTTTGCTGGTTGGGTGTGGTGAAAGCGATCCTAAATATGATGGTGAATATACCTGCTATGTAAATCAAGTATATAACGATGACTCCATAGAAAGGGGGAGTGATTATGCTTTTCCATTAGGAACTAAAATAGCGGATATATTAGTTAAAAATAGAGAGATCACAGTCATAGGGATGAAGTCTGGAAGCTATACAACGCCAAAATTAAATGAAAAAAAGGATAGTGACGGCAATGACGTTTTGTTTCTCGATGATAAATCGTTAGGAATATTATTTTCCAAACATGCAGGTATTTTTAATGTGGTTTATTCTGACAAGTCAGGGCAATTATTAATGAATTGTAAATTAAAATAGCATAAATATAGAACTAATTATGGCCCTGCCAACTGGCGGGGTTTTTTATTTTAGCTAAAGGCTCACACATTTGTGTGGGCTTTCTTTTTTTAAAGAGGTCAGATATGGCAGAAAGTCAAAATGTTGGCGGCATTCATTATGATGTTGCCATGGATGTTAAACCAATGCTATCAGGCGAGCGTCAGGTTGGCTCAAGCTTGGATAGAATGGAAGGAAACTTTAATAAAGCGTCTAAATCGATTGATGGTGCTGAAAAGTCCATGTTGTCCTTCTCAAAGGCTGCTCTACAGTATCAATAATCTCGTTATTGATGGCTGCGGTGCTATCATCGTTTATCGTGGCGGCAAGGTTCCATCTGAGGGGATTAGACGAATTTCAGGAATATTCCAGCCTCAAGGTACTTTTGACAGGTTTGATACACAAGCAAAAGTGGTCAGTGATGCAAAGTTATTTGATACCTTTATTGATGTTGAAGCGTCCTCTAATAAATTAGGCAAGGGGGATTGGTTCACTCTTTATGGTCATAACGGCGTTGCTGATGCAGATTTTGAAAGCAAAGTGGTTAAGCAAGCTTACTACCTTGTGCAGGTTAGAAAAGTTGAAGTTATTAGCTCTACTGTAACAAGATTGCACACGTCATATAAATTTGGGTTTGATTACAAAGCTAATGAATTACAGATTGGTAGTGCAAATCCGATTTACAATCCTGTAGTGAAGAATTTCACACTGATTGATGAGATGCCAGCTACACCGACTCCAGATACATTGCCAACTCCAGAAGCACCTGCATCAGAGAAAGCTGAGGCAGTTAATTTATTTCGTACTATTTGTGCTGTTAGTCCACAAGTAGAAAATCTCACTGGGTATAACATTAAATGGCCTTTAGCGCACTTTATGTTTACTCAAGATTTCTCAGCTAAAACTCTCCGTAATTATTATCCTACGTGGTTCGGTGGTGGGGAAGGATATTGCCTGTGCGTTAACTGGTCTCATAATTTTTATGCAGCTGACTTGCGCATGTATGGTGGGCGACATGTTTTTGATGCAACTATTGCTGGTTGGGGGTTGATTGAGTCAGCTATTACAGATGAAGACCAAGTAGGATTAACCCTTCACACATCCAATGAGCATGATTTAACTTTTGAAAAATGCTCATCGAGAAGAATGCAATTAGCTAATGGGCCGTACGGAAAAGTCACCGCAAGAATACAGTTTGAGCAATGTAATTTTGGGAAGTTGATTATTGAAGGATGCTTAGATTTAGTTCTAAGGGATACGAATGCAGATAACGTCACAATTTCTGCTGGAAGATTGATTGTTGAAGGTTCTAGTAACTTACGCAATGTTACTCATGTACAGAAAGATAACCGACAAGGTGTTGATGAATATTTAGGTCTTTATACCACAACAGGAAGTTGTTATATCGGGAAAATGTCATCAATTCATCGCAATCCAAATTCGACAGCAGGTAATGAATTTAATAGTTGGTACAGACTTTTAATTGACGGCGCAGTTATTTCAGATAACTCAGACCTCAAACCTGCATTTGATATTACCAATGTAGTGAGATTTGATTTTCGGGGTGAAGCAATAGGGGCTAAATTTGCAATAAGAGGACGAACATTAAATATCGCCTTGATTGGCTCTGTAATAACATTTAAGCGAAGCGGATTTGGAAGCGGAATTTCAACAGGGGATGTTATTGGAATAAGGGAGTCAGATGTACAAACATGGAAAATCATTGACAATACGTTTGATGTTCATGAATCAATCAGGCCATATCAAGTATCGCAACCATCTCAAGGGTTAACATCTAGTTTAAACGTAGCGGTCACGGCAGGAGGCAACGTGTTGTTAAGTGGCTTGCCAGCAGCGATATCAGATAACGTTGAATTAATGAATATTATTGCTTGTTCAATATATAAGGACGCTACAAGAAAAGGGAATGACACTGTTGTCGCGGTTAAAAATGACGCAATACGATTCATTGCTGGTGACACAATGCCAAATAGAAGTAGCGGGTCATCTCCAGCAATTAGGGATATAACGAATACTCAATGGATTAGTATCTAGATAATCGATAGCTGCTACATGAAAGCCCACAAATTATGAGGTGGGCTTTCATGAATTAGAGTTGCTTTTGATTTTTTCTTTGCTTGAAAAAATTAGCAATTGGTTTTTCTATACTCTTATTTAGAAATAATGATAGTAGCACTGAAAGTATTAACATAAGCAGTGATATGAAGTACTTACTTTCTTCTGATGAACCATTCACTCGATAAACATCAGCCGCTAGAATTACGATGTAAATATGTGATATATACAGACTATATGATGCATCGCCAATCTTGTGCAGAGTTTTATAAAAAACGCCACAGCCAGCATGAGATATACATGCAACAAGCACAATAAAAAATGCCGGTATGCCAAACTTGACTATCCTTGGCGTATCTTGTTGCAAACTAAGAGATATAAATAATAAAGTGATAGTTATAAAAATAAAGAAAGGAAAATTAATTTTTAGCTGTATTTTGTTTACGATTAAAGCTATGACACCTCCAGCAATAAAATTAATCAGTAGAAAATCGGATAAAATGTAGTCAATATTTACCCAGCTATCAAATCTAATTGCATGGTGATAGCTTTTAAAAATGCATAAAGTAATAATTATTGCTATTGAACTCAATATAAATGAGGTGGCTTTTTTTGTTGAAAACATTAGAGATAGAGTAAATATAACATAAAAAATCATCTCATATACCAATGACCACGCAGGTGGATTGGCTAATTTATATTGCTCATTTCCAATATCTGGTGTGAGTAAGAAATTACCAATAAAGACATGAAGGTCAGTATATTGTATTCTTGATAAAACTAGAGGTAGTGATATTAATATGTAGGTTGGATATATCCTATTTATTCTTCCAAAAATGAACTCTATCGGCCCTCGACGTTCCTTTTGAGTATAAACCATCAGAAAGCCGCTAATTATAAAAAATATATCAACTCCAAGACCGCCATTGAATTTAAAAATACCACCATAAATACTGCCAAGTAGATGATTAGAGACCACTAATAATGCAGCTATGGCTCTAAGTATTTGAATGTTTCCAATTTCATTTTTATTGTTTATCGTGTTAGTAGGCATGTTTATGTTGCTGTTTGTTTTATAGGACAAAAATTATAGCAAATAAATCATATGAATAACGAACAAATTAACTCTATTTGCTGAGCCATCACCTTCACCTTCTTTCGGAAGTTCTGCATGATGGTTTTCTGTGTCTCTTAAGTGAGAGGGGTGCTGCATGGAGTAAGCCACTGTGACGAGCTGTGCCGAAATTGTGACACAAAAATGAGAGGGGAATGATGGGACGTGGTTGGGACGTTCAAGTTTAAATGTGATTGAACGACTTTAAACAACTTTTAATTACTTTATCTTCTTTGTAGCTTGTGAACACTGGAAGAGACTGTAATTAACTGATTATAAAGTATTAATTCTACGCTCTTCTAAGCCGTAGGTCACAGGTTCGAATCCTGTAGGGGTACCATTTCGAAGTCAATGGACATCAACTGATGTCTTTTTTTATACCTGAAATTCAGTGGATTAGCTGGTTTTTACCTTATAGTCTTCCCAAGTAGCCCTCATGAATACCTACAAACTATTTTTCTATCAGATTAACTTTCTTATAAATGTACTAAGCTCGACCAGTTTGATAGAAATCGATTCTGATAATACGATATGGGCGTTTCATTTAAATAGGAATTGATAGATGAAATTAAGTACTCAGACTGCGGATCAAAAATACGTACCTCTCATGTAGTTTCTTTAAAATCGAAAAATCATTGTGATAGTAAAGCAGACTTATCCATTTGGCGGTAATAATGAACCGATCTTTATCGGGAGCCATAGATCCAGAAACTAATAAGTGAAAACATAAGGTTATGTTTACATTCGATAACAGTTTATTGATAACCAATCCTATTTTTATAAGCCAGAGAGTTAAAATACCTGAAAATTGCCTTCTCTTACAAAACAGTAATCTTAGATGAAGTAGCTTTGGTGTATTCAATGTCACATTTCGCACATTTATTCGATGAACTCTTGAAAATATTGCCAATAACAAGTGATTGCTTGGCAGTAATTTCAAGGTGATTTTGGATAAGATCACTAGAATGAAAGGGTAGGGGGATTTACGGTAAATGGAATATCGCGACATAAACCCAACAGTGAATATACAGGTGAGGAGTACTTATTGGGAGATCTTTCATGAAACTCTATAGCGAAGATTTTTTTATCACACCACAGCAGCACATTGCGGTTGAACCAAGGGTACCTCAGCCTATTTTTCCTGAGCATACACATGATTTTAGTGAGATTTTTTTGGTGACTCAAGGCGTTGGCCTGCATGTACTTAATGGGCGGCCTTATACATTATGCCCAGGTATGGTGTGTTACATTAAATCCAGCGATTATCACTTATTTGATAATGTCTCTAACCTCAATTTAACTAATGTGTTATATCGTTCAGACTCTGCCTTTACTTATTTAAACAATATCAGTCATTTTTTTCCTGCCGACACTGAAAAAAACATTTCCCATTGGCTATTAAATAAAGAGCATTGCAATAAAGCGCAACAGCTTATTGATAAACTTAACGAAAGTGATGGTTCTGACCCTGCTTATACTGAAAGTTTGTTCTTACAGTTAATTATGAACTTGCAAGAGGGACGTTATAACCACGTAGGTGAGGGGAATAATGAACAGCGTATTATTCAGATGTTACGATGGTTGAATGCAAACTTTATGGAAGAAATTGATTGGGAAAGTTTAACCACTCAGTTTTCGGTTTCGCTGCGTACTTTTCATCGATATATGAAAAATAATTTAGGCATATCGCCACAAAATTATTTAATAAAATTAAGGCTATCTGAAGCATATTATCAAATCCGTTTTTCAGAGAAAACTATTACAGATATTGCGCTGGAAAGTGGTTTTAATGATAGTGCGTATTTTTCAACGCGTTTTAAGAGCGAGTATAATTTCACACCTCGTGACCTGCGTCATTGCAGTAATTAACAAAGATCGCCATGATCATCTTTACACTTTTTTGAGGTGACCATGATACAAAAAATTATCACTCTCAACAGCAGCGATTATTTTATTCGAACTGAAAATACCGTGACGGTAGAAAAACGGAATTCTCAGGAAGATTTTATTATTCATAGCCATGATTTTAATGAGTTTGTGATTGTTTTTTCCGGGAATGGCTTACACCATTGGAATGGTGATGATTACCCGATTACGTGTGGTGATCTGTTTTATATTAACGCAGAGGATCGTCATGGCTATCACTCTGTAAATAATTTAAAACTGGTAAATATATTATATAAGCCTAATGAGTTTTTGATTCAACAATCTATTGAAAAGTATGTGCCATTAGGCCATCAGCCAGCAATATCTAGGCATTGGAAGCTACCGCCTTCGAGTTTACCAACATTAACGCCAATTATTGAAAAAATAGCATCAGAATGCCAAAAGCCTGATATTCCATCGATTCATCTTTGTGAAGGGTTATTCTTACAACTGGCAATTTATATTTACCGTTTAAGGTATCAGCCTGACCAAGCGCCAATAAGCTTATTACATCAAATGGATCAGCTAATAAACTGTTTAAATTTAAGTATAAATACACCATTTTCATTAGATAATTTTGCTCAGGAACACCAGTTGTCCGCGCGTTCATTACAGCGTTTGTTCAAGTCGAAAACAGGAATGACGGTAATGGAATATCTGCAACAATTACGTCTGTGCCAAGCGACATTATTATTACGTAGTACTTCATTGTCTATCAGTGAAATCGCGGGGCAATGTGGCTATGAGGATAGTAATTATTTTTCGAGTGTTTTCCATAGAAAAATGAATATGACCGCAAGCGCATATCGACGCTGTTTTTTACAGAAAAATAAATTGAGGTAAGTGCTAGCCAAAGACTAGCACTGTCTGGGGGATATTAGTCTAAATAAAATACCGATCTTAACTCATCACTGATAGGGCTGTTGTCAGGGTTTGATGGCATAATATCCGACATATACCTCCACCATTTTTGGCATACTTCTGTTTGTGCAACGCTATCCCAGCGTTCTTGTGATTCAATTTCCACATAGGCGAACAATAAATTTCGATTGTTATCTAAGAAAATAGAATAGTGATGTGCACCGTGTTCTTTGAGTGTAAGCACTAATTCAGGCCAAATTTCATCGTGTCGGCGCTGGTATTCTTGGTGAGCGTTAGGAGCAACTTGCATCACAAATGCTTTTTTTATCATGATACTGTCCTCTAATAAATCGCTTGATATAATTCAGCGATATCCTCTAATGTTGCATCACGTGGATTACCCCCAGTACACACATCATCAAAGGCGGCTTGAGCAAGGGATGGAATATCCTCTGGTTTCATGCCGATTTCACGCAGTTTTTCAGGAATACCAACGTTTTTGTTTAGCGCAAAGACAGCTGCAATGGCGGTATCTCTGGCTTCTTGAAGTGGTAGGGAGTCTATATTTTTTACGCCCATTGCACGGGCGATATCGCGGTATTTTTTCCCTGTATAATTTGCGTTATACGCCATGATATGAGGCAATAAAATGGCATTGGCGACGCCATGAGGTGTATTGTAAAACGCCCCAAGTGGGTGAGCCATACCATGCACCAACCCTAAACCAACGTTAGAGAAGCCCATTCCAGCCATATATTGTGCAAGAGCCATTGTTTCAACGCCTTGCGGGTCGCCCTTAACGGATTGCTGTAACGAATTGCTGATCAACTCTATGGATTTAAGGTGCAGAGCATCGGTAAGTGCCCAAGCTCCTTTCGTGATATAGCCTTCAATGGCATGAGTGAGGGCATCAACGCCAGTAGCAGCCTTTAAGCTTGCAGGCATGGATGCCATCATTAATGGGTCAATAATGGCTACTAAAGGGATACTATGGGGGTCAACACACACAAATTTACGGAACAGTTTGTTGTCCGTGATGACATAGTTAATCGTGACTTCAGCCGCGGTTCCTGCGGTCGTTGGGATGGCGATAATTGGAACCGCTGGGTTTTGGGTTGGAGCGACACCTTCTAAGCTCACCACATCTTCGTACTGTGGGTTATTGATAATAATCCCAATCGCTTTAGCGGTGTCTTGTGGGGAACCACCACCGATAGCGATAAGATAATCTGCATTAAATTGTTTGAAGTGTTTTAGTCCTTGTTGGACGGTATCAATGGTTGGGTTAGGAATAACGGCATCATAAATGGCGTAGTCCAATTTAGCGTTATCTAATAATTGGGTGACTTTACTGACAACATTAAATTTAACCAGATCCGCATCCGTAACAATCAGTGCTTTGTTAAATTGGCGTTTTTGAATTTCCTCTACAAGGTGGTTAATAGCCCCTTCGCCAAAGTATGAGGTTTCATTGAGTATCATTCTATGGGTCATCGCTGACCTCCCGATCGATTAAAATAAAAAGTCGTTACGTTATGCTGCCATTCCCAAGCCAACAATGTTTGCAGCTAAGATAATCACTAAGCAGCCTAAACATAAAATTCGGACAGGTTTTCTGCCAGTGCCTTTCCATTCTTTTAGGGCTAACCCCACAATACCGCCACACAGAACATAAAAACTCATATGTAGCATCCAGCTCATAAAGCCGTATTGTGATGGGATATTGGCGTGTCCCCATGCGTAGAAGAAGAATTGGAAGTACCACATACCGCCACCCAAAATGGCAAATAAAATATTGCTGAACAGTAGGGCTTTGGGGACAGAGATATCTGATTTGAAAGAGATATCTTGGCGATAAATAAGCCTAATAAAACAATAACCTAAGTTGATTAATGCGCCGCCACCCATGATGATGACGTAACTTGGTAATGCGACATAAAGAGAAGAAACGCCGAGGGCAGCGGAAGCTTCGTGCATAGGGACGGCTGCACTCATGGCGAATGACATACCGGCTGAGAAAATACCGCACATGACTGCCAGTAATAAGCCTTTTTTCAGGTTAAACTCTTCAGCTTGCACTCCGGTCGCCTTTTCTTTCAGTAACCCGGCATAGGAAACGATAGCAACCCCTAGAACAGCCACTAAGACACCAAGAATCGTTAGTTTTCCGCCAGTCGAGGCAATCAACTCGCCAAATGTGCCTTGAATAATAGGGGTCATCAAGGTACCAACAATGAGTGTAATACCAATGGCAATCCCAATCCCCATTGACATACCTAAATAGCGCATGGTCAAGCCATAACCAATATTACCAACCCCCCACATGGCGCCAAATAAAAATACAGGGATCAGAATACTTGCACTGAAAGAGTTGTAATAGGCCCAAAAGTCAGGAAGTAAAATATAACTGATGGTCCAAGGTAAAATAATCCACGAAAAAATACCGGCAATGGACCACATCGTTTCCCATGACCAGTTTTTAACTTTTTTTAATGGTGCGTAAAAGCAGGCAGCTGAAGCTGCGCCGACAAAATGCCAAAAAATACCGAGTAAAATTCCACTGCCCATGAACTATTCCTCACTGTTTATTATCGTTTTAATTTCTCTGTGGAAGGAAAGGGGTATCCACAGAGAAACAGGTTTTATTTCAATGCATCAGACATTGGTGTGACATTAAATCGCTTGGCAAGCGCAATCAGATTTTCTGTTGAAATAGTTTGTTTTTTACCACCCATGGAGAGAACTTTTACCAATATCTCCGCAGATTTTTCTGCGGTATCAATTAAACCAAAAGCATCATCTAAAGTTGGGCCAGAGCCAAAAATACCGTGGAATGGCCAAAGTACTAAGCCATGTTGTTTCATTTGTTCCGCTGTTTCTAAACCGATACCATCTGTGCCGGGGACCATCCATGGCAGCACACCAATACCATCAGGGAAAACCACCAAACATTCAGTACTCATTTCCCATAAATGACGAGTGATGGATGCACTATCGAGCGGTAAAACATAACTTAATGCAATGATGTTAGTTGCATGACAGTGCATGATGACTCGGTTAGTGCCATTAGTGGCTTGCATACGTGTGATATGCGATTGAAAGTGTGCAGCAAATTCAGAGGTTGGTATTGCACCATTCACAAAGCCCCAAACAATGTGGTAACCCTGACCTTCGTTATCGATACGAACCAGACCCAAGTTATCTGCGGGGTCTAAGGCAACGTTACGGAAAAACTTACCGGAGCCTGTAACAATAAAATATTGGTTTGCGAGCTCTTTAACTGGCTCTGTCGCTTCGATATAACGTGGGTCAGCGTGAAAAGTGTGTTTAAATGGCGAAACATCATCTTCAGTGAGTCGTAAGCTCACATTACCGCCATTACGTTCATCCCAGCCTTTGAGCCACATATCGCTGGTGGCTTTTATCATTCCTTGAACAAACCAAGATGTCAGAATATCTTGCATACAATTCACCTTAACGTGTTAATAATGTTGATTTTTCGTATTTTTTAACTTCATCTAACCATTTTTCGCCGACAGGAACATTGTTGCGTTCACAGTATTCATCCCAAACAGCTTGCCATGGCAGGCATTTTTGTTCTTCTAACAGCGCGAGGCGAGCTGTGAAGTCTCCTTCAATTTCGAGTTGGCGTAGTCTTGTGGTTGGTTCAAGTAAGGCGCGAAGTAACGCTTTTTTCATATTACGAGTCCCAATGACCCAAGCGGCAATACGGTTAATTGATGCGTCAAAGAAATCGAGGCCAATATGCACACGGTTCTTTAAGTTATGGCGAATGATTTCATTGGCAATGGCTTGAGTTTCATCATCGAGTAAAATGACGTGGTCACTGTCCCAACGCACAGGACGGCTGACGTGCAGTAATAGACGTTCAACATAAGGAATGACCGCTGAAATTTTATCCGAAATGACTTCAGTTGGATGGAAATGCCCTGCATCTAAACATAAAGCGGTTTTACGTGTGATGGCATAGCTCAAATAAAACTCACTGGAGCCTGCGGTGTAAGATTCTGCACCAATACCGAATAATTTACTTTCGACGGCATCGATATGATATTTAATATCAATTTTTTCACTGATAATTTCATCCAATGACTCGACTAAGCGTTGACGAGGGGCATAGCGGTCAATAGGGAGATCTTTCATGCCGTCAGGGATCCAAATATTCATCACGGAAGCGCTGTTTAATGACTCACCAAAATACGCAGAAATACGGCGGCAAGCTTGTCCATGACCAATCCAATAGTCTCTAATTTCCTTATTACTGTGAGTTAGCGTCGCTTCGCTACTTAGCGGATGGGAAAAGTAAGATGGGTTAAAATCGAGCGCGATATGGTTTTTTTTCGCCCAATCAACCCAATTGGCAAAATGGCGAGGTTCAATTTCATTACGTTCGACGGCGGTATCAGCTTCGAGGTAAAGAGCGTGCAGATTAACGCGTTTAGGGCCCGGAATTAAGCTCATTGCTTTATCCATATCTGCACGTAATTCAATCGCATTAGTCGCTTTGCCGGGGTAATTACCTGTAGCTTGAATACCGCCGCTTAAAGCGGTTGCTGATTTTTCAAAGCCGGCTACGTCATCTCCCTGCCAGCAATGCATTGATACAGGCAAGTCAGCCATAGCTTGCATCGCTAGTTCAGTATCGATACCAAGGTCAGCAAAACGTTGTTTGGCAATAAGATAACTTTCTTTGTAATTAGACATGAAATTTTCCTTATAACTTATCGATATACGGTTAATAACTTGAGTTAGCCCGTAATGGTTTTAAATCGTTTCCAAGGTTCATCCAGTGCGATGCTTTGAGGTTGAAACCAACAAAGTTCGGTATTTTCTGCAATAATGGTGCGCAGGGTTGGTACATCTGGAATGGTGTTGAGGGCAATCAACTGATACCCAATGTTTCCTAAGGTGGAGGCTTCAATCGGACCTGTGCTCACAGGAACCCCGCAAGTGTTGGCGCAGAGTTGGTTAAGTAGGGCATTTTGGCTGCCGCCACCGACGATATGCAGTTGTTGTAATGGGGCATGATTTATCTGCTGTAATTCAAGGAACACTTGACGATAAAGCAGTGCTAAGCTGTCGAAAACACAACGAGCTAGCTCAGCGGCAGTATTTGGAACGGATTGTTGATTTTCCTGACAAGCTTCTTTAATGGCTTGGCTCATCGACTCCGGGTTCAAGAACCGGTTATCGTTCGGGTTGATCAGATACGTGAATGCTGGGATAGCTTCTGCTGAGGTAATGAGGCTGCAAATATCTTGCACATCGTGTTCAAGACAAATGCGTTGGAATAACCATAACCCCATAATATTCTTTAGGACTCGGTAGTGGCCATTAATTCCTCCTTCATTGGTAATGTTGGCAACAAATGCATTTTCACATGTACAAGGGGATGTGCGCTCGAGGCCCATTAATGACCAAGTTCCTGAGCTTAAGTAAGCACTATGGCTATCGGCTATTGGAGCCGCAATGACAGCGCTGGCCGTATCATGGCTTGCTACGGCGATCACGGGGGTTTTTTGGCCTTTCGGTGTGATCCAATAGCCAATGACATTACCCGGTTGCTTGATTTCACCTAATAAACGGCGTGGCAATTGTAAATATTCGACTAACTCCTCATCCCAATCACCTGTTTGCAGGTTAACCATTTGGCTGGTGGTAATATTGGTATATTCATGGTTGACTTGCCCGGTCAAACGGTATGCTAAATAATCAGGAATCAATAATAAATGGTGTGCTTGTTCCAACCATTGGGGGTGTGATTGTTGCAATGCCTTCAATTGATATAAGGTATTGAAAGGGAGAAATTGGATCCCTGTTTTTTGGTAGATATTTTGAACACCGAGATCGGTTTGAACTTGTTCCATGACACCTTGCGTGCGGTTATCTCGGTAGGAGAAATTGCGACCAACGGTATGACCCTCACGGTCAAGTAGGACATAATCAACACCCCAAGTGTCGATCCCGATGCTGTCAATGTTGATGCCAGATTGTTCTACACGGTGTAAGCCAATCAGGATTTGGTTCTCAATGTCGTCAAGATCCCAATAGCAATGGTTGCCTTCAGTGATCAAATGGTTTGTAAAACGATGAATTTCATCTAATGATAATTTTTTATTATGCACATCATAGCAAGCCAACATGACTCGACCGCTAGATGCGCCTAAATCAATAGCAACAACATGGCGAATATTCATGACTTTTTTATCTCTATTACTTAACTTATAGTCATATACTAGAGAGAGTGAATAGTGAGCGCGTTCAATGGAGCGCCACTAAAAGGGAAAAATGGCAATATATTTAAAGTCGTAGTGATCTTATTCACAGACTTGAAATCTCTCAGTATTTTTACCAGAACCATTTAATCAGGAGCGAATAATGAAAGAGCCTCACGATATAGCTGAATGGGCTAAAGTTAGAGAAACCTCAATTGAAATTGCTCAAGCTATTTTTGAGTTAGCGAATAATGATGAAGTGTTAGCAGAACAAATTTGGGAGGAAGGTTCTGATGAAGTTTTACCTCTGGCCTTTTCGAAGACCACTGCGGATAGGCTATATTGGGGGGAAGAAACTATCGAAAGGAAAAATGTATAATTCGTTTTGAGCTTTTCTGAAGAGATAAAAACCTCGCAATGGCGAGGTTTTTTATTGGCGATTATAAGGTGTTAATTTCTCTTATTTACCATTAAAAGACTGGATGTTTTTGACACTGAATTTTTCATTTTTATATTGCAGGGTAATCAGTTGTAAGTCTTTTTTAGGGATGAATTGGTACTCTGGCTGAACTTTATTTAAAAACGCACTGAAAATAATCGGGTGAGTAACCACCATGATTTTTCCAGTATGGAATTCATTTTTGATACCAATATCTCTAAGTAAGCTTTCTAATCGGTAGGCTGCAATAGCTCCTGTTTCACCATCGACTGGGGATTCAAAGCTCAACACATTTTTTCCTGAATGTAATTTGGTAAACTGGCCTTTAGGGTCTTTTTCTAATGTGCTGATTTTCTCCGCTTCCCAAAGGCCAAGGAAAATTTCATCTAAATTACGATTAATTTGGATTGGTAGGGTGCTATTTTCAAATAAGTGGTTTGCAGTATATTTGGCTCTATTTAATGTGCTGCTATAAACCGCCAAATAGTCAGTAGGGTTAATGTGTTGTTTCAATTGATTAACCGCCGCAACACCTGATTTACTGAGATCGGAGTCTGAGGTGCCTTCCATTACATTGGCATCATTTAAAATAGTCATTGGGTTGATGACAATCGAGATTTTAAGAGGCGGAAGTTTCTCTTGTTTTGCATAACCTGATTTTAAATAATCCGTATTATTAAAGTCGATAAGCGTAAATTGACCATCTTTATATTTTAATACCGAAACGGCAGTATTGCTTAACCCTGATAATGGCTTATCTTGACGATATTTCTGCAAGTAAAATGCCATTGATGAGTGGCCAACGGCTAAAATATTACCAGTTTCATTTTTATGACGGTTAGCAATATCTAATAATGCAGACTCGAAGCGTTGGGAAAAGTCATACATGCTTTCAGTGTTGACGACAGATTTGAAGTTTTTATCTTTATAGTTCCCAAAGTAGTATTCAAATTCATTACCAGAATGGCCGTATTGGCTCGTTAAGTCATCAATTCTACCGCCTTCAGCGTTACCCCAAGAAATATTTTTTAAGTTCTCAATCTCAATAATATCCATGTTACGGCCAGTTAAAATATTACTGGCGGTTTCATGAGCTCGACCTAATGTACTGCTGTATCCGGCGATAAAATCGACATCTTCTAAACCTAAACCAAGGCTGCGTGCATCATAGCGCCCTTTGGTTGTAAGCTGAGCATTACCGCCTCCACCAATGGTCATTTCTTTAATATTAGAATAAGTTTGTCCATGTCTAACAAGGTAAAAATAAAGGGCATCGCTATCTGATGTAGCTAAAGCACTGGTGGAGGTTATTGAAATAATTATATAAAATAACAAAAGAAACTTGGTTTTAATTCTTTTCATGTTTGCACCTATAATTTATTTATAATGCCATTCTTAGTGGCATAATTAACCTGTCTACCAATTGATTAATAAGAAATTGGCGCCCCCAATCTAAGTAAAATGAATTAGGATTAATTGTATTGTTTAGCCAGATATTTTTGAAAATGGCGTAAAAACCAAAGTAAGTAAGATGGCTATCACAAAATGACTATTTATTTTGTGATTAATTTAATTTTAGTGATCTTGAGTGAATAATTTGCTTTTCATTTACTAATGTTAGGTTGCTTTATTATAAAAGAGGGGTGATTTGCTTGGGAATAAGCAACAGTGTAGTTCTTGCTAATCCATTCGTTATGGTATAATTGCTGTACATAACAACCAAGGTGTCGCATCTTACTCTGGATTTA
Source organism: Providencia sp. PROV255 (assembly GCF_028478065.1). NCBI lineage: Bacteria > Pseudomonadati > Pseudomonadota > Gammaproteobacteria > Enterobacterales > Morganellaceae > Providencia > Providencia sp. PROV255. The sequence goes on along the minus strand of NZ_JAMPMI010000009.1, from coordinate 310,948 downwards.
TATCTCTATTTTTTAATCCATTTTGCATTGGATAAATCAGCAATGAACATTAGTCAGCTTAAAAGTTTTGTTGAAGTGGTTAGAAGTGATTTCAATATCACCAACGCGGCTGAAAAATTATATACCTCTCAGCCGACTGTCAGTAAGCAACTTAAAATATTGGAAGATGAACTGAACGTTTCATTATTCAATAGAAAAAATAATAACTTATTGTCTCTTAGCCCGATTGGGGAGAAAGTTCATCATGTCGCGTGTGATATTCTGGCGCAGTTCGATAAAATTAAAAGTATCGTTTCACATGAAGATACCACGATAAAACAAAATCTTCATATCGCAACCACACACACACAAATCCGCTATAAATTACCCCAAGTGATTGAACGTTTTAACGCACGTTACCCCAATATCTCACTGCATTTTCACCAAGGGGCTCCCGCCCAAATAGCAGAAATGGTGAATAATGGGGATGTGGATTTTGCTATTGCGACCGAATCTATGCACCTTTATGATGACTTATTGGTGATGCCTTGCTACCAATGGTCGCGCAGTATTATTGTGCCCCATGACCACCCGCTAGCTCAATGTGAACAGCTCTCTATTGAAGACCTTGCTGGTTACCCATTAATTACCTATGTATTTGGTTTTACCGGGCATTCAAAACTTGACCAAGTTTTTTACCAACATAAATTAACGCCAAATGTTGTTTTAACTGCGGTAGATACCGAAATTATTAAATACTATGTAAAACGTGGTGCTGGGGTAGGTATTATTTCAACGGTGGCTTTTGACCCAGAGGAAGATAGCGAGACATTACGCTGTATTGATATTAGCCATTTAGTGAAGCCAAGTTATACACATGTATGCATTAACCGGCATATGCATTTAAAAGATTATATGTATGATTTTATCTCTAATTATGCACCTCACCTTGATTTGAACTATATTCATCAACCGAATCAATGGGTGCCTACAGAACAAAATGAGCGAGATAGGTTATATAGAGAATTACCTGAGCTATAAGAAAAAAGCCGAGTAATATGATTTACTCGGCTTTGAAATTACTGTGTGTGTTATTTTTATTCTAACGAGTGGCAATATTAATAAAAATTTGAGCGCCAATCAGCAAACAATCGTCATCAACAAAGTAAGGGTTAGCGTGTAAATAATTATTAATCCCTTTTGCTTGATTACCACTTCCTAAAAAGTACATGGCACCGAGTTTATCTTTAGTGGCATTGATCATATAACTGAAGTCTTCACTACCCGTCATTGGCTTACCATTCGCATCTATCTGTTCAGCAGGTAAGAATGCCGCAGCAGCATCATAAATCACTTTAGCAGCCTGCGGGTGATTGACGACAGCGGGATAACCGCTTGCTTCTAGTGTGGTTTTAAACCCGCCGGCTTCACTACGAGCGACAATTTCATGAAAGCTGGCTTTTAAAATTTTGTCGGTTTCTTCATCCATTGAACGGATGGTACCGCGTGCCTGAACATGATCAGCCAACGCATTTGGAATAGTTCCGCCATTAATCATGCCACAACCAAATACGGCAGGGCTGAAAGGATCGGTTTTTTTGGCAACAATGTAGTCCATATAATCAATGATACGTGTTGCTTCGCGGATAGCATCTAACCCTTTATGAGGGGTTGAGCCGTGGGCTGAAACGCCATGAACATCTAGCGTCCACGCTGAGCCATAAGAGGACATAACCCCGGAATTGAATTTAATATAACCCGTTTCAAAAGCGGCATCATTATGTAAGCCGTATACTTCATCAACACCTTCCATACAGCCCATTTCTACCATTTTGTTAGCGCCCGGTACTCGCATGTCTTCTTCGGCCATTTGGAAGATAAAACGGACGTTATGAGTGAGTTCAGAACGGTTTTCGCTAAGGTATTTTGCTGCCGTTAAGGCGATGGTCATGTGGGTATCATGGCCACAGTTATGAGCGCAACCTTCATGGACAGAGCTGTGCTCATTGCATGTTAAATCAGGCATTTCAAGGCCGTCAATATCGGTACGATAGGCAATCAAGCGCTTTGCTGGGTCGATAATCAATTCAGCGGTAAAACCGGTGTAACCTTCAAATAAACGGATGTTATAGCCAAAGCTTTCCATCAATTCACGGCAATATTGTGAGGTTTTGAATTCTTGCCCAGATAATTCAGGGATCTTATGTAAATCCTGACGTGTTTTTTTGCTAAACGTTTCTAAAGCAAAGAGCTTTTCACTGATATTGTATTTATTGGTCATTACGTTTTATCCCGTATACAAAAAGCGTTTTTAATGCTGTTAAGGAGCCCCTGGTGTGAGCATGAATAAGAAACAGCGTACTCATTTAATTTATGTATATTTTAAGCGCTAGATTCAGAAATAAGTCACTTCTGCTAGATGTTATTTTATCTAACAATTCATAGAGTGAATTTTAACGTGGATATTAAAAAAGTGAGCGTGATGGAGATCGTATTTATATCATATCAGTATTGCATGGCTCATGAATAATAAGGATGGTAATTTAATAAAATAATCATCAGGAAATGTAAAGATAATTAAATCCCTTTAATATCAGCATATTAAATTTGTATTTTCTGGTTTTTATATTAAAAACTTTTATATTTAAGAGAGGCGGTTATTGAGTTTACGCTAAATTTTATTATTTGAAATAGGATGTAGATAGCATGGCTTTACAAATTATTTTACATGAGATGACGAATATAAAATATATTGAATTAATGAGAGGGGAAACTATAAAGATAGGATTAAAGCTGGAAAGATTATATGCCCCTTATTGCGATTAACGCATTAATAAGGGGCATGTTTCTATAATTAGTTCTTAAAAGAGCCAATAAATGAGAGATATTCCTCTTTGCTCATCAATGGGGTGTAATCAGCTAACATTTCGTCAGCTTGGGATGCATCATCAAATAATAGGTCAATAATTGCCATTGCCATCATTTGCGCAGGGCGGATGTAGGCCATATCATCATCAAAAACAACGTAATCTTTACCGTGCAAGCCACCGCGAATTGCGCCAATCCACGGGTGACTCACTGGCATGATATGTGATAAGTCACCTGTATCTGTGCTTCCAGTCATATGGCCAGCAACCCAAACATTTTCTTCGCCAATCAAGTCGTGGGCATTGTGCTGCAATAAGTCGTTTAACGTATCGTTGTTATATAGCGGCAGGTAACCCGGTAAATCTTTGACTTCTACTTCTGCACCGACTGACATTGCGCCAGCAACCAATGCGCGAGTAATACGCTCATTCGTATCAATCATTGCGGGAACATTTGACGCTCGGACATAACTTTCCATACGGACATCACTTGGGGTGACATTCACTAAATCACCGCCTTGTGTGATGATAGGATGGAAACGAATATAATCTTTTTCTTGGAAGGTTTCGCGAATTGCATTCACCCCCATGATCCCCATCATTGCCGCATTGAGTGCATTAACGCCCAGATGAGGGGCCGCCGCCGCATGGGATGCTTTGCCTTTGTAGTTAATCAGCTTGCCAATAAACCCATTGGTGGTGGTCGACATTTCAATAAAACCAGTCTCACGTTCAGGTTTGACACTGGTTAAATGAATTTGCATTGCCATATCGATATCATCAAACTCACCAAGAGATATCAGCTCAGGTTTACCGCCGATATAACTGATTTTTCCTTGCTCAATCAGTTTATTACGATAAGCTAGTTCAACATATTCCTCTGCGGGAACAGCGAAAGGAACGACGTCTCCCGCGAGGTATTGCATAGCACCTGACTTAACCAGACCAATAGTGACTGCCATCATGTTAGCTATTTGTGCATTGTGCCCACAGCAATGGGCAGCGCCCGTTAAATCATCAGCTTCTGGGTGCTCCGCACAAATAATCGCATCGAGCTCACCAATCACAGCAATACTATGTTTACTCCCTTTTCCACCCTTAAGGCGAGCCTTAACCCCCGTCAATGCGAGTTGGTTACGGTAATTAACGCCTAAGGCAGAAAATGCAGCTTCCACTTTTTTTGCTGTTTTAACTTCCTTATAGCCGAGCTCAGGTTCTGCCCAAATATCTTCAGCCAATTTTTTGATATCCCCTTTATGGGATGCAATTGTCTCGCAGACGATGGCTTTCAATTGGTCTTTGGTCATTGTCATGGTAAATATTTCCTATTGTTAGATAACGCCGCTCCATGAAAGTGTCACTTGACCAATAAGTGCAGCGAATAAGAATGTTCCCGTAAAGACCGCCAGTGAAACTGGGATGATCCGCCATGAAATGGCTTTAAATTTGTCGATATCTTTACCGAGTGAAAGACCAGCAAAGGCAAGTACTGTCGTACTGATGACGGCAAGTGAGATTTTACCTGTCATTGCGATCATTTCTTTATCGTAAGGGAATAACGGTGAACACAGACCCGCCGCAATTAAAGATACCCAAAAAATCACGGGTAACTTACCTAATGGTGGGATTTGTGCAATTAAGTATGCCACAAATGACATACCCCCTAATAATGCCATGGCGATAAGTGAGTCACTAAAGACTGCGCCAAAGCTACCACGGCCATAAATTGAACCGCCGAGTGCATCACCCAGTGAAGTGAAGATGATGACTAACACGATGATTATTGCAATTTCTGCCATCTTTTTCATGATCTTATATCCTTATTCTGTATCTGCTGATGCGGTTGCACGTTTTCTTTTCAATTTGTTGTACAAGAAAGAGGCAAACGGTAAGGAGAAGAAGATGTAGATGTACAGACCTAATACCGAAGACATCAAGTTTGCAGAGGATGAGAATGCTTGAATATCTGCGGCGTGTTCAGGATAAAGTTCCAATAATGGGGCAACAGATGCTGCTAACATCGAACCACTACCCACACCAGCACCCATGGCTAAAGCAAGTGGGCTCATAATATCGAGTCCTGCGATAACACTGGCGATAACACCCATCCAAACTGCACCGTATAACGTCCCGCAAATATACATTGCCATAACGCCGCGGCCTTCTGGTGAACTTAAACCATATTTGGCTTCGATAATGGCAATATTAGGTTCACGACCGATAGAGTAGGTGGCACCAACGGCTTCACGGCCCATGCCTAACATGATAGCAAGCGGTAAACCGAGCAAAATAGTACCGATAAAGTGGCCGACTTCTTGCAAGATTAATGCGCCACCGGCTTGAATTATTTTTTCCCAAGATGCACCAACGGAGGTGCTTAATTTTGCAATTAAGATAACTAACGCAACACTCATTATCGAGCTCGCGTGTGCCATATTTTTTTCGCTGAGGATTTTGAATTTTGGAAAACTGATAATACCACCCATCAACATGGAATAAAGCATTGGAAAAACCATGACTAAACTGATTTTAATTTGCCCTATAGCTTCCGAAAGAAGAATGATAAGTAAGCTAACCAAAAGCAACTTACTATCTTTTAATATACCCATAGTGTTACCTTTCATTGGAAATGTTTTTAAGAGTTTTTCGTATATATTTATAATAAAAATGCATCATTTTCGTATTCATACTATCCATGAAACTATTTTCCTGACAATATTCCGAAAGTCTCTTAGCCATGCCGAAAAGGCATGGTTAAAATCAATAAATTAATATTTATTAATAAAGATGTAGTTATTGAAATATTTTTGCATTTTTATATTAAAAATATTTTTATTTTTCAGATTGATACAAATTATTATTAATTATTTAACATGCTGTTTCATAAGTAATTTTGATTTTTTGGTGTGTTAATGCGAGGAATTATCAAATACCCAGTAAATGTGAGGTTGTTCAGGTTTTATTTATTTTTTTATAGCAAGGTTTTATTTTTATTGAATTTATATAATGATAAAAATTGAATTTTAATTGGATATTATTGTGGTTTTTTTGAGTTTTCGTTTTTATTTTAGCCTATCTTGAGTTTGATTATCAGTTTAATGTACTGATGTGTTTTTGCGAATTTTCTTCAAAAAAATTTGATATTTTACAATAATATTGTATTCGGCAGTGATATTTGACATGGATCTCAATTCTGAATATTTCTTAATTTGAAAGCAATAAATGAGTCGAAATTTTATTTTAGTCTATTTGCTGAAATTCATGTTATCCGTAACATGTTTACCTGTTATTTGTTTATTGAATATCGAAAAATATAAAGGCACGAATTGCGCGAACAAAAAAGTGTTTGTTGTTAATTTACACTAAGTCGTCTTTTTATCGCAGCGGCATTGTGAACGGCAAACTAAAAGAAAGGTGTTTATGACTATTACGTTAAAAGATATCACCAAAGATAATTGGGTGAATATCATCTGTCTTGAAATAACTAAAGAACAGGAAGACTTTGTGGCTCTTAACTCAGAGTCAATCGCAGCCTCAAAATTTTTTGATTACTATATTAATCGTGGTATCTATGTTGATAATGAGCCCGTTGGTTTTGTTCAATATTATTCAAACCATGAAAATGGTCGGCCCGAAGAGGTTTTTATTGGCCAATTGATGATTGATATTAAACACCAAAGAAAAGGCTTTGGTTCTCTGGCTATTCCACTTGTTCTCGATGAAATAAAAAGCTTAGGTAAATATCAATCAGTATCAATTTGTTATATCGAAGGCAATGACATGATGAAACCATTTTTTGAACAGTTTGGTTTTTCCGTTGTTGACCAAGATGAATTTGATGAAACCATTATGCGGCTAGTTTTTTAGTGCTGAAATGACGAATATCCGCTCCAACTTATAGTTAGCAGCGGATATTTGTAGAGCGATAAACCTACAATATTTATCTAAAATTGCGCATTTAATCCTAAGCGTAGTGTGCGCCCGGGGGCTGGCATCATACTGCGCGTCAGTGGGTCGATATAATAACGGTCAGTTAAGTTGGTCACTAAGAATTCGACATTAATATTTTTGTCAATTTGGTAACTTGCGTAGGCATCTGCAGTAAAGGTAGGCGTCCAGTGCATTGGGCTATTATTCGCCATCGAATAACTCCCCGGGAACTGCTGCATCAGTTTGCGTTCATCTTTATTTTGTACGCTACTGGTATAACGTAAGCGTGTTCCCACTTCGAGGGCCTCATCCATAAAGCGCATGCCTAGGTTGGAATTTATGGCATATTTAGGCTGTAATTGTGTACGTAAAAAACCGCCAGGGAAACCTGCAGTTGTACATTGGGAGATATTATAGCGATTAGCCGGGTCAAGATTGGCTGGAGCCGAATCATCACAGACTTCATTTTTGAGGCGGTAATCGACACCAATATCCATAAATACACCACCATTATCATAGCGTGCCAAAGCTTCAATTCCTGCTGTTTTATGTTCTTTTACTTGAACAAAATTAAGACGTCCATCACGGTCAAAAGCATTTTCAATGACAGTATGGTAATAGCCTATTTTCACGTCAGCGTGGCGTTCAGCGCCGAGTAAACCTTGTAAATTACGTGAATAACCAAATTCAAAGGTTTTTGCACGTTCGGGTTTAAATAACATTTTCTCTTTACGGGCTTCACTTTCCCCTGCAAACCCAATGCTGTTTTCAAAAATACTCGGTAAGCGAACCGTCTCTATATAGCGTGCATAAACCCGGTCGTTATCAGATAACCAAATATTGGCACCAAAAGCGGGAGCCCAGCCATGGCTTTTTTGTTTGCCTGAGAATTTCCATTTTTCTTCTTCAGTGAGTTCGCGCTTGATGTCATCGGCTGGGTGTGAATAACTTGAACCATAGACATAAACTTCCTTGCCAGTAACAGGGTCAACAGCACGAGCTTGAGAGTCAAAAGTACCGTTATGGAAAGGGTTTGTTTTGGTGGTATAGCGTCCATCGCTATCTGATTTCCATTCGGCGCGGAAATTAACGTCTAAAACACCATTTTCTTCTGGGCGCTGAGCGTTGTTTCTTTTAGTAATAAAAACGGTATAGTCGGTATCTTCCAATCCTAATGTTTTAAGTAATATTTGGCTGTTTTTATAACCACCATTAAACGCTTGGTAGCCATTGGCAACAGCCTCGTTATACTCTTCTTTGGTTAAAATTCGGTTGTAATTTATTTGTTTAGCAAGGCGCTCGTCAGGGTTTTGGAAGCCCTTGGTGCGATTGCGCATTTGTTCTTTTAAATAATCATCTTCTGTCCAGCCATCAATATATTTTGCTCCCGCATCCAGTTCTAACCAGCTCGTTGGGCGATAGTTAAAGTTAAAGGCAATACTGGTTTCTTGGCGATGACCTTTACGAGGAAGGGCAATAAAAGGGCTGGCGGTTTGAGATGGCGGTACGTCGTTAGAGTCCAATTTTTCTTTGAGCATTGAACCGCGGATCGTTAAATCAAGATCGGGCGTGAGTGCCATGGTATTGCGCAAATTAAAGCCAATACGGTCATTCTCAGAGTTAGTTGCTGCGGTATTAATTAATGAACCATCAATGTTAGGGTCTTTTCCACCACCATAACCATACTCGAAGCCCCAATCGCGTTCTTTGGGTTCTCGTGGGTAGCCACCTGAGGTATTGGTATCCCCTACGGAATGGGTCATCCACACATTTGCGTTTAGGTCAATCCATTGATTATCTTCAGGTTTCCACTTATATTCGGCATTATAAGCATTGACCGTAAAGTGAGCTAATGGCCATTGGGGTAATACTTGTTTTCCTTCAAGCTCAGCAAATCCTAAACGTGATGGCATGATTTCACCATAGGTGCTTTCACTTCGGCGAAAACCAAGATGTAATGTTTGGTTTTCAGTGAGATATAAATTAGTTTTAACTAAATAGGATTCCAACTCATTGGAGGTATTCGTAACTTCTTTTCCGGGGCGAAATACATTGGCAGCAAAAGGTAAGTAAGGGTCTGGACCAAGCTGTTGCTGTACTGTTTGTTGTTCATTTAATTGAACCGATTCTTTATAACGGTGAGCGCCATTTTTCCCCGCAAAATAATTACCTTGCCGGCGATAAGCATAGGCGGCCATTAAATCAAACTTTTCCTGTCGAGTCCCAACCGCTATTCTTCCGCCATTATCTTTAAAATTAAAGAATTGAGCGCTTCCTCGGGATTTTGGTGTGATGTTGACGACTGGATCAGAGAAAACATAGTTATTATTTTTATAAATCTCAGGGTGATCTCGGTAATCTTCGCCATAACCAAAGTGGGGAACACGCTCACGAGTAGAATTACTGCTGGTTTCCAATTTTAAGCTGACACCAAATTTTTCACCCGGTGCAACAACGTCATCTATTCCTATGGTTCTGATGGCTATCCCACCACCTACAGAGGTTTTTATATCACCAGCAAGAGAACCACTTTTTTCAATCTCAATGCTACTAATGAGGTTTGGGTCCACATAGTTACGGTTGTTTGCCCCATTGTAACCCCGATAAACGGTTAACGACTGTTCTGTGCCGTCAACCGTGACAGGAACACGTTCTTGCCCTTGAATGCCTCGAATATTCGGGTCTAACGCGCCACTGTTTCTTGCATCACCACTATAGACACCAACTGCACTATTAAGCACATCCGCGGTACTGGTACCTTTATAGCGCTCAACAAGGTCTTTTCCTAAATAAATTTTAGAACCTTTAGCATCATATTGATCATCGTAACCTTGTTGATCCCGTTCTTTGATAGTTTTTGCTGAATCTTGAACAGTAATGGTGCCGATGTGTTCTTCTTTTTCCCCTAAAGCGGTTGTTGGAATAAAAAGAGCAGTAATAATTGCAGTAGTAATAGGTGTTAATTTGTATTTATACATTGTGTTTTTCTCTATGCCATAACGCTTAAAAACGGGTTTCTAACCCAATAGAAATTTCGTGCTGGTGGTAGGAGTAAATTCCATCTGCAGAACTGCGGTTATCACGAAAGCGGTAACTGGTATAAGGCGTAAATGTGAGCAATGAATAATTTGGAAAACTAAGACGCGCAAAATACATCGCTTCTCTATCATGGCGTTTAACATTCAACATTTGGTTGAAGGCCTTGAATTGGCTTTCTCGGTAAGTTGCAAGTGCCAGTAAATGAATATCGGGTGTTAGCACGTGATAAAAGCCGCCTCGGATACCCAATTGGTCATAATCATCGCTACGAACTTCTGTGGTGAGACGAGTCGCATCAGCCCCCAAAAAGAGGGAGGTATCTGGGGTAATACCATAGACACCGGTTAGATGTAGGCTACTTCGATTACCATTGGCACTGTCATACGGTTTTTGATAATGAAGTTGTTGGTAGTCAGCGGAGGTACTTAGGAGCACACGAGGTGAAAATTGGTAGTCAGCTTCAATTTTTCCCCCTATGCCTAAATAACGGCGCTTTTCATTGACCGTTTTTAACTCAACTAATGGGCCGAATGCGATAGTGGTGTTCGCATCATTAAAACGATATAAAGTTGCTAAAGAAGACGTGTTTTCACTGAATTCAGCATAGTGCGGATAGCGGTCACCATAAGATGTCCCCTTGATTTGCAGGGAATGATTGCCCGAGATAGGAATAATTTTACTCAGACTTGCATCATAGGTGAGTCCCGGTGATGATTTGGGGTTAGCCATTTTCCAGGTTCCCCCTGGCGTTTCCCAAACTTTATTTTTATCTGGAACTTGGTTGATATTACTGTTGTATTTATAGCCAAAGGAGAGACTGCCAGTCCAAGCGGTGCGGTTTTCGATAGCACTAATAAATTGCTGGATGGTTTGCTTCACATTCGTAGGTAATGCGAGTGTTTCATCGTTGATTAAATTTTGGAATAAAGCCAAAGACTCTTTATTTTGGTTATCTTCAAAATAAGCCCGGGCCAGTTCTAATTTTATGCGAAGAAACTTTGGCGACCGTGCCAATATTTGTTGGTAGTGGGCAATCGCTTCAGGGTAATGATTTTGCGATTTAGCAATTTCTGCTTTTGCAAATAAAATGAGTAGTGGATCCGCATCAGCGAGTTGTTGGTAGCGGGGTAATAAGCGCTGTACGTCTTCAAATTGCCTGTGGTTAATTGCCAGATAAATGGCTTGCCCGAGGTCTTGGGCATTATTCTCAAGGGCATAATTTTCCCCATTTAAGTTAATTGATAGGTCATCTGGGAGAAGCAATTGGTCTTTATTGGGGACTACTGCACTTTTATCACGATAGTTTTGTTTGTCTTTTTGCCATAACAATTGTTCTCGGTCAGTGTCCAAGCTGGCTGGAAATGCAGAGAATGCGGCTATAAGCATCATTATAGCAGGAGTTAATAACAGATATCGCATAGGATTAGCTTCGGTAATAAAAGGCAGTGGCCAACTGCCTGTCACGCTTTATGGTTGGCCACCAAGGTTGATTTACGGGTTACTGGGAAATATTCCCACGGCTTCCACCAAAGGCCATATCTTTGCTGTGATCTTCAAATTGAGTGACACCAGCAATATGCTTAGCTTGATCGCCAAAGAAGTGTCCATTTGTTGAGCCTGATTCACCATTAAGAGTGGCCGCCCCGGCGAAAGTGGCATTGTTTTTAATGGTGGCATCAATATTGGTTGCACCAATATTCCCTGCTAAGGATTTAGTACCAAAGTTGGCTGTCAGAGTCCCTGCGGTTAGTGCGCCTCCATTGTATTGGCTTATTCCTTTAACGGAGTATTCCGCTGTGCCAGCTGTAGGCATATTGGTGGTGACATCCTTGCCAGAATAGTAAGCGGTATGTGTGGTGTCACTAACTTGTCCTGTCGATGACCATTCACCAAAATAGACTTCTGCATCTGCAATTTTGGCAAAGTTAAAAACGCCCACTTTGTCATGCGAACCAGGTCCATTAGGCATGGAAATAACATGTGCTTCATTTCCTGCCTGTATTGGTGCCATTCGAGTTAAGCCTGAGAAAGAAATGGTTTTTCCACCATAAACAGATTGCACACCAATACCTGGGTCACCCGCAGCACCGCCATGACCACCACCGGTTCCTTCTGTTGCACCAACACGACGGAAGGCTGATTAGCATCGAAAGGTTGGCTTTGGCCAGAACCGATTGCTGCAGAAGCACCAAAAGTTACTGTGCAGGTTGCGAGTGCTAGAGCGATAATATTTAACTTTTTCATCGAAATACTCCATTTTTATTAAAGATATTAACGATACTATTGATTAAGAAATTATTATTTCGCATATATATGACGAGTTGTATTAAATCAAATAATAATATAAATGCAAATGATAATTCTTCGCATTAACATTAAAATAATTATGGGTATCAATGAGATAGTGATATTGATCTTGCTGTTAGTGGTTGATATTACGATTTATTTTTGTAGTTAATTTGTTGGATTATCAATTTTAATGGTAATTATTTTTTGATAAAAAAGTTAAATTAGTCACATTTTAATGCGTTTGATTGAATGGATTACATTAAAAACATTAAAGTTGATGTTGTTTATTATTTCATCATCGTTCGTAGACAATGGTGGGGTAAATAAATCAAAAAAAAACAAATGCAAACAATGCGCATTATCATTACTGTTGTGGTAATTTTGTCTTTACGGTACACAGCTAGGTTTATAATCACTCAAAATATAAAGGAATAAAGATATGGCTCCATGGTTAATTTTTGGCGCGGGTGGAAAAGGTGTTGGTCGTCAAATTGCTCAGTTGGCAATTGCAAAGAAACGCCCTGTCATCGTTGTTGTGCGTAATAAGCAGTCTGCAGAGGCATTGGAGGCGGTAGGTGCGCAAATCTTCATTGGTGATGCTTGTGATAGTGAAGTGGTTAAGGCTGCTTGTCATGCAGCAGGAACAACTGCCACGGTTATTTCAACCATGGGAGGGAGTCAAGATTATTTAGCTCACCGTACGGTGATTGATTGTGCAGAACAAGCTGGGATATCTCGTATGGTGTTAGTCACATCATTAGGTTGTGGGGATTCATGGCCTTATTTGTCTGCCCGGTCACGCGCTGCATTTGGTCAGGCTGTGAGAGAAAAATCCCTTGCGGAGTCATGGTTACAAACTAGCTCATTAGATTATGTGATTGTTCGCCCTGGTGGGTTATTACATGGTGAGCCAACGGGAAAAGCAGTTCTTCAACAAGAGGTTGAAGTTCATGGCTTAGTGATGCGTGCGGATGTTGCTGCGCATGTTTATCAGTTGGCTAAGCAAGGTGAATTGAAAAAACAAATTTATAGCGTAGTACAGCCGGGGTTGGTACCCGCTTAATAAAAACGAGGTTATTTGTGTAGCTTATCTGTTTTTTATTACAAATAGGGCTACCATTGGTCTCCACTGCGAAAGTCACAATATAGGGGTTGTGAAAAATCAATTAAATTGTTTTTTGACCACCCCATGACGCCACCTTCTTCATCGACAGAGTGGATATAATGGCTTTGATTGAGCTCATATAATGGCCCGTTCCATACCTGCCAGCCGACAGATTGATATACAGGGAAGCCCTGATCTGATGCAGAAAGCAGACCCAGTTGATAACAATCGGCAATAATTTGGTTGGTAGCCAGCATAAGCTGTTTGCCGATCCCTTGGCGACGGTAGTTTTCCCGTACCGCCATCGCTTCAACATAGCCAACCGTTATTGGAGTATTACCGATTGCCATATGACGTTGAATAATAGCAACGTGGCCAATAATTTGTTGTTGGTCATAAGCCAAGACGTGCATTCCCCCCAAAGCATGTTCAAAATCATCATGGGTAAAATCTTGCTCAAAGCTTTGATATAACATGGAATACAATGACTCTCTATTCTCTGCTGAAAGTTGAGATGTGTGTTTGTTTTTATATTCTATTGTCATTTAGCACCATGGAATAATTGTAAAGAGGGCTGAAATAAAAAATCGTTAAGCTTGTAGGAGCAAAGTATATAGCATATCAAAATTGACTATGATGGTTTGAATGCGTTAGTGCTAAAAGCTATTTTGGTGTTTTTTAATAAAGCCATCGATATATTTTGTGGTATTACTCAAACGTTATTTTCATTAATGTAATATTAAGGTTATGAATATCGATTCTTTCAAAAATTTCGATTTTTATCACATGGTTATACTGAACAGACAAACTGAATTTTTTGCTTTATTGTGTGGTCGTTGCTCTTTTCAATAAGGATTGTTGAATGAAGAAAAAAACGACATCAACGATACATGATGCGGCTTTTAAAGGATTTATGACAAACATTGCAAATGCACGAGACTTCTTTGAAATTCATTTACCGGAACATATAAAATCATTATGTGATTTCAATACGTTATCGCTGACAAATTCCTCGTTTATTGATAAACAACTTCGCTCACGGTTATCGGATGTATTGTATTCAGTACGAACCTCTCAAGGGGAAGGTTATATTTATCTTTTAGTTGAACACCAATCAACCCCCGATAAACTTATGGCGTGGCGTTTAATGCATTATGCGTTTTTAGCGATGAATCAGCATATGCAGCAAGGAAATACAACATTACCCATTGTTGTGCCTATATTATTTTACCATGGGGGGCGTTCGCCTTATCCATATACACAACTTTGGACGGAGTGTTTTCCATTACCAGAGATTGCACATGAGTTATACACACAACCGTTTCCACTCGTAGATATTACCGTTATTGATGATAATGAACTCGTTAACCATCGAAAAATAGCAGTAATGGAATTAGCGATGAAACATAAATATCTTCGGGATGAATTCCAACAAGTACTCCCTCTCTTGGCGAAGGCACTCAATAAACATTATAATAGTGATAACGACATCATAACTATCCTAAATTATTTGTTTATTGCCTTGGACTCCCATAATTTTGAACAAGTTATTCAAGTTTTAGGTGAACAAACAGAAAAGCATAAGGAGACAATCATGAATATTGCGCAACGATTGCAAGATAAAGGACGGCAAGAAGGGCGGCAAGAAGGGCGGCAAGAAGGGTTGCAAGAGGGATTTAAAAAAGGCAAAGAAGAGGCAAATATAGCAACTGCACGGAATCTTTTGGAGCAAGGAGTTAGTATCGAGATAATAATGAAAAGCACTGGGCTGAGCCGTGAAAAACTTATTTCTTTACAGTAACTCAGGTGTTATGACTCAGATTTAAAAGGGATATTATTTATCAATATCCCTTTATTTAATAATAGTTGAATAATATATAAATTATTTAAATGGCATCTACTAGGTTTGCTTATCCCATTGAACTAGTGCTAACGACAGTTGACTCAAAGCGGCATAAAAACCAAACTCATCATACCGTTGGCAATTTTGGCTAAATATTGGTAGCCATTGCAGTAAAAGTGACAAGGTTTTTAGGCGCAATTGCCTTACTTTTTCTTGGTCCAAATGGGCTTCATTTAATGAAAAATGTAAGTGACTTAATAGCTCTAAAAAAATTGAAATATGATCAGAAGGCTCTCTAAATGCCTCATTAGTTTCCATTCCAGCCTCGGCTAATAAGTACTTAATTTGTTCATTACCTTGCTCACAGTTTGGATAAACTGAGGCGTAAGGTAAAGCTGATTGCTTATCAGACATTAAAAATAAGCTACAGAAGTCGGCGGCTAATTCGAGTTGTGCATCATTTCGCATTATTAGCGCTTGGACTTTTGTTTTAACTGCTTGAATTGGCAAAGTTAGAACGGGTTCCTGCTCGACAGTCGTAAACCAATCCATCATCTCGCTAGATTGAAGTTGCACTAATGTTGCACTATCTAGTTCACGTGAGAACAATTGTGCTAGCCATGCATAAATACACGCTATTTGTTCTGGTGCAAAAGTGCTTTGTTTTGTCATTTATTCACCTGTGATGCAGGAACATATTCACACTGAGCAACCATTTCAATTGGCCCATCGAATGCATTCACGTTATCCACTTGTCCTGTATATTTTTCTATCTCTACTAAGGTTGTATGTGCGCTGGTGGCTTGCGCTAATTGAGAGGTTCCAATATCAAGCGTCAATACGTTTGGGTTTCCGTATTTGCACAGCGCATTGATTTCTCCGCCCTTAGTCGGGTCATACCAAGCTCCCTCATGGATACGGGCAACGCCTTTTGTGTATAGGTCTGAAACCACGGCTCCCGCTAACACTTGCCCTCGGTCGTTGAAAACGCGAACGATATCACCATTTTGTATACCCCTAGCTTTCGCATCTTGAGGACTAATAAAGACCGGTTCTTTGCCACTAACGGAATAATATTGACGTAATACAGGGGACTCGCACAGTTGTGAGTGTAAGCGAAAATCGGGATGTGCAGATTGCAAATGTAATGGCCATTTTTTTGAACCTGGACCACCATGAGAGCGTTCTGCTTTTTCGAACCACATTGGGTGGCCTTGGCAATCATCATATTGCATGTCGGCAATAGTTTTTGAGTAAATTTCAATTAAACCACTCGGTGTTCCTAATGGTTCTAAGTCGGGATCTTCTCTAAATGCTTGATGACGAACAAACATTTGTGGATGCTCAAATTCTACATAACCGTCTTTTTCCCAGAAGACATCGAAGGAGGGTAGATGAATACCACGGCCTTTCCCCTGCTGGCTGCCTTCTTGCCAAATACGTTTTAGCCAGCCCATTTCGTCCAAACCTTCAGTAAAGGCTTCTTCACGACCAAAACGGCGGCATAGGTCGCGTAAAATATCGAAGTCATTGCGTGACTCAAATTGCGGTTCAACGAGTTGTTTCATTGCAATAATGCCACGATTTGAATGGTTACCGTATTGGTCAAGGTCATTACGTTCAAATTGCGTGGTTGCCGGTAATACGATATCGGCAAAGCGGCAAGTGGATGTCCATTGATTATCGATAGAAACAACCGTTTCAAGCTTGCGCCAACCTTCAATAATACGGTTAATTTGTTGGTGGCGGTGGAATGGATTGGTTCCGGCAAATACGCACATTTTTAGTGGCGGTAATTTAACCGCTTTACCGTTCCAGTTGATTGTTTTTCCGGGCTCTAAAATCGCATCAATAAAACGAGCAATAGGAATGGTGCTGCTGTAGCCTTTGTAGTCATTGTTATCATGAATGGGGGGCACTTTAGTTGAGCCAGAAAAACCACTTAAAATAATTCCCTGACGGCTAGGGGTTCCTGCTCCATTGTAGTGCCAACCGAAGCCAAATCCTCCACCCGGTAAGCCAATTTGACCTAACATCGCAGCTAAAACAACAATCATCCATGACCATTGTTCACCATGTTGCATGCGTTGAACGCACCAACCTGCAATGATTTGGGTGCGATCTGCTGCCATTTGGCGAGCTAAAGCTTGGATTGTATCGGCATCAATACCACAAATTTCAGCTGCCCATTGTGCATCTTTGGGTTGCCCATCCGTTTTTCCCATTAAGTAGGGAACAAATTGCTCGAAACCGACACAATATTCTTTTAAGAAGGTTTTATCATGTAAGTCTTCAATGTAAAGCGTGTGGGCGATGGCTAATTGTAATGGTACATCCGCTTGCGGGTTAATCGCAATATGTTGAACATTGGCACGCCCAAGGTAATCATGCGTTGAGGTGATTATAGGGTCAATACTGATGACTTTTATCTCACCGTTAGCGGCTTTTTCTTTCAATTGTTCATAATATTCATAAACGTCATGATCAGGGCACCACCAGTTAGCTTGTTGATTTTTAATCAGGTCAGAGCCCCACAACACAATGGTTTTACTATTTTTGAGGACTAACGGCCAAGAGGTTTGTTGTTCATAAACCTCCATCGACCCAACAACTCGAGGTAAAATTACTTGTGCAGCCCCTGTTGAGTAATCTCCGCCAGTACTGACACTATTGCCATGCAGCGCAATGGCGCGAGCTAACATACCTGAAGCGTTGTGAAGCATCCCTGTCGATTGCCAACCATTTGCAGTGAGTAATCCACTTGGTCCATAGGTTGTTTGAACACGTTCTAATTCTTGATAGAACAAATCAAGGGCTTCATCCCAAGAAACACGTACGAAGCGGTTATCACCTCGTTGTGAGGTATCACTTAAATGGCGTTTACGTAGCCAATCAACACGTACCATTGGATAACGAATACGGGCAGTACCATGAACATGGTCAGGTAACCCTGCAATCATTTTGGATGGAAATTTATCGTGTTCAAAGGGCTTGGCTTCGATAAAGCGACCATCAACCACAGTAGCGCGGATTGCACCCCAGTGCGACCCAGTCAGAATGCCTTCTTGTACCACCGCAGTTTGTTCACCAGCCGTTGCAGCGCTAGCCTTACGTGGTGTTAAGAGGGAAGGGCCTAACATACCCGCAACAGTGAGCCCGCCAAGCTGGAACAAAAAGCGTCGACGAGAAGCTTGAAAAGTTGGATTATTTTTCATTCTGTACTCCGTTATCACCGTGTGAAGATCCTGCGGTATCAGATGCATTCATTTGTAAGTATTTCAGTAAGGTACGCTCTTCTCGCTTATCTAAACTGGTAAAGCCAATCATACCGTTTAATGTGCCTATCCAACCGTTAGCATCAAAGTGAGCAATATCTGGCGCGCCATGGCATTGATTACAGGAGCCGTTATATAAAGAGTCTGCATAAGCCCATATCGGTTTGATATCATTGACCATATCGCCTTGCTGCATCCAGGCGGTCGCTTGCAATTTGCTCCATGAGGTATCTGTTGCAGCGACGACGGTACTCTCTAAATTTTTCACATTTTCTTGAACATCACCGCGTATAGAAGCAACGAAAATTCGTTTACCAGGGAATTCGGATAGGACTCGTTGGCGGCCATCAGTTTCTGTCCACCCAGTGATTTCAACTTGTAGCCAATCGCCATCACGTTTTAGGACTTTCACCTCTGAGGCAGGAAGTAACGAACCAGCAGGGTCTTTATCCCCTTTATTTGCATAAATAGGTTTAATATCAAGTGAATACAGAATATCTGAATCACTATTTGCCTTCGCGCGCAGCTCATCGAATTGTTTACGAAAACCGCTGCTCATATCAGGTAATTGGTGGGCAATTCCTTTGTGGCAGTCAATGCAGGATTGATTCTCTTTCGCAGCGATTTGCATCTGGCGAGCCGCTTCTGGATTTTGCTTGGCGTGATCCATCGAGTCGTAATCATGACAAGAGCGGCAAGTGGCCGAATTGTTCTCTTTCATGCGAGCCCATTCACGTTCTGCAAGTTCGGCGCGTTTGGCTTCAAATTTTTCAGGGGTATCTATCGAATGAGCAATAAATGTTTGATAAATATCATTGCTTGCTTCGAGTTTCCGTTTAATCATGCCTGGAAGGTCGGAGGGAATATGGCAGTCATGGCATTCTGCACGTACCCCAGAGGCATTTTGGAAATGCACGGATTGCTTATATTCTTCGTAAACGGGTTCCATGCTATGGCAACTGACACAAAACTCGGTGGTGCTAGTCACTTTCATCCCAACATGGGGTACAACGATTAACGCAACACCCACTGCAATCCCGACAACGATTAACGTAAGCATTGACCAACGAGCACTTGGTTTTCGCAACGCTCTCCAGAGTTTCCGCATAATAGCCCCTGTAATTATATGGTTTAATACAGGCGATCTTATTGAGTTAATATGAATAGCGGTACTAGTCAGGATGAACAGCTTACGGCAAGATATGGGTAAATATGAACAGATATGAACAGAAGAGAGTATATCAATGACATCACATCATATTGTGGTTGTTGAAGACGAACCCGTTACTCAGGCGCGTTTACAGGCTTACTTTGAGCAAGAAGGATATCGTGTTTCTGTTACGGGGAATGGTGCAGGTTTACGCGAAATTATGGATCAGCAAGTAGTTGACTTGATTCTGTTGGATATTAATTTACCGGATGAAAATGGGTTAATGTTAACAAGGGCGCTACGTGAGCGTTTTACAGTAGGAATTATTTTAGTCACAGGCCGTTGTGACCAAATTGACCGTATTGTGGGTTTAGAAATGGGAGCAGATGATTACGTTACTAAACCTTTGGAACTCAGGGAGCTCGTTGTTCGTGTCAAAAATTTACTTTGGCGAATTGATCTTGCTAAACCATCACAAACCCAGGTTGTTTCTCAAGATAATTGCTATCAGTTCGCTGGCTATTGCCTAAATGTTTCGATGCATACGCTCGAATTTAAGCATCAAGCAATCAAACTCACTCGTGCTGAATATGAAATGCTAGTGGCTTTTGTGACAAACCCACGGGAGATTCTAACCCGAGAACGTCTTTTACGTATGTTATCAGCCCGTCGAGTTGATCACCCTGATTTACGCACGGTAGATGTACTTATTCGCCGTTTACGCCACAAGATTAATGCTGATTTATTAGTGACTCAGCATGGTGAAGGTTATTTTTTAGCCGCCGATGTATACTGATATACGGGCCTAAATCCTCCTGGAGATAATGAATTACGTAAGTGTTCACTATCTGCATTTTGTTGAGTAAGCACTAAAATTGGCGGGCTTATATTGTTTGGAACTGGCTGCTTTTGTAATACTTTGATGGCTTGTTCAATGACTAGCTCACCTTGCCAAACCATTTGGTCGCTAGCTGCCATAATTATTCGGCCTCTTTTTAAGCCGCGATAGACTTGATGTGATAAGTAAAAAGAAACAATATTCAATGGTTTTGTTAAGTTACGGCCTTCACCCATTGCGGCTTCAGCGGCGATAGCTGTGCCAACGACGACATCAATATCTGGGTTACGCTCTAGCATTTCATGTAATAAATTGCGTTGAACTTCAATGTCGTTATCCCCTTGTGCAACATCCACAATTTGTACATGGCTACCCGCAATAGCCTCTCTGAATCCTTGTTCCATTTCAAGGCTACCGCCAGCATTTAATGGCCCAGGCATAAGTAACACTTTCAATGGCTTACCTTGGCTCCATTGCACTAAATAGCGTCCCGGCTGATAGCCCATTTGAAACCAAGGTACACCCACGCGGGTTTTAACTGTTTTATCGTGTGTCGCGTTGATGACTTCAATGACAGGCGTATTTCCTACCAGTTGGCTCAGGTTTGGAAAGGCTGTAGTGCTACTGCCCAGTAAAATGGCATCTGCTCCCCACTGTTGGCATTGCGTAATTTGCTTTTGCTGAGTGGCTAGCTGGTTATATCCGCCAGCTTCTAATACATTTAGGTCAATACTATAGCTTTTGGCTGCTTTTTGCATACCATAATTAATTGATAACCAATAAGAATCTTTTAAGCTAGGATAAAGCGCACACAATTTCCATGTTTTTGTAGCGGTAATGGGATTATGTGGTTGGGAGGTAAAGTGTAGTGTATCACGCCACTGAATGAGTGAACTATTCTGCGCCATTGCTAGGCTCAGTAATGAGTAAAATGTGAACAGTAGTAAAATCAATACACGCATGATAGCCTCACAAACCAGAAACCTTTATCCTAAATGCTTTCTTGCAGTTAACTCAACCATTTTAATTTTTAGGCTAACTAAACCGTGAATTTATCACTAACTAGACGATTGTGGATGGGCTTTGCGCTGATGGCAGTATTGACCTTTATCAGCACCCTTGTGGGGTGGTACAACTTACGTTTTGTTAGCCAAGTTGAACAGGCCAATACCGAGGCTTTGATTCCAACCATGAATATGGCAAGGCAATTGAGTGAAGCAAGTGCTTGGGAGCTATTTTCTGCGCAGAATCTCACCAATGCAGATAGCGAAAGTATTTGGTTAGCGCAAGGACGGATGTTAACGGCACAAAGCCTTAAAATCACTAATTTGCTGAAAACATTACGGGAACAAGGCTTCAACACACAAGATATAGAACAACAAGAAAAAGAAATCGCTCAATCATTAAGCCAACAAGGTGAATTAGTTGGCCAGCGGTTAAAACTGCGCACTGAGCAACAACAGTTAAGGCAACATATCATCGCTGCGGCGGGTGATATCGCCCAAAAAGCGCATGGCCAAGCCAATAATGCAGCGACCTCCGCTGGTGCAACGCAGGTGAGTATTTATGACCTAATCGAGCGAAAACAAGGGGAACAAGCACAGCAAGCCCTTGATCAACTTATTGATATTGATCTTGAATATGCTAGCCAAATGAATGAGCTGCGATTAAGCGCTATGCGCGTACAGCAAATGGTACTTAATTTAGGTTCAAACCAACCCAATCGTAATATGGCAGAATTAGAAAATCAGCTGAATTCTGCAGTCAAAATCTTACAACGTCGGCAAAAATATATTGAAGACCCTGCCGTGAGAAGCCAGGTAGAAAATGCCTTAAATAGCGTTAAGCGTTATACCGAGTTAATTACGTTGTATCGCCAAGATAACGACATCACAACTCGTTTACAGATTTTATCGCAAAATAATATTGACCAATTTGCACGTTTTAGTAGTGAAGTAGCTCAATTAGTTGACATCATTGAACTTCGTAACCAAACCGCATTGGGGCAACTTAAACAAGCCAGTGAACGGGGGCAAAATTGGTTGTTAGCATTAAGTATTGTTTCATTACTCTCATTGATTTTGATCCTTTGGCGAGTGGTTTACCGCTTAGTGACAAAGCCATTGGCGCAGCAAACCCAAGCGCTTCAGCGCTTGCTTGAGGGCGATATTGACTCTGCATTTCCTGAAACCGCAGGCGTGAAAGAGCTTGATACGATTGGCCGTTTAATGGATGCATTTCGTGCGAGTGTTCATGCTTTAAATAATCAGCGTGAACAACTAGCGGACCAAGTCAAAGTGAGAACGGCAGAACTGCGGGTGATGGTTGTTGAGCACCGCAAAGCTCGCGCTGAAGCAGAAAAAGCCAATCAGGCAAAATCGGCATTTTTGGCGGCAATGAGCCATGAAATTCGCACGCCACTTTATGGAATTTTGGGGACAGCGCAATTGCTATTAGAAAATAAAGCGCTTAATCAATATCATGATGATTTATATGCAATTACGGATTCAGGTGAATCCTTATTGGCTATTTTAAATGACATTTTGGATTACTCTGCTATTGAAGCTGGGGGACAAAATGTTTCTATCAATGAGGAACCTTTCGAGCCCAAGCCATTATTGGAAAGTACCTTGTATTTAATGAATGCCAGTAATAAAAATCATGCCATTCAGTTAGTTGCTGATATTGCAGATGATTTACCTACTGCCTTACAAGGGGACCCGCTCCGGATCCGGCAAATTATCACGAATTTACTCAGTAATGCACTACGTTTCACTCAGCAGGGGCGGATTACTTTGCGTAGTTGCCGTTATGGCAAATATTGGTTTATTGAAGTGGAAGACACCGGGTGTGGCATTGATAACTCGCGATTTACTGATATTTTTAAGCCATTTGTGCAAGTCGATAGCCAGCGGGGTGGAACAGGGCTTGGGCTGACAATTAGTGCAAGTTTAGCACAAGCGATGGGCGGTGAATTGACGGTTAGTAGCCAGTTAGGGAGTGGAAGCTGTTTTCGTTTAACATTACCGTTATCTATCGCCTCGCATCCAGTTAGTAAATCGGCGGATCTACCATCAGACATGCGAGGCGTACATTTATTACTCATAGAAGACAACCCATTGACTCAGAAAATAAGTGGAGAAATGTTAACTCGAAGTGGGGCACAGGTAACCACTGTTGGTTCTGCGGCAGAAGCATTAGCTGCTTTACAAACTGGGCAACAATTTACGGCAGCGTTGGTGGATTTTGGTTTACCTGATATCGATGGGATCACCTTGGCTAAACAAATAGCGAAAGCCTACCCCGCATTGGTTTTGATTGGTTTTAGTGCTCATGTGATTGATGAAACATTGCACCAACGGACGAGTCAAGTTTTTCGCGGTATCATTCAAAAACCAGTACCAAGAGATAGGTTAAACCAGTTGATCGTTAAATATATTTCAGGCGGTGAGTATACGTTGTCCGATTCTAGTGTTCAGGAAAAATTTGTAGATTTGCAACAGCTTATTAGTGATGCTGAATTAATGGGGCTCTCAAAAATTCGTGAATGGGTGAGTATTTTTAAACAGCATTCCCTGCCGCTAATCGACCAAATTGATATTGCACGAGCAGAAAATAACACAGAACAAATAAAACGCCTTGCTCACCAGTTAAAAAGCAGTTGTGCTAGTTTAGGAATGCAAAGTGCAGTACAAAGCTGTGCATTATTAGAGCAGCAGCCAATGGCGGATACTCAACTGAAAAATGATATACAGCAAGGCTTACAGGCTATTGAGCAATGGTTGAATAGAGCGCATTGATTCTTCAAATAGCCAGTAAGGTTCATTTAGCTGCTTTTTATCTGTTGAAGACCATGTTCAGGGCTAAGATTTAGCGCGCAACACGCAGGCCACCGCTCACACCTTGTGGGCTCCACAGTATTTGCCATAATTGGATATCTCGTGCTCTAAATGCACCAGCACAAGCATTTAAATAATAAGAAAACATGCGTTTGAAACGAGTCGTATAATTATGTTCGAGCTCAGGCCAAGCGGCTTGAAAACGGGAATACCATGCCATGAGAGTATGGTCATAATCAGCACCAAAATTATGCCAATCCTCCATGACCAGTTTGCCTTCGCTGGCTTCGCCAATATTTTGCACAGAAGGTAGGCAGCCGTTTGGAAAAATATATTTATTAGTCCATGGGTCAACATTCACTTTATTTTGATTAGAACCAATGGTGTGAAGTAAAAACAAACCGTTAGCTTTTAGGTTGCGTTGAATAACATCAAAGTAAGTCGCATAATTTTTAGGGCCGACATGCTCAAACATACCTACAGAGACAATACGGTCAAATTGGTCGTTAAGATTCCGATAATCTTCTAATTTAATATCAACATCTAAGCCTGCACAGCGAGCTTGAGCATATTTTTGTTGCTCAGCGGAAATAGTGACACCCGTAACAGAAACCCCAAAGTTTTTTGCTGCATAGGCAGCGAGTCCCCCCCAGCCACAGCCGATATCAAGTAATCGCATACCGGGTTTTAATTGCAGTTTTTCGCAGATTAAATTTAATTTTTGTTCTTGCGCGAGAGGAAGGTTTTCAGGAACCGTTTCTAAACCTTTCCAGTAGCCACAAGAATATTGCATATAAGGGTCGAGCATTAGGGAAAACAAGTCATTTCCGAGGTCGTAATGTTCTTTTCCAACAATACGAGCACGTTTTAGGGTTTGTAAATTGCGAACACGTGCGACAGCAATTTTCAGTGTATCACTGAAATTGTGAGGTATTTTTTTATCGAGTTTATGGCGTAAGACATATTGGAAAAATATATCTAAACGCTCGCAATCCCACCAACCATCCATATAGCTTTCACCTAATCCTATTGAGCCGTGTTGTAGCACTCGTTTAAAGAAATGGGGGTTGTGTACCTGGATATCGAAAGGGCGGGAGCCATTAATTTTAATGCCAGCTTCACTCAATAATTCAGTAGCAATGCGTTGCCAGGAGTCGATAGTGGTTTTTTGGTTAACGACTTGTTCAGTACTCATCTGATCTCCAATTTTTATCAAAGTGGGATTCAGAGAACTTTATTTGTGACGTATTCGTGGTACAGCAAAACAGGAATATTGACCACCGCTGCACGACAGTCAGTGTATTAGCGTTATTGTTGCTATAAATAAAGCTCAAATCCAGTTTCAGATAACTCTATAAAAAATATAAAACGTTCACATTGAATTTCAATAGAAATTGCACTTAATACTTAGAAATGGCACTTATAACCAAAAAAAGAGTTCTTATAAGACAATTATTTGCTCATCAAAGCTTTTCAAGCTCTTCAATGAGTATTGGAATAAGTCTAGTATATAGAAATGACATTTGTGTGAAAAAAAACGTTATTTGTTGCTTTTTATCTGATTAAGATTGGTTTTTTGGGCTGATTTTATTGAAATTAATGATGAGGCGTAGAGCAAATGGCTCACCTATGATTATAGAGAGCCATTTAGGAATAAAAATTCAATGATTAGATTTTTGGAGAATATCCATAATGGATTGCTTCTGTTTGTTCTAAATGAATTTGGGTTACTGCGGGTTGGGTATTAGCGATAACTTGGCCATCGCGAACAGAATAACGAACAGGGACTTGACGACGCACGGCATCAAAGCCATTTTCTGCAGGTAAAATTAATAAACTAGCTCGGTTTCCTTCACTCACACCATAATCTTGCAAGTTCAATGTACGTGCGCTGTATTCACTAATCAGTTTCAGCCCATCATTGATTTGCTGGTAACCCATTAATTGGCAGACATGTAACCCCATATGCAGTACTTGCAACATATTGGCTGTACCTAATGGGTACCATGGGTCAAATACATCGTCGTGACCAAAGCACACATTAATATCCGCGGCTAGCATCTCTTTCACTCGCGTAATTCCACGGCGTTTTGGATAAGTATCAAAGCGGCCTTGTAAGTGAATATTTACTAGTGGGTTAGCGACAAAGTTAATTCCAGACATTTTTAGTAGGCGAAATAAACGGGAAGTATAAGCGCCATTGTATGAATGCATTGCGGTGGTATGGCTTGCCGTGACGCGAGAACCCATCCCTTGTGCATGTGCTAACGCTGCGACTGTTTCAACAAAACGGGATTGCTCATCATCGATTTCATCACAGTGGACATCAATCAAGCGGTCATATTTTTGTGCTAAAGCAAATGTTTTATGGAGTGATTCCACGCCATACTCACGAGTAAATTCAAAATGTGGAATGGCACCAACGACGTCGGCTCCTAGGCGTAACGCTTCTTCTAACAGGGCTTCGCCATTTGGATAAGACAAAATACCTTCTTGTGGAAAAGCCACAATTTGCACATCAACCCAAGGTGCGATTTCTTGTTTTACCTCTAACATCGCTTTCAGTGCGGTTAATGTCGGATCTGACACATCCACATGAGTACGAACATGTTGAATACCATTGGCAATTTGCCATTTAAGGGTTTGCCACGCTCGATTTTTAACATCATCGTGGGTGAGCATCGCTTTACGCTCTGCCCAACGTTCGATGCCTTCAAAGAGTGTTCCTGACTGGTTCCAGCTTGGTTGCCCCGCGGTTTGAGTGGTATCCAAGTGAATGTGTGGCTCAACGAAGGGAGCCGTAACTAATCCACCTTCACCGTCTAAGCTGTCTGGTAATACTTCACCTTGAGGTTGTGGAAGAATGGCTTGAATTTTTTGATTGTCAATATCAATACGCCACAGGCCATCACGCTCAGGTAAACGGACATTATGGATATGTTTGATAGTTTGGTTAAGCACGGGTCATCTCCGAATCAGTAGTATGGCGGCGATTTAATAATGGGTTAAGGATAGCGTAACATAATGCACCGCCCAACACGGCATTGACAGGAACAATACCTGGTAACCAGTTACCTGCGATAACCCCAGCGGCAACGGCGATTAATGCACTGATGTTGACATCACGCATTTTACTGCGATCAAAGGTTTCGTAGCGGTGGCGGTACATGAGGTAGTCGGCGATGATAATTCCGCCAATAGGGGGAATAGCCGCAGATAAGAAAGTTAGCCAGCCAACAAAATTATTATATAACCACAGCGCACATAGCGTTCCAACCAGTCCATTGACAATGGATAAGGTTTTGCTGGATAAGCCGGTGATATTGGCAAACCCTAAACCTGACGCATATAGGGCGTTATCGTTAGTTGTCCAAATATTTAAACCCAAAACGATAATTGCGGGTAATAGTAAACCTTGGGCAATCATCACATCTGAGATATCTGCCATACCTAATGATGCCGCACCAGCAGCTCCAAAGATAAACATCAATGAATTACCAAGGAAAAAAGCAATAATGGCGACAAGCACCGCAATCTTAGGTTTTCGTCCGAAACGCACAAAATCAGCTGTTAATGTTCCAGCACTCACAAAAGACCCCACTACCATGGCTAAGGCAAGGTTAAAATCGATAGGTTTTGCGGGGACGACTGCCTGCAATGCACTCATTCCACCCATGTCAGTGATAGCAAGGTAGACGGAATAACTGCCGAGTATCGCAATGGCAGGAACTGCAACGATTGACAGTATAGTTAGAGCAGAAATACCGAAAAAAACCGTAACGGTCATTAAGACCCCTGAAATACCAATCAACCAGTTGATATCCCAACCCGTGGCTTTACCAACAGGAATGGCAAACATCGCAACACCGACACCAAACCAGCCGACTTGTGTGCCACCTAATAGGAAAGAGGGGAGCCATGAGCCTTTAATACCAAAGGAATAACGAGCAAGAAGGTGGGTAGTTAAGCCTGTTTTAGAACCAATAAAACCAAGAAATGCGGTGTAGATACCAAGAAGAAGATTACCGATAAGAACTGCGAGGAAGAAATCATGAAAATCAAGACCGGTACCGAGAGCGCCTCCGGTCCACATACTGGCGGAAAAGAACGTTAAACCTAGCATCACAAAGGTTAATGCTAGTCCGCCTTTCCGCGCGGATATGGGCACGGGGCCATGGCTATAATTTTTATCGTCAGGCACGATTGTCTCCAGTTATTTTTCTCAGGCCAAAAAAATCCGACGCATTTTATAGCCATCAAAATAAAAAGCAAACGTTTTCGTTGATGGTTTAAAAGAATTAATGTGTCCAGAAATAATTTAATTTATGGAATTAAAAATAGGAAAAATAAATAATTGAGGGTTTAAATTACCTTATTTTTCAGTAATTCAATGCATTCTTGTGCACCACGTTTAAGCGCATGACCTTGCAAACATACCACATGAATAGGCAGTTTGAAGCCATTTGGGGTATTTTTAAACTCAAGGGGTTTTAGTGAACCATCGTGCAATTTATCTTTAATAAGTGATAAAGGAAAATTTCCCCATCCCATACCACTTTCGACTAAACCGAGAGCTAAAGAAAAACTGTCTGTTTTCCAATAATTACTAGAAACTAGAATGCGTATATCACTCAATTCACGTTGACGACTTGCAATAATTATTTGGCGGCTTTCAACAAGGTCTTCGATATAGAGTGACGTTTTATTTTGCAAAGAGGGATGTTTAGCCGAAATGGTGGCAATAATTGATTCTTCGCCAATGTAATGAAATTGCTCTTGGGAATTAACATTTAAACCGCCAAAGACAATCGCGAGATGAATTTGTTGTTCATGTAGTAACGGTAAAAGATCATCTTGAGGTGCGGTAATCAGCTCAATATGCAGTAAAGGGTAACGCTGGCTTAAAATATGTAGAGCGTCAAAGAGTAAATTGGCATTAATACCTGCCGCAATACCAATAGTCAGCGTGCTTTCAACGCCTTGAGTCAATTCTAAAGAAAACGTATTGAGCTGCGATAAGTTAGCGACAATATGTCGTGCATAGGGGGCTAATGACAGTGCTTTTTCAGTGGGTTTAGGCTCCCGAGAGTGTCTATCAAATAGTTCAAATCCAAGTTCAGCTTCTAGATTAGCGACTGCCATACTGACCGCAGATGGCACGCGTTTTAATGCCCTAGCCGCTGCAGAAAATGAGCCTTTATCTAACACGGTGAGAAAAATCGTTAGGTTATCGCTATTAAATGGCATGATTGACCTTTCAATAAAATTGATAGAAGCTGACTTTTATTATCATTGAATAATATTTATTTTACCACCTTGTTGATAATGATATTTTTGGAGGTGGGAAAATGCAGGGGATTAAACGTAAAATTGTTTTTGTAACGGCTTATGAGGTTATTGGCTGGTTAATTTCAGCGTTGGCATTGGCTTTTCTTTCCGGTAATTCAGCGGAAACAACAGGCCCATTATCTTTAGTCATAACGACTATTGCAGTGAGCTGGAACTTTATTTTCAATACTGCATTTGAATATTGGGAATCAAAACAAAAATCACGCATTAGAACCTTTAGGCGCCGGTTTGTACACGCTATATTATTTCAATTAACGTTAGTGATTTTTTTAATTCCTTTAATTGCATGGTGGTTATCAATTAGTCTTTTACAGGCGTTAATACTCGACTTCGCCTTAATTATTTTTATCCCAATTTATACTTTCTTTTTTAATTGGGCCTTTGATAAGATTTTTGGATTGCCTAAATCTGCCTTACCGCAAGAGAATAACGCCACATCATAAAAAAGTAAGAAAATTATCGTGTTTCCTTGCGTACTAACATTGTGCAGAAGGAAACACGAATCACACCGATTATTTTAATAACCTAGCCTTAACGGATTTCCCTTTAATTTTCCCCTGCTGTAAATGCTTGCGAGCATGTTCGGCAACCTCACGTTTGAGTGCCACATAGGCATGGGTAGGGTGGATCACAATCTTGCCAATATCGTCGCCATTGAGGCCAACTTCTCCGGTCAAGGCACCTAAAATGTCGCCGGGGCGTATTTTGGCTTTTTTACCGCCATCAAGGCATAAGGTCACCATCGTCGCTTCTAATGGAGTGACTCGTAAACCTGTTGGTTCGGCTTGCCAATTAAGCTTCATGTTTAACATTTCTTCTAGAGCATTGGCCCGCTGGGCTTCTTCTGGTGCACATAAACTAATTGCTAAACCGCTTTCACCGGCGCGTGCAGTTCGGCCGATGCGGTGAACATGCACTTCAGGAT
Organism: Providencia sp. PROV255; assembly: GCF_028478065.1. NCBI lineage: Bacteria > Pseudomonadati > Pseudomonadota > Gammaproteobacteria > Enterobacterales > Morganellaceae > Providencia > Providencia sp. PROV255. Next base: position 280,520 of record NZ_JAMPMI010000009.1, on the reverse strand, counting down.
CCCATGATAATTCATAGTTAATCACCATTTCGAGGGCTTTAATATCTAACCCGCGGGATGCGACATCCGTAGCCACTAATACACGGCTACTTCCATTAGCAAAACGCACAAGAGTTTGGTCACGCTCACGCTGTTCCATATCACCATGAAGCACTAGGACACTTTGTTTGCTTGCAGTTAAGGCATCATAAACAGCTTGGCAATCTTTTTTAGTATTACAGAAAACGACGCAAGAAGCGGGCTGTTCACGGCTCAAGAGCTTTTGTAATAATGTAATTTTTTCGTGACGCGCAACTTCATAAAATTGCTGCTCAACCGCGGGAAGTTCATCAACACTATTGATTTCAATGGTTTGTGGATTATTTTGAATTTGCTGGCTAATTCGTGCAATTTCATCTGGCCAAGTAGCTGAAAATAATAATGTTTGCCTATTAATTGGTGCGTAGTCAATGATGGTTTCAATATCTGGCATAAAGCCCATATCGAGCATTCGGTCTGCTTCGTCTAAAACCAATGTTTGCAAGGCATCAAGTTGTACTGTTTCACGATTTAGATGATCAAGTAAGCGCCCCGGTGTAGCAACAATGATATGTGCTGCATGAGCAAGGGAGTCGCGTTGTACGCTAAAAGGTACACCACCGCAGAGTGTTAAAATTTTGATATTAGGGATAGCGCGAGCTAAACGGCGCAATTCATTGGCGACTTGATCTGCCAGTTCGCGAGTTGGGCATAAAACTAATGACTGAGTTTTAAATAACTTGGCATCAATATGTTGTAATAAGCCCAGACCAAAAGCAGCAGTTTTGCCGCTGCCAGTTTTAGCTTGTGCTCGAACGTCTTTACCAGCAAGGATCGGAGGAAGAGCGGCAGCTTGGATCTGCGTCATGTTTAGGTAGCCTAACTCTTGCAAGTTAGCGAGTTGTTCCGCAGAAAACGCATTTAGGTCAGCAAATGAAGTCACAATACAATCTCAAATAGAATAAAAGGCATAATGGGGCTAATAATACTATTCCTACCTTACCCTGTCTGTTTTTAATTCGTTATTAATGTAGAACCTGGTTATCACTGATATAGTTCAAAATTAAATCAACAGGAAGTGATGAAATGGAAAATTTACAACAGCGGTTGATAACACAAGACGAGAAAAACACCTTTTTACTCTATTTTGTATCAACAACCCTTAGCACCACTAAAAAGCGGTGCTAAGAAGAGTGGATTATTCAATATTGATATTTTAGATAGGACCTAAATTTGTCATTACTGCATATATGAGAGCGACAATAGAAATGGCTATCCATGTGAAGACTAATGGCCAAATAAATCTCACCCATTGTGTATAAGGAATTTTTGCCGTTGCAAGTACAGCCATTAAAATTCCTGATGTTGGGTTAATACAGTTAACAACACCTTCTCCAAGTAATACAGTTTGCACCGTCGTTTGGCGAGTAATTTCTAATAAATCTCCCATTGGCGTGAAAATAGGTACAAGCACTGCCGCTTCACCAGAACCAGATGAAATAAAGAAGTGCATAATTGCTGCGGTTGCGAACATGGAAAGGGCAGATAAAGTCTTCGGTAAACCGTCCATCATTGAAATAATGGCATTAACGATGGTATCCAGAATCATGCCATCAGATAATACGATAGCAATCGCACGAGCCATACCAACGATAAACGCGCCGCCTACCATTCCTGCACAACCTTTTAAGAAACCAGTAGCAATGGTATTAGGCGACATACGGTTTAAAATACCCACGCCAACGCCTAAAATGATAAACATTGCCATCATCTCTTTTTCTCCCCAGCCCCACTCAACGGCACCGAAAATAAATCCGATTAAGCAGAATGCGCTATAGGAAAGGGTGATGACATGCAAAGCTGAAATTTTAGAGGTTTGGTGTTCGTCAGTATTAATTTCAATATCAGGTCGAACCATACCTTTGTTACGGCATTTTTTGGTATAAATCGTTAAAAATAAAATACCCGCGATAACAAATGCAATATAAATTGCCATTCTAAAACCGAGACCGGATAACAACGGGACGTCGGCTAAACCTTGAGATAGGCCAACTGTCATTGGTGCCATGATTGAGGCGTTAAAGCCCGAATAAGCCGCGACATAGACTAAAGCGGCACCAAATTTATCGTCCATTCCCACGGATTTAGCAACTAAAAGACCGATAGGAACAAATGCAATAATTGAGTTAACGACAATTCCTGTTGTTCCTAAAATAGAAAAAACGACAAAGAATATACTGATTAGTAAAAAGTCATTAAGCCTTTTACTGCGCGAGATATTATTGAGTACTTTTTTGATAGCCCCAGTTTCTTCAAGAAGATGTAAAGCACCTCCAGTGAAAATAATCAAAAAGATAATAGGAGCTGCTTTGATTAGACCATCGGCAATTGAGGTGAAAATTTGTCCTGGCAAAATGCCGTGTTGTTCAGGTAAGCGCTCATAACTACCGGGAATGGTGTAAGAACTAGATACTTTTGTTTCTATACCATCTTTTACCATGGTGATGACTTTTGTTTCTGATGCATATTGCCCCGCGGGAACGATCCACGTCGCAATGCCTGCCAATACTAAGATAAAAAACAAAAGCACATAAGGATTTAAGCCTTCAGAACGTTTTTTAGGTGGTGTTGTTGTGTTTGTTGACATCGTTGTCATAGAGTTTCCTATTGGATTATTTTTTATTGTGTAATGCGTTGTAATACATTGAAAAATAGTTGAGCACGCTCTGTGAGCGACGGTATTTCTAAATATTCTTTATCACTGTGCTGGTAACCACCAATCGGGCCTAACCCATCTACAGTGGCAGTTCCGACACCCGCAGTAAAAGAGGCATCAGAGCCACCGCCAGTAGAAACATCGAGTAAATCAATATTTAGTTGTGCAGCTTCTTCTTTAATGATGTTGATAAGAACGGTGCTTTCATCCGTTTTAGCCATAGGTGGGCGATTAATTCCGCCGGTTAAGGTGAGTTTGATACCGTCTAATATTGGTGTACTACACACTTCCCTGACTTTTTTATCGATTTCAATACCCTGTTCTTCAGACGAGATACGAACATCGATTTCTGCTCTGGCATTCGGTGCGACAGTATTAACGGAGGTTCCGCCAGAAATTAAACCAACGTTAACGGATAGGCCTTTATCATGAGCTGAGAGTGCGTGTAGGCTTTGAATTTTATATGATAGTTCCTGAATTGCACTAATACCTGCTTCAGGTGCGATACCTGAATGTGAGGCTTTCCCTTCAATATTTAACACATAAGTCCCAACACCACGGCGAGCACTCACTATCGCGCCATTGGCACGCGCAGGTTCCATCACAAGTGCGTAGCGTTTTCCTAAAGCACATTGTTCAATGACACCGCGAGATGAAATAGAACCAATTTCTTCGTCACAATTGAGGAGAATCTCAATATTTTTATAGCGAATGTCTTGATTATCATAAAGTTGCTTCATGACTTGATATACCATGACATGACTGCCTTTCATATCAATCACGCCAGGGCCATAAGCACGGTCACCTTCAATGCTAAAAGGACGTTCAGTAACGGTACCTTTAGGAAAAACGGTATCTAAATGCAATAAAATTAATATATCAGCCTTTGTTGATGGGTGATAAATTCGATAATTATTACCGAGTGATTCATTTTCAATGATTTCGACTTCGAACCCCATTTCGCGATATTTTTCACACCAGACAGCAGCGTGGTTATCTACACCTTCTTTGTCATAAGAACCTGATTCAATATTGACTACTTGTTTAAGTAGCGCAAGCATACTGGCTTCATGCACTGAAAAGTTATTATTCATAATTGTTTCCTTATATTGTCTCTACTACAAAATTAAGTTGTTTTTATTGTGGTAAATTTAATTTTAGGTAATATAAAAACAGAGTTTATATTAAGTTAAATTTATATAATTCAGATTTTCGCTAAATAAAACGTGGCTTTTATTAAAGATAAGAACAAAAGATAAAATTCAAATTTACTAATAATAATTGTGTTTTTTTTTGATTCTCATTGTTTGTATTGTGGAAAACTAATGCCCCAAATTTTTATGCTCAAGCGAGTCATATCACAGTAAAGGATATAACCAATATCGATACTTGATGCTTGAATCATAGGCATTTTTTGACTGTATCATAATAAATAATTTGTATACAAGATGATTCTTCACTAAAAAATTAAACCCATATAGAGAGTAATTTTACGAAGATATGTAATATGGAATACATTACTGAATTTGTTCGAGCAAATTTGAATTTATAATGAATAGTTCTGCACTAGGCTAAATTGAGATTCTTTAAGAAAAAGTGATTAGAATAATTTATAAAATATATAGTGGTCATGCATTTTTCTAATAATTTAAATAGCGGTAGCATTTCATTTATCATAGTTTGTAATAGTTATTGTACTTTTTTTAAACAAAAAATTGGGGTGATTAAATTAAAAATAACTCAATCAAATTTAGTCTCTGTGCCTATCTTATAAATAGTCCTTGAGCATATTGTTGCTTGATAGCCATTCTTTTGCGTGTTGATTTGCATTAATCGAATTGTGATAGCTTTTAAGTGATATAGCTCATTATAAGAAATAAAGTAAAAGAGAATAACTTTCTCTTATATGCCTATTGTGCAGTATAAGAAGAGGAAAAATAGGTATGAGTACTAGGGTTCATGTTAAATCAACGACAGAATATCTACTAAATAATTACATTGCGTGATGATATATTTAACTTTAATAAAACATTTATTGTTTTGTTTTAGTGGGTTATGTATTTTTTATGGATTGGTCGGTTGTGGAAGATAAACAAAATAATAATATTGTGACGGCTCGCTCATTTATGGGAAACGCATCAACATTATGAATTAAAAGGAAATTAATTCTTTAATAGAAAATTTTTCTCTTAATTTGAATAAAGACACCAATTTTTAGAAAAAATTTTCTATTTCCCTATGGCATATTCTTTTTAGCAACAAATATAAAGATATCACTTTTATTTTACTATATTGGGTTTTAGATTATGACTAAGAATATTGCTACAATTTTAATTCATGGTGGAAAGCAGCAAGATACCGTTAATCATGCTATTTTCCCTGCTATTACAACAGCCAGTACTTTTGTTCAGCAAAGTTTAACAGAGCATGGTGAATATTGTTATTCACGTTGCAGCAACCCAACGCGTTATGCATATGAAACCTTATTAGCAGAAATTGAAGGTGGAAGTTATGCAACAGCAACCTCATCCGGTGTGGCGGCTTCAAGTTTAGTCTTAAATTTATTACCAAAAGACTCGCATATTATTGCGATGAAAGGTGTTTATGGTGGAACATTTCGGTTATTTGAACGAGTTTCAACCATTAATAGCGGTCATCAAATAGATTATGTAGATTTGAATAACCTTGATGAAGTTAAAACAAAAATAAAAGAGAATACGCGTTTAATTTGGATTGAAAGCCCAACTAATCCATTATTGGAGTTAGTTGATATCAATGCGATTTGTTCACTTGCAAAAAAACATAATATTTTGACTTGTGTTGATAATACATTTGCAACAGCTTGGAACCAAAAGCCGTTAGAATTAGGTGCTGATTTAGTGATGCTATCGGCAAGTAAATATATTGGCGGTCATTCCGATTTAATTGGTGGTGCTGTGATCACCCAAAGGGAAGACTTAGCCAGCCGCCTTGATTTTCTAAAAACGACTTTAGGAGCAATTGCTTCTCCTTTTGACGCCTACCTTGCTTTACGTGGATTAAAAACATTAGCGTTACGTATGGCGGCACAATGCAGCAATGCAGCGCAAGTTGCTAGCTATTTGTCTACGCACCCGAAAGTGGAACAGGTTTATTACCCAGGATTAGCTTCACATCCTCAATATGAATTATGTAAAAAGCAAATGCGTACAGGTGGAGCAGTTGTGACAATTAAATTGAAAGGGGATATTGAAGATACTAAAACGTTTTTATCTAAAGTTAATTACTTTGTATTAGCCGAATCATTGGGTGGTGTTGAAAGCATGGTAAACCATTCGGCAACCATGTCACATGGGTCGATGACAAAAGAAGAAAGGGAAAGTATCCATGTATATGACACCACATTACGTTTATCTGTAGGTATTGAAGATATCACTGACTTATTAAATGATTTAGAAAACGCACTATCTTAATTTATTAAAATCAAAATAAAATTAAAATATAATAAGAGAGCATCTAATGAATGATTATGGAATTTGGACCATCGTCACGCCAATGGTGACGATACTTTTAGCCATTTTTACACGACAAGTTATATTATCGTTATTGCTGGGGATTCTAGTTGGTTTTACCGTTATATATGACCATAATATATTATTGGGTATAAACGGAACGCTCGATGGTATTATTAATACGTTTGCATCACCGGGAAATACAAAAACTATTCTATTTATGGTAATGATTGGCGGTATTATGCGGCTAGTCGTTGTTACTGGTGGTGTGCGATCATTAGTTAAATTATTAACAAATAAAACAAGGCTAATTAAAAATAAAAAAGCTGTTCAATTAATGGCGATGATTATTACATCATTAATTTTTATTGAAAGTTCAATTAACCAATTAATTGCTGGAGCATCAACAAAAACATTAGCGAAGAAATACGGTGTTTCGCCAGAAAAAATGTCCTATATTGTACAAACTTCCTGCGTATCAGTTTGTTCATCAGCCATGATTAACGGCTGGGGAGCGGCAATGATGGGTGTTATTGGTGTACAAATATCTAAAGGTTTAATTACTGGAGAGCCATTTGAAATTTTAGCAGGCTCAATGGTATTTAATATCATGGCGTGGTTTTCTTTAGCTTCAGTATTATTTTATATTTTCTCCAATGTTTCTTGGGGACCAATGAAAAAAGCGGATTTACGCGCAGAGCAGCAAGCTTTAACTTTATTGTCTGCTGAAGAAACTGAGCAGGATGATGAAGATATTATTGAGCATCCTAATTGCCATACCTCTCTTAACTTTTTTATTCCAATTTTATCAACAGTATTAATGGTACCTATTGCGCTTTATATCACTGGTAATGGTGATTTTAGTAAAGGTAGTGGCTCAACATCGGTATATTGGGGAGTCATGTTTGGAACTTTAGTCTCTTTTGTGTGGTTCTTAGCGCGTCGTGTGCTTAATATTGAGACTTTCTTTAAAGAGTTATACATCGGCTATGCCAGCATGGTAAAAATTAGTTCAGTGATGATCCTCGCTTTTTTAATGGGAACCGTTTCTTCAGATTTAAACACTGGTGCTTATATAGCTGAAATTACCTCTGGTGTCATTTCACCGGCTTTCTCAATCGGTTTTATATTTTTAATTAGTGCGGTGATGTCATTAGCAACTGGAACATCGTGGGGGACATTTGCGATTATGATCCCAATCGGTGTGCAATTAGGGCTTTCAGTCGGAATGCCTGTTGAATATATGATTGGTGCCGCAATAGCAGGTTCAATTTATGGGGATATGACATCACCCATTTCCAGTGATGCGATTGTGGCCTCTATGGCAACAGATTGTGACCATATTGAGCATATTCGTACCCAAATGCCTTATGCCACGGTGACTGCCGCTTTTGCGCTGATGGTTTATCTCTATTTAGGTTTCACATATTAATAAGGTGAATAATATAATGAGCATTAGACAACGATTAGCTGCAATAAATAAAATAGATCTACTTCGAGGACCAACACCGTTAGCAAAATTAAATAATCTTTCAGAATATTTAGGCCGTGATATTTATATTAAGCGTGACAATATGACCCCCCTAGCAATGGGGGGCAATAAACTGCGAAAATTGGAATATATTATTGCAGATGCGATACAAAAAAAGTCTAAGGTGATTGTTACGGCAGGGGCTATTCAATCAAACCATGTTCGCCAAACAGCTGCAATAGCATCAATGTATGGTCTGGAATGTGTCGCATTATTAGAAAACCCATTACAGAGTTTGAATTCATTATTTTTAACAAATGGTAATAAACAACTGACAGATTTATTTAATGCCCGCTGTTATTTTTGTGATGAGTTAACCGACCCAAGCTTACAAATGCAAGCGTTAGTTGAATCCCTTAGATTGCAAGATGCTTATATTGTACCTATTGGTGGTTCTAATGCTTTAGGGTCATTAGGTTATGTTAATTGTGCATTAGAAGTTGCCGAGCAGACTCCTAAAGATATTGAATTTTCCGCAGTTATTGTTGCTTCTGGTAGCGCAGGAACGCATGCAGGGCTAGCTATGGGATTACAATCGGTATTTCCTCAAACTCCAGTGATAGGTGTTACCGTTTCAAGAACAGTTGCGCAGCAACAACCTAAGGTAGAAACCTTACAGCAGGAAATTGGTAAATTATTAAACCTGACAGATTTTCCTAAAGTGAATCTGTGGGATCAGTATTTTTCACCTTGCTATGGTCAGCCGAATAACAAGGGCCAACAAGCCATTGAGCTATTAGCTCAAAAAGAAGGAATACTACTTGACCCTGTGTATACCGGTAAAGCCATGGCGGGTTTAGTTGATCATATTTTAAAAGAAAGTATTGATGGCAATCAGCCATTACTTTTTATTCATACTGGCGGAGCCCCCGCTATTTTTGCTTATTCTGAAATCAATGTAGCAACGATTAAATAGACTTTTGATAATGCGATTTACTTATGAAAATTAATACCAAGGTTATTCATGGTTACCCCATGACAGATAAATATACCGGAAGTTCTTCTATTCCGTTATATCAATCATCCACATTTTCACAAGCCAATATTGAGGAAAGTTACGACCATATTTATTCGCGTTTTTCCAATCCAACAAGAGATGCATTAAGTGAGGCAATTTGCGCGATTGAAAACGCGAAATTTGCTGAGATTTTTTCATCAGGAATGGCAGCAATAAGCGCAGTATTACTTAATTTTAGCCAGGGTGACCATATTGTTGCTTGCAAAAATATTTACGGTGGTTCTTTCCAGTTAATGACTGAATTTCTGCCTCGTTATGGCATTTCAGTGACATTTGTTGATGCGACTAACCCAATGAACTATCAGCAAGCAATAACGGAGAATACCAAAGCGTTTTATTTTGAAACGCCATCTAACCCCACATTACAAGTGACTGATTTAAAATCTGTTATTGAAATTGCGCAACAGCATAATATTATTACCATCTGTGACAATACCTTTATGACGCCATTGTTATCAGATGTTATCTCTCTTGGAATTGATTTTTCTATTAATAGTGCGACTAAATTTATAAATGGCCATAGTGATGTGATCTTGGGGACAGTAGCAACGAATAACCCTGAATATGCGAGGTGGTTACATAAGTCTGCGGTGGCTATTGGCAGTATTGCAGCTCCATTTGATAGCTGGCTGACGATGCGTGGTTTAAAATCAATGGCAATGCGAGTTGAACGAGCTAGTGAAAATGCGCAAAAGCTTGCAGAATATCTGAATGAGCACCCAAAAGTACAACGCGTTTTTTATCCGGGGTTAGCTTCACACCCAAACCATATGATTCATATGCAACAGTCCAAAAATGGCGGAATGGTGGTTTCCTTTGATTTGGGTAGCTATGACAATGTAAAACAATTTTTAGAAGCAATTCGTATTCCACTCGTTGCGGTCAGCTTAGGGGGAATTGAATCAATTATTTCCTACCCTAAAATGATGTCTCATGCGTGTATCCCTGAAGAGGAAAGATTACTGCAAGGCGTAACGGATGGATTATTGCGGTTCTCATTGGGCTGTGAAGATATAGATGATTTACTCGCTGATGCCGATTTTGCTTTATCGCAGGTACAGTAATTAGGCCATTAGTAACGCATTTTTACTTCTGAGTGATACCTACCACACACCTAAAAAACGCCCATAATATTTTAAGCCCTCTAAATAGTCTGATTTATTTAGAGGGTTTTTACTTCACAAAATGCTTATTTGAACGATATAAAACTAAAGACAAAGCTCTTTATTCGCTGGGGTTAATTGAGCGCTTTGTTGGATATGTCTTAAAGTTTCTGTCGCCAGCAGCGCAGTGGCTTCATAAAAAGCATTCCCGCTTTGCAATTGCATTTTTTCTAAATAGCGATATACCCAAGGTAAAAAATGTATTTCTAGTAATTCACGTAACAGTTCTGGTTTATTTTCAATCACCCAGGCAGTGAGAAGAAATATTAGCCCCACATGATCTTCGGGTTCTTTTTGATTTAATTCAATATTGATTTGGTTATTACGAAGCCATGCTCTTAATTCAAGTGTCGAAATACCAAAAATAACATTTTCTTTATCAAGATAAACAGAACCCCAAGGTGGTGCAGGTAATGCATAAGGGCCAATAAATAAGCGCTGGTAGGCTTCTTGTAAAGTTTCTGATTCAGAAAGACTATCTTGAAAAAGTTTATCAATACGTTGGCAATCATAATCCTGAGTAAATGGCCACTCAGCTAACCATTCGCTCGTCGTAAATAAATCAATTAGTTTATTTACGCGTGCATCAGAAGGGTCATAATAAAATAATGCCCCCAAAGTTTGCGCGCAAAGCGAAAAATCTGCCAATAATTTTTGTTCCATATTTGTCCACTTGCTATGTTGATGATGACGCTTTGGTGCGATCGTAGCGAAACATGCGATTGTTGTCGATGATAAGAAGGTAATTAGCCCCCTTATCATCGTAAAAACAATGGAATAGTCGTTATCCGGCGATAGCCATACCTACCGTCATATGTAGCCCGTAGAAAATGCCTCTACCAATCAATTCACCAAAAATCACCAATAATACGGCGACTAATAGCCCGATAATTGAAGGGTTTTTCATTTTAACATGTGGGTAAATCCAGAAAGCTAGCCCTAATGTTAAGCAAACAGTACGCCAACCCATCAGTGAAGCATAATCTGGAACAAGCTCTGATGCTTTCTGTACAGAGCTTTGGATAGAGCCTAATTCAAACCCCTGTGCCGTCACCAAAATACTACTCGCAACCACTGCAACAATACTGATTAATGTAAAGAAACGGACGTTATTGATATCATAGCTTGCTATGCGTAATAAAAATGCGGCAAGAACAGGCCCTGCAATAAAGCTGGTTAGGATAAATTGCAAACTACCATAGTGATTAAACCAAGTTGGGACGGTATCAATTTGGTAAACGCGGGATATGGCATAAATAAATATTGCCGCAAAAATGATAGTGATAATTAACCAAATAGTACCAATAGACTTGGGCATTTTTTTCAATAATGACAGTAACCAATATATTCCACCTAAGGCAAAGAATATTGAGCCACTGACTATTTCGTTACTCAGAGCGGAATGACCAACACGTATCATTGAATTGAAGGCACGCATCGGCGAACCCATATGCAACATGGATAGTAAAAAGCCAATTCCCATTAACGCCCACAAACCAAACATGCTCATCACTATTTTATGATGCTGCTCTTGTAAGGGTTTTATTAACAATACCAGAGCCATGAGAATAAATGCACCAGCAACACTTTGGCCTATAACGGTGAAGAAGATTAACGGATATTCATGTAAGCCTGCGCCCATTTTAAACTTCCTCCGGATTCGCTAAATAACCTGTGGTGTCACCAACAGGACGGCAATTTGCATTGAGATTTAACACAATATTGGGTTTGGTATAATGTGCAGCGGGTAGAGGTGCTATCTCATTGATTGTGCCGTATTTTGCACGTAGCTCTTCAATGGGCCCAAAATCTAATGCACGTAGCGGGCAAGACTCAACACAAATGGGTTTTTTGCCTTCAGCCACACGTTCATAGCAGCCATCACATTTAGTCATATGCCCTTTAACTGCATCAAACTGAGGTGCACTATAAGGACATGCCATATGGCAATAACGGCAACCAATACAAACACTTTCATCGACAATGACAAAGCCATCCTCACGTTTGTGCATCGCGCCACTTGGGCAAACTTTAACGCAAGCAGGGTCCTCACAATGGTTGCATGAAATGGAAAGATAATAAGAGAATACATTTTGATGCCATGCACCATCTTGCTCTGTCCAGTCGCCGCCTGCATATTCATAAATACGACGGAAATGAACATCAGCGGATAAGTTTTTAAAATCTTTACAGGCGAGTTCGCACGTTTTGCAGCCCGTACAGCGTTGTGTATCAATATAAAAACCATATTGTTGTGACATACCGGGCTCCTTATAGTTTTGCAATTTCAACTAAGTTAGTATGCTGAGGGTTCCCCTTAGCAAGCGGTGAAGGGCGTTGAGTCGTGAGGACATTAATACACCCGCCTTGGTCTACTTTTTTGCCAAACATATCGGCATCTAACCAAGCCCCTTGGCCCATAGCAGTCACGCCTGGCATGATCCGTGGTGTCACTTTCGCTGGAATATGAACTTCACCTCGGTCATTGAAAACCTTGACCATATCACCCTGTTTAATACCACGTGCTTTGGCATCTATAGGGTTAATCCATATTTCTTGGCGACAAGCTTGTTTTAAGATATCAATGTTGCCATAACTTGAGTGTGTTCTGGCTTTATAGTGAAACCCTGTCATTTGTAATGGGTATTTTTTATTAAGACTATCGGTATGGCTTTCAAAGCCTTCGGTATAAATTGGCAGCGGGTCAATCACATCATCTGGTGCTAATTGCCATGTTTTTGCTATTTCAGCTAGGCTTTCTGAGTAAATTTCTATTTTTCCTGAAGGCGTCTTCAGTGGATTAGCTTGAGGGTTATCTCGGAAGGCTTTAAATCCAATGACATGCTCATCTGGGCATTTGTGCTTGAAAATACCCACGGTTTTCATTTCTTCATAAGTTGGCATATCAGGGAAGCGTTCGCGACTTTTTTCACATAAATATTTAACCCATTCGTGTTGGGTGCGGCCTTCGGTAAATTTCTGTTCGACATTAGGGCCTAAGCGTTTAGCTATTTCTGACAAAATTTCATAGATGGGCTTACGCTCAAATTTAGCGCTAGTGGCTGGTTGGCCTAAGATCATGTACGACATGTTTCCTGCGGACTCGCTAGGAATAAGATCTTCTTGTTCGGTAGGCATTAAATCAGGTAGTAAAATATCGCAATATTTTGCAGAGGCCGTCATGAAGTGGTCGATGCCGACAATCATTTCGCATTTGCTGTCATCTTGTAAAATTTCATGGGTGCGAGCGATATCACTATGCTGATTTATCAATGTATTACTGGCATAGCACCATAAAAATTTAATGGGAACATCTAATTTATCTTTCCCTTTGATACCATCATGAATAGCTGTCATTTCGGTACCGCGTTCGATGGCATCAGTCCATGTGAAAACAGAAATCTGAGTTTTTACTGGGTTATCGAGCATCGGGAACCATTCAACACCGGAATCATAAGTACCTTCACGACAGCCTGAATTTCCACCACTAATGCCAACATTACCAGTAATAATGGCTAACATGGCAATTGCTCGAACGGTTTGTTCACCATTTGAATGACGTTGAGGACCCCAACCTTGAACAATATAAGCGGGTTTTGCTTGGCCTATTTCACGGGCTAACTTAATGATTTTATCTGCTGGGATACCTGTAATTTTAGCGGCCCACTGTGGTGTTTTAGCAATACCATCAGCACCTTGGCCTAAAATATACGCTTTATAGTGACCATTTTTAGGTGCCGAAGCTGGCAAGGTTTTTTCGTCATAGCCGATACAGTATTTATCGACAAACTCTTGGTCGACCATATCCTCAGTAATAATCACGTAAGCCAATGCGGCAGCAAGTGCACCATCAGTACCAGGACGAATAGGTAACCATTCATCTTCTCTACCAGAAGCAGTGTCATTATAACGAGGGTCAATGACTATCATGCGTGCATTTGAACGTTCGCGCGCTTGTTCGACATAATAAGTGACACCTCCGCCACTCATACGAGTTTCAGCAGGGTTATTACCAAACATCACAACTAGTTTTGTATTTGCAATATCATCGGGGCTATTTGCTTCTTGGGAGCCGTATAGGTAATTCATACCTGCACGAATTTGTGCAGTACTATAACTGCCGTAGCGGCTCAGGAAACCACCACATGAATTCATTAAGCGATAAGGAACATTTGAGTTGGTGATATTACCGCCATCAACGCCAGTACCATATAAAACGTGAACGGCTTCATTACCATAATTTTTTAGAATATCGCGTAAGCTATTACCAACAGTATCAAGGGCTTCTTCCCATGAAATTCGGACAAATTTGCCTTCACCACGTTTACCCACACGTTTCATTGGGTATTTCAATCTATCTGGGTGATTCATTCTTCTGCGGATTGAGCGACCACGCAGGCAAGCTCTGACTTGATGATTACCATATTCATCTTTTCCCGTGGTATCAGATTCAACCCAATATACCTCATCGTCACGCACATGGAGGCGTAATAGGCAACGGCTACCACAATTAACGGTACATGAACTCCAAACGGCTTTTTCTTCAGGGGATGTTGAGTTTTGAGAGGTATCGATTGCTTTTGCATTAAAAGGAAGTGATAAACCGCCAACTGCAGCAAATAAACCGCCAGCAGCGCCAGATTTCACGACATTGCGCCTTGAGATAGGGCTATTTAATAATTTATTTTTTGTATTCATTGATATTAGCCTTTATGACCATATTAAATATAGTGTTATTCAGGGGCTATCTTACTCTGACATATTTAGTTTTTTTTGCGCCATATCAACGAAGTTATATTTGCAAAACTGGTAACTTTTTTATAATAAATATTAATGATAATTGATATCATTATAACGTTATGAATAAAAACAGGTTTTATTTTTATTGCTCGTGTCTAAAAATTTAGAAATGTTAATATTGAGTTTTGTAGAGAAAATATTTCTCTCGGTAAGGCCATTTACGGAAAATAGGGAGAAGACTTTTAGTCATATAGTTGGAAAATAATAATAAATTTCTCTAGGATCATTGATTGCTCTGAAAAAACAATAAAATTTATTATTATTTTTTGGAATGAAAAATAAATACAGAATAACTAACTATAAAGTGAACATCTAATATCCAATTAAGGTGTACTTTTTTATTGAAAATAATTGTTATTATCAGTGTTGGTTAATTAAATTCAATATTGAGAGTGATAGATTGAGCAAAACCTGCTGGTGGCTTACCGACAGAGCGGCTTTTTTGTACTGCAAGTAAAGCGGCTTGATCTAATAAATCATTTCCTGAACTGCTTGCTAAGCGAATTAAACTAATTTCTCCGGTTTGGCTTAATTGAAATTGAATAGTTGCGATACCACGGTTTTTCATTTTTTTTGCGCGGCGAGGGTATTGCTTGTTTCGCTCAACTTCTTGGCGCAGTTTTTCTCGATAGGCATTAATTAGTTGGCTATTCGTGTCACTAGTCGCATGTTGGTTTTTGGGGCCTTTAATTCCTGCTGATTGAGAAGAAACAAGGTCACCGGCTTTTTGTTGTTGTGCGATTGGCAAATCATTTTTAATTTCGGAATCAGCTTGTTTGCTGGGGTTTTCAGTTCTTTTAGTGAGTTCTTTGGGTTTTACGGGTTCTTTTTGTGTTTTGATCACCTTTTTTTGCTTTTTAGGCACAACAACGGCGGCATTTTCAATAATTGGGCTGGGTTCTATTTTTACCTCACTAGGGAGTTCTATCGGTTGAAGGAGCTCTTCAGGTTCTGCAACGTTAACCGCTTGAGTTAATGCGATCGATATAATCGGCGCATCCTGTTGTGCTTGGTTTTTTAAGGATAATGATTGAGCCGTAACATAGGTTAAGTACCCAATAACAAGAATATGCAGTGTTATGGATAGCGTAAAAGTGATTAATTTTCGACTCATCATAAGACCTCAATATTCTTTCTTGTTGAACCTAAAGAGGGTAGACCAAAACAGCTCTTAAGTAGTTATGCTTGAGTTATAACTCATAAGATAAAATAACGATTCGAATTATATGTTAATAATTATCAATTGCAAATGATAGTTATTATCAACTTTGGTGGGTATATGTTATTTACTATTAATGCATTGATTTTTAATAGTATAATTTTAAAATGAAAAAGGCTTGGTGAGTCACCAAGCCTTAATAAGATTAATTGTGTGATAAATCAGTTAAATATCATTCTCTATTTTATTATTTTGTCTGACTCCTGCTTAAGTGTTGCTGTACAGCGGATTTGATAGAAGGGGATTGGTTGTTTTCGGTAAAACTCAACGCGACTGCGGCTTTTTCATGTCCATCCATTGCTAAAAAACTTTTGCTGATACCATTAATTTTATCTGTTGCTAAATTACCAGCTTTTAGATGTGAATTAATGGCTGCTTGGTTCGCTGCGGACATATTATTTTCATTAAAACTTAATGCAGTAGCGGCTTTTTCATGCGAATTCATCTGTGCAAAAGATTTCGTAATACCTTGGATACCATTAGGTGATAAATTAGCGGCTTTTGCATGGTTAGCAATAGCGGCTTGATTTGCATAAGCGGTATTATTTTCAATAAAACTGAGTGAAATAATGGCATTTTTATGGGTGGTTACGTCTGCTTGAGCACTTAAATTAAATACCAGAAAAAGTGCAGAAGAAATAAATAGTTTGTTCATCTGAATACCTTTAAATAACATTGCCTAAACTTTGGATAAAATAATGGATAACTTTATATAAATGAGTTCTAAAAAATGAAGGAATTTAATGTTTAACTTCTATTTACTGCACTCGAACTTAGGTCTGTTATTGATAGATAAACGCATCTAAGTAGTATTTTTATAAAGTTATCGTAGGACTAATCATTACGATGGCGTCAATATAGGTGATCATGTTCAATGATGGAATTGACATCTATGCATATGATGAGTGCATAAAACGCATTCATCATTTTGCAAAAAAAAAGAGAGAATTATTTCGGCGTGTTTATCGTATTTATGATACATAAATAACACCGTATAGATAAGCTACACGGTGTTTGAATATTTAATTAAAATTAAGAACGTTTAACCGCTGTTTCTGAGACGCGTATTGCATTTTCTTTATTCGCAAACCAACGCTCACGTAAGATGTCATATACAAGATTAAACGCATAAGTATAAAATAAGAAAAAGGCAAAAAAGCCGATTTCAAGTAAGAATGCGTCTAAGAATGACATTTTAAGTAAAAACGCCAGCATTGGTACACCCATGATCACAAAGCTCAATTCAAATCCAACGGCGTGAAAAATGCGTACTTTGGCTGGGCGAGGCCCTTTGGATAAGGGCCAATAACGATCAAAGACCATGTTATAAAATAAGTTTAATAGCATTGCCAGTGTCGACAAGACAATAGCGACTGTTCCCATTTGGAAAATTGAGCGTCCTAAAAGCCACGCACTGACCGGTGCAGTTATCGCGATCGCGATGACTTCAAATGAAACTGCATGAAAAATTCGTTCAGTTAATGTTTTTGTATACTTGCTCATAACTACCTCAAAGATATGGAAAATTATTTTTTGGGTAAAAATCGGGTGCAATTATTTGCTTTTTTTTATATATATACAAAATGGCAGCCATCGGAAAAAGCGATACCTTATGAATTATTCTATAGAAACATTGCGTACCTTTGTGGAGGCGGCATCCCTAAGGTCATTCTCTGCTGCGGCTCGTAAATTAAATAAAAGCCAATCAACTGTGAGTACGACAATCAGTGGTTTTGAAGACGACTTGGGCTTTTTGTTATTCGATAGGCAGGGACGTGAATCAACATTAACTTTTGCAGGTAGAAAAGTTTTGAGTTTAGTTGAGGATATTTTATCGGCAGATGAGCGTCTTCAAGCGCTTCGAGTTGAACTGCTACCAGATATAGAACCAAGATTAAGCTGCGCTTTTTCAGATATTTATCAGCCCCCTCATGCTGAACATATTGTAACGACATTAGATAGACAATTTCCGCATCTTGAGTTCGAGTTTTTAATTGCAGAAAATAATGCCGTTATTGAAATGATCCAAAACCAACAGGCTCATGTTGGTATGATGGAATCTCGAACAGAATATCCTGCAGATATTTCTTTTTCTCGTTTACCTATTCAAGGTGAATTAGGTTTATATGTATTAAATAGCCATCCATTAGCTAAAGAGAAAAAGATTACTTATCAGCATTTAACAATGACACGCCAACTACGGCTAAGCAGTAGTAGCCAAATTATTATTAATAGTGAAAAGAACTGGTTTGCGCCTAATTATTTACTATTATTAGAAATGGCAGAACAAGGTGCAGGATGGGCAATATTACCGACATGGTTAGTTAAGCAATTTGGCCATAACCGTTTAGTGAGTATTAATTATGATTTATGGCCACGTAAAATTGATGTGGATTTAGTTTGGTCTAAGAATAATCCACCGGGAAAAGCGGGTTACTGGCTGATTAATAAATTACTTAATAGCTAAATTTAAGGAGATTAATTTTAAAATCAATGTGTTTGTGCTATATTTTATTTTGTAAAACAGTCTATATTAAATGTAATAAGATGTTATCTTGTAAATAAACGTAATATAATTTTTAAAGTTGGCTTTATATCGCTAATCTAAACTTAATCAAATTGTTGTTTGAGTTAATTTATTAGAGGATAAAAATGAAAAAATTATTAGTACCTACACTTTTTGCTGTTGTATCTACTATGTCATTTGCTGTTAATGCAGCGACAACTCCAGCAGCAAGCCAATCACAGAAAGCAGAACATAAATTAAATGCTTACGAAGAAATTATGGTAGGCAAAGTCTGGGTAACGACAGAAGCTTTAGATCAAGATAAAAAAGAAGTAAATGCAGAAGATAAACAAGTTGCAAACTTCTTTGGGGTTGCCGAATATTATCCAGACGGGACTTTTAATATGACCACGTTCGATGGCAAACCCAAAATGAAAGGTGACTGGTCATTTGATGAAAATGGCAAAAGCCGTTCATTAACAGCGAAAGATGATGACGGTAAAGTTTTATTTACTCGTGTTGTTGAAAATGTGACAGTAACACCTGAAGAATATACGTATCGTATTTATCCAGAGCAAGATAGCAAAGATAAGTACTTTGATATTGTCCATAAAGTTAAAAAATAACATTTAAACCAATGCCGCAGTCTAGATATAAAGCTCATTGATTGAGTAATTTATTCTGCGGCATTATTGCTCTATTGTAGCTTTATTTAAAACAGGTTTCTGCCCAGCGCGTTAGTCCAGCAGTAACGGAACCAAAATCGTCTCCACGTACTATAGGAATATTAGGTAATTCTTGGCTAATTGCTTGGTGTAATATTGGTGAGCGAGCACTCCCACCTGTAACGTAAATCGCATCAGGTTTGACCCCACCTTGATTGACAGCCTCTTTAACTAATTCAATCATTTTACTTTTTGGTGATTCAATTGATTCCACCATTTGTTCATGTGGAATATTCACTTCTAGTTTTTCAGAAATTAATTTAATTTGAGCTAAATAACTGGAAGTGTCCGATAAAGCAATTTTAGCTTCTTCAGCTTTACGTACTAAGCTATAACCTAATGTTTCATTATAAACTTCTAACAATCGAGATATTATTTGAGGCTCTTTTGCATCTTGTTTTAAGCGTGTTAATGCAGTCAAATTTTGTCGTGAGTAAAATTCTTTTTGCGCTTCAACATTATTGATAGCAATCGGGTTCCAAAATTGTAGAAATGGCATTTTAATGCCCGATAAAGATTGGCTTTCCATCCCAAAAAGTGGCATCAATTGTTTTAATGCTAGGTAAATATCAAGGTCGTTTCCACCCACTCGTTGGCCACTATGTGCAAGTAAGGATTGTGTTCTGTCTTGTGCACCTCGATAAGTCGGTCCCATTTGAATTAATGAACAGTCTGTTGTTCCACCGCCAATATCAACGACTAAGATGATCTGGTCTTTACTTAATGTGGATTCATATTCAAGCCCGGCAGCAACAGGTTCGAACTGGAAAGCAATATGATTAAAACCTGCGCGTTTTGCCGCACGATAGAGTATGGATTCTGCTTGTTGATTTGAAAGTTCCCCGCCACGCCCATGAAAGTTAATTGGCCGGCCAATGACTGTGTCATCAATAACCTGCTGTAAAGAATGTTCTGCAGTATCCTTTATATTTTTCATCATCGCGCAGACAAGGTCTTCAAAAAAACTAATTTGAGTATCATGTAAGCCTGAAGCCCCTAAAAAAGATTTTGGGGATTTTACATAATAAACATCTCTAGGGTCGCTCAGATATAAATCTAAAGCAGCTTGCCCAAATACAATGTCCTCGGGTAGTAAATCGATCCCTTCATCACGGTTAAACGCGATAGATCTTTTTAAAATTTGTTGTCCGATTTCATTCGAGGGGGAGATTTTACAATGGCGAAATAAATACTCAGAAACTGATTCTCTTGTTGGCGCGCATAAGGTTGATGGAATATAAACGTTATCGCCTTCTAATGGTAATAGTGTGGGTATCCCGTTTTTCATGACTGCGACAGCACAGTTAGATGTACCGTAATCAAAACCAATAAACATTTCGCCTCCAAGAGTAACGACTTTGAAAAAAGGCAGAGACTTTATATCAAGCAGGAATGAATTACTATCGAAAAAATAGTTCGATGCGAAGGGAAAAATCCAAAAGTAGATAGCTTGAATTGATTGTATGTTGTCTAGATGCTCTGAAAGCACAGAGGCTCTATAACAAAATGCAAGCATTATTGAAAGATTGATTTATTGATGTTCATAAAAAGGGCGTAATTAATTTAGCTTAAGGTGGATAAATAAAAATACCTATCGATAATATTAAGGTTATTTAAAGCTATTTTTATTTAGAGTGTGGTTTGTGATGTAATATTTTATTTTTCCTCCTCTTTAACATTTTAATGTAATGTTAAAGAGGTTCTCGGAAATATCTTATTTAAACAGTTAGGTTTTATATATTTTTAACTATTACAATACTTATTCCAAATTACATTAAAATCATTATTAGGAAATTCTTTATCATCTCTATCAATTAATGGAATAGAAACAACATTACGGCCGTCATCATGAAGATAGGTTTTGACCACAAAACGTTTAAATGAATATGAGTTTTGGCTAGTGAAAATAAGCACTTCACCGCATACATAACCTAGCATACCATGGTCTAAGGTTTCTCTTATCTCATGATATTTAACATTTTTATACTCGGCCGTTTTGGGGAATGCTAAAAAATCCTCAACCGCTTTTTGAGATTTTTCTACAATATCTAAATCAGGTGTATAGTTACTTACAACGCCTCCTATAAAGGAAGCGCCTGCAATTAGGCCAACGACTAAAAATGAAAATATTTTATTTTTCATAGTGTTTATTTCTTATGTTATTATTTTTGAACCTCCCAATGAATGCCAAAATATAAAAATTGAATAAAAATTCATTGCCATAGGCTAACTTTTAATTGGTGATTTCACTTACGGAGATATACTTGGATTACATTTGGGATAATTAACGGTTACCAATCTAACATAAGATTATTTGAAGTAATATAGAAGGGAAACAATGGTAACCAATAAGAAACGAAAAATTACACATTTAAATAAATAGACATTTCATAAAAGGATACTTTATCACTATTGTGATAATTCAGTATGTATTAATCCCTAGAGTAACGAAAATATATAGAATAAGATTATTATTTTTTGTTCTTCATTATTTTTGCCATATGAATAGCTTCAATGAGTTGAGAACGATTAATACGAGAACTATTACTATCTAATAATTTTTGCCAAATATCAATTGCTTGTTCATAATTTGCATTCATAAAAGCATCTGAAGCGACTAGCATTAAAGCAGTAATTTCTTGTTTATCAAGGTTTAATGCTTTGTTGATTACCGCTCTGACATCTTCTGTTAGTTGTTGACCTGCTTGGTAATATAAAACGGTTGCAATAGCGGAGTATATCTGAGCATTTTCTCCTCCATATTTTAACGCTCTATGATAAGCAATTAATGCGTTATCATAACTATTTTGATAGAGATAGTATTCACCTAGTGTAGCCCAAAGCTCACTATTTTTAGGGGATTGGCGAATATCATCTTGCAAGCGTAATAAATCATTTTGTTCTTGCTGCAATGGTGTGAATGAGAGTAGAGGATCTGAAATACGTTGGTATTCCTGGTAGGCTAATTCAAACCGAGGCGAAAAAAAGTAACCAATAACAACTGACACCATTAATATGGCGAGTAATTTATTAATATGCCATTGCTTTGCAACTGATGGCGCTGTTACATCATCTGACAATAATTGCTCGAATACCTGCTGATGGTGAAAATTGTTCTCTAAAATCGGCTGTTTTTGTGAGCGATAAAATTTGAAAATGAAATAAAAAATGCCAACTAGAGCAATGCCCGGTAATCCCCAAAGCAGTGCGGTGCCAATAGTCAAGGGAGGATTATACAGCACGAAATCGCCATATCGCTCGGTCATATAATGCATGATTTGCGCTTTATCTTTCCCCTCTGCAACCATTTTAAAAACTTGGTGGCGCATACTTACTGCAGTGGGTGCATTGGATTCGAGTAAGTTTTGGTTTTGGCACTGCGGACAACGTAATTGTGAGGCTATTTGCAAAGAATATTCTTGTTCTTCAATAGAATTAAATTGCCACACATCAACAATCTGAGCATTGGATATAAAAGAGCAACATAGGAAAAATAGTGCTAATAGGGTTTTAAGCATTTTTTATCCTCCCTTTTATCCAGCTTATTAATAGGCCAAAACACATTACAAACGCACCGCTCCAAATCCATTGAATGCCATCTTGTACGTAAAGGCGTATTGCATAGATATTTGTTCCCGTTTTCTCACCTAATACCGCATACCAATTACGTAGCCACCCCCAATATATACCGGGTTCAATCATTAATTGCTGGCGAGCAGTATAAAAGCGGCGCTCGGTGATTAGCTGGTGTAATGGTTGGTTAGCTTTGCTAATTTGTATAATGGCTTTTTCGGTAGTGTAATTAGATTTAGCTTCAAGTTGCAACTCGTTGAATTGAAATTGATAATCTGCGAGTGAGATAGATTGCCCAACAGAAAGACTAACACTGGTTTCATGGTGACTACCAATGGATAAGGCAATGCCAGCCGCAAAAATCACAACCCCTGTATGAGCGATAAGGGAAGGGAATTGTTGACGAATAGCATCGATGGGTCGTAGCCAAAAGATAAGTAAAATAGCAAATAAAAAACCACAAGAAAGAGCGATAATAATCCCTTTAGACCAAAGAGATAAGCTTACTAATACACTGAGAAGTATAATGAAAAGAATACGCCATTGGGCTTTAATCCGAGTTTTGTTGAGCGGATAAATGGCACTTACCGCCATTATGATTAGCATCAAAATACCAAATGGTAGTAATGCTTGGTTAAAATAAGGTGCCCCAACCGATATTTTTCCCCAACCAAATAACGTGTAAATCATCGGGTAAAGTGTGCCCGTCAGGACAATGAATAATACAGTAGAAAATAGGATTAAAGTGAGTAATAAATAAAGCTGACGGCGATTAGTTTTGGTTGGTAAATTATCAATGTTTTTAGCTTTCCAACCATATATACATAAAGCACCGAAACTCAGGAAACTGAATAGTAAAAAGAGGGGGACAGCCCTAACGTTATCTAAAGCAAACGCATGGACAGACATTAAAATACCTGAGCGTACAATCAACGTGCCCAATAGAGATAAAATAAACGTGAGGATCGCCAGTAATATTGACCAATGACGATAATGACCCGTTTTGTATGAAATGGTAAGGCTATGGAATAACGCAGTTGCACTTAGCCATGGTAACAGTGATGCATTTTCAACTGGGTCCCAAAACCACCATCCCCCCCAACCAAGTTCACTGTATGCCCACCATGAACCCAGTGTGATACCCAAAGTGAGTATGCACCAACTAGGAACGACAAAGCGCCAACAGAGCCTTGCAACTGTTTGGTTAAATTGCGTGCACAGCGTGGATGCAAGTGCTAAGGCGGTCACGACCATTAACCCGCTATAACCTAAATAAAGTAGTGGAGGGTGTAATATCAACCCCCAATGTTGCAGCATTGGGTTGAGATCTCGCCCTTCAATAGCAGGAGGGAAAATGCGAACAAAGGGGTCCGAATAAAAGACGATAAACAGTAATAATGCGGTACTAATAATAGCGAGTAGGGTTAATGTGAGAGGAAATACGGGGTGAGTTTGCCGACGATAACACCATGCAAATAGGCAACTCCAAGCAGAGATAAACAGTAGCCAAAGAAATATTGAGCCTTCATGGCCTCCCCATACTGCGGCAATTTTAATATATAGCGGCGATAGCCGGTGGCTATGTTGCGCCACATACACGACTGAAAAATCACTTTGAATAAAGCTGAGAGTTAAACAAACATAGGCAACGAGCAAGAAAAGAAACTGTAAGTAGGTCCAAAGAATATTCCGAGGCATTTGCCTCGGAATATGGCGGAAGAAACCAATAACTCCAAACAATGCTTGGAAACAGGCAATACAGAGTGCCAATGCGAGGCAGAGAAAGCCAATTTCTGGGAGTATTAGTTCCAATGATTACCCTTATTTTTGAGTGAGTTATGCGACGGTCAACTGCCCTGCGTATAACACAAAGAAGCGTAAGCAGAAGACACCCAGTAAGCTTGCACCACTGATAATCAATACTCTTGCTGCACCTTGTCCTTTATCCATCCATTTTTTGAATAGCAGAGGAATAATAAAACCACACCCGACAACGCCAATCCAAAACCACCAAGTCCAGAAACCACCGCCTAATGCGGCAATTAATGAACGAATTTTCCCGTCATCCCCTAACGCTAGCCCGACAAAAAAGGCTGCTAATAGGAATATCTCGAGCCAAATAACAAAGCCTTCGATACGGTGTAAAAATGCGGTTTCGTCGTTATGGATATTTTTACGGTAGCGTAATGCTATTGCCATTAATGATACCGCGATACCTGACGATATTCCTGAAAATAGGAATAAAGCTGGTAATAATGGATTGTTTAAGAATGGATAAGATTTTAATGCTGAAAGTAAAAATCCGGTATAAGCCCCAAGCAAAACAGCCAAGACTAGCATTACAATATCCAGAGAACGCATCGCACGATTTAGCAGGGTTAATATTCTTGGGATAAGCGTAAACTTAGGCAGCCATTTTTGCTGTAAAACCATGAGCTCTTTTTCATAAATTTTAGCAAGCCAAATAACAAGTACAGCCATATACACTTGGAATAACATTACCCCCATCGACATCACCGAAGTTGGGCTGTAATGAAACATTAATTTCCAGAATGTCCATGGACGCGTCAAATGGAGAATTAAGATCAATAACCCAAAGATGATTGTTGTCGGAGCTAAAATCAGTGTTGTGCGCATGAGAGTGCTATCACTGCCAGCCGCAGTGGGATAATACTGGCGCATAAGTACCGCAAGTACCACGAGCCCAGCTGAAATACCAATTAAGAATAAGTAAACGGCAATGGGCCAGTCCCACACTAAGGATTCAAAATGGAAAGCAGAAGCTGTTGTCATTGGCTAACCTCCCCATATTTGAACGGGACTCGATACATTTTGGGGTGAGTACCGAGTGCAATCTTGAATCGATAAGTCGGTTTTTCTTTTAGCATCAACGAAATATCGCTCTTAGGATCATCTAAATTACCAAAGGTTAATGCTTTGGTCGGGCAAGACTCGACACAAGCTGGTTGCTTACCCTTTTTTAGATTCGTTTTACGACAAAAATCACATTTATCCGCAGTTTTATTGATAGGGTGAATGAATCTGACACGATAAGGGCAGGCAGCAATACAGTATTGGCAGCCGACACATAAGTCAGGGTTTACATCAACAATCCCCGTTGTTTTGTCGATAAAAGAGGCACCAGTAGGGCAAACATCAACACAAGGCGCACTTTCACAATGTTGACAGGAATGGCGAAAAAAACGGTATTTAACATCAGGAAATTGGCCTATGGGCTCACTACGGATGATGGTTAACCGTGAAACACCTTCCGGTACTTGGTTAACCTCTCGGCACGCATCCATACACGCCGTACAGCCGATGCACAGATTTTCATCGTGCACCATGCCGTAGCGAACGCCATCTATTTTCATGGTGTTAGCTAGCGTATGGCTAGCAACCCCTCCTACCGCCGCCAGTGCTCCTGTGTAGATAATGAATTGACGACGAGAACAACTCATGGCTGCTCCTTACGCAATTTCACCGCTGCTGGATTGAAATCAGGGTTATTGCGTTGATCTGAGTGACAGTCGACACATATTTTTACTTTGCCCTTATCAGTCAGTACCTTCATCGTATCTTGTTTCGGATGAAGGTCATGGCAACTGGCACAGGCCACTTTGGTGACGTGGACATCATGAGGCCAGAACGCTTTTTGTAGTTGCTCTGGTAAGTGACATGACAGACAGACACTGTTTTGTTGTTCAACGTTATACATTGGGTTGTTAAAGCGCATGACATCTTTGACGCCTTCACGGTGATCAGGCCCTGGGTTACCGTGGCAGTTGGTACAAGTCACGGGTAAATTATTGTTAGGGTTAATCACTTCTGCGTGAGTGCCATGCATGCCTTCTTGGTCTGGTTTATGACAGTCTAAGCAGGCGCTGTCAGCACTGCGTTGCTGCGTGACAACCCAACGGCCTTCTGCATTTTCTTGTGCCATTTGTGGGGTTGCGGATGCGGCTGTTGCCCATAATAAGCCTGTTGCCAGCACCCCAGCAGTTAATAACGAACGTAGTACGCTCATATTCACTCCATTGGTTGTATTGCCCCATTATTTGGGGCAAATCATGGTTATTTGGCTAATAGGTCATTTTTACGAGCTTGGTCATCCCATTGCGGAACGACAGTTTTTAAGAACTCTTGTTTCTCCGCATTGATTTTTTGCATATCTAAACCAATGGCTTGTTGTGCTTTTTCCTTGGTTGAAATATCTGGAATGGCAATTTCATGGGTGATGCCTTTAGAGCCTAACAGGCGAGCGAGTTTGGTACGTGCATCTGCCGCTTTATCCATCGAACCACCTAACATACGTAGGCCTTCATCTGGTGCGTGCATATGAATACCGTGGGAGGCGATAGCTAAATCCCAGCGCCATTGTGCATGGCGAATATCGGTTAAAATTGGTTTCATTTCATCTTCTGTTGCGCCTGCATCCCATGCGGCTTTCGCTTCAAAGTGAGCGCGAACCAATTGGTCTTCCGCTTTGATTTTCATCTCTTGGATAGCGACTTTACGTTCAGCAACCACATCTTGCAGTTGTTGTTTGCTTTGGGTATGGCAAGTGCTACAGGTTTGTTCGAAATTGTCGAATGGATTACCAATTTTATG
Organism: Providencia sp. PROV255; assembly: GCF_028478065.1. Lineage (NCBI taxonomy): Bacteria > Pseudomonadati > Pseudomonadota > Gammaproteobacteria > Enterobacterales > Morganellaceae > Providencia > Providencia sp. PROV255. Next base: position 253,149 of record NZ_JAMPMI010000009.1, on the reverse strand, counting down.
GCTGGTATACAGTTCGCCTTTTTCGTTTTGCAGTTTTGGCATATGGCAATCAATACAGGTCACGTTATTTTTGCCATGAATACCCGCACTCCAAGTTTCATATTCTGGGTGTTGGGCTTTTAGCATTGGAGCTTTCGACAGTGAGTTGGTCCAGTCAGAGAAACCAATGTTGTCGTAGTAGACTTCCATATCTTCCACTTTGGTGCCGTTATCCCATGGGAATTTCACGGCTTTTTTATCACCAGAGAAATAATATTCTACGTGGCATTGGCCACACACCATGGACTGTTGGTCGAACCGGCTGGCTTTATCAAACGGTTTGCCAATCGCTTCCATTGCACGCTCTGCATAAGGGCGAGAAAGTGTTAGCTCTGGTTTACCTTTTGCAAAATCCTCTGAGTCGGTTTTATGGCAATCTGCGCAACCTAAGACATTCACCACTTCTGGGCCACCTTTTGCCCACTTACCTTCGAAATAGCCATCTTCGCCATGTTCTTGGATAAGCCTAGCCACATCGGGACTTTTACAGCTCCAACATGCCATCGGAAGCGGGCCATCTTGGGCATCTTTCGGAGCACCAGTTCGTAAGGTTTCACGGACGTCGATGATGGCATAGGCGTGACCACGAGGTTTGTTGTAGTCGCGTGAGAATGGGTATCCAGCCCAGAGAACGACTAAGCGAGGGTCTTCCGCTAATGCGTCTTCTCGGTTTGATTGCTCGGATGTTGCTCGCCAAGAGTGGTATTGATCAGGGTGAGCAGCTTCGAAAGTTTCATTTCGAGCGTTGATGGTAGATGTACTATCTTTAGTCGGAGTTTGAGCATGAACAGAGGTAAAGAGAAATATTCCTGCAACCAGACTCAATAAGCATAGTGCATTATTTCTTATGTTTGCCATAAAAAGGGCCTCGAGTAATTTTAGCCAGTCATCCCTTCATTTTTCGAGTTGTTGTTGTAATGTGACCTGTGACTCGAACTATTTTGGGTATCTTTTTGTTATTTAGGTTTGATAGCAAGCTTTCATCTGCTACCAAGACATTGCCAATTTATATGTGTAACAAAAAACCACACTAAAAATATTGTTTTTGATCAAAAGATAATTTGTAATAAGGAAATAGAATGTGAGGAAATAATAAAAAATAGGTATTATTGAAATTGATATAGTTATTTTTCTGTAGTTTTAAACTGTTACTTTTAATAATTAATTAGTAATGATTCTTATTTTGATATTTGGCGTTATCTGATTTTATTTTATTGATTTTAAAATAATTTTTTTATTTTAAATATTTGAGTGCTGTTTTTAAAATAAAGTTAGAAATGAAAGTTGTTTAATATCAAAAAAAATACAGATATTTTTTTGCTAAATGACATTGTACATACCACTTTAGTGGTAGTTTTGAGCTGGAATTATAATTTAAAAAATTAAAACTTGAGTTTAAATTAATAATACATATTAAAAAAATGTTAATAAATAATTAAAAAGGCCTACTTGGTTATCATTTTGGTGCTACTTTTAGCTAATGGTGAGTAAATAACGTAAATGTTGTCATTTCTAGTCGTATACGGGTAATTACCTCTTTTACCCACTTGGTAGTATGTATTTTTATAACCTCTATCGTTAATATTTCTCATAAATACACATATAAAAAATGCGGTTTATCAATACGTTTTAGTTTTTTTGTTGGCAATGTAAAGGAAAAAAACATGGTTGATCTCACCCGTCGGGGAGTATTAACTGGTGCGTGGCGTAGTGCAGCCCCAGTGGTTCGGCCGCCATGGAGTGGTAGTGAAACGCAATTTATCGAATTGTGTACCCGTTGCAATGCCTGTGTTGAAAGTTGCGAAACGGCAATTATCCAACCAGGAGCAGGGGGCTACCCTGTTGTTGATTTTAAGCGTGGTGAATGTACATTTTGCTATGCATGTGCAACAGCATGTCCAGAACCTATTTTCCTACCAAAACATTCCCAACCTTGGGATATCTCAATTTCGATTGGCCAAAATTGTCTTGCTTATCTTTCGATTGAATGTCGTCGTTGCCAAGACAGTTGTGAGCCTGAAGTCATCTCTTTTCGTCCGTCAATGGCCGGTATATACCAGCCAAAAGTAGAAACACCAGGTTGTACAGGCTGTGGTGCTTGCGTCGCAGGTTGCCCAGTTTCAGCCATTACCGTGGAGCATGAACATGCACAGTAACTATCAAGTGTGCAGTTTAATAGTACAAGTAAAAAGTGAGCGACTGTCTACTGTGGCCGAAGAAATTAATCAACTTTCCCATTGTGAAGTGGCGCTAAGCGCCCCGGAAAACGGAAAACTGATTGTGGTTGTTGAAGGGCAAGGTAGTAGAACGTTGTTAGATACTATTGATTTAGTACGCGATATTGACGGCGTACTAGATGTTTCGCTGGTTTACCATCAGCAGGAAGAGCAAGGTGAGGAAGATTATGAAACTCAGTCGTCGTAGCTTTATGAAAGCCAATGCGATAGCGGCCGCTGCTGCGGCGGCAGGTATTGGCGCACCGAGCATTGCGAAAGCAGTGGTTGGTCAACAAGAAAGTATTAAATGGGACAAAGCCCCTTGTCGTTTTTGTGGTACAGGCTGTGGGGTACTGGTGGGCACTCAAAATGGTCGTATTGTGGCCAGCCAAGGTGACCCAGAAGCCCCTGTAAACCGTGGTCTAAACTGTATCAAAGGGTATTTCTTACCAAAAATTATGTACGGAAAAGACCGTTTAACGCAGCCAATGTTGCGTATGAAAGACGGCGAATATGACAAAAATGGGGAGTTCACACCGATTACGTGGGAGCAAGCCTTTGATGTTATGGAAGAAAAAGTCAAAACCACATTAAAAGAAAAAGGTCCTGAAGGGATTGGTATGTTCGGTTCGGGCCAGTGGACAGTTTGGGAGGGCTATGCGGCATCAAAACTGTTCAAAGGTGGTTTCCGTTCTAATAACTTAGACCCTAATGCACGCCACTGTATGGCTTCTGCGGTAGTGGGCTTCATGCGTACTTTCGGTATGGATGAACCAATGGGTTGTTATGATGACATTGAGCATGCTGACGCGTTTGTCCTTTGGGGTTCAAACATGGCAGAAATGCACCCAATCTTGTGGTCTCGTATCACCAACCGTCGTCTGTCTAACCCTGACGTGCGTGTTGCGGTGTTATCGACTTTCAAACATCGTAGCTTTGAATTAGCGGATAACGGCATCGTCTTTACACCACAATCTGACTTGGTGATCCTGAACTATATTGCAAACTATATCATTCAAAATAACGCAGTTAATCAGGAATTCCTCGATAAACACGTGAATTTACGTCGTGGTGCAACAGATATCGGTTATGGATTACGCCCAACTCACCCACTCGAACAAAATGCGAAAAATGCAGGTTCTGATGCGTCTGAGCCAATGACATGGGACGAGTATAAAGCCTTTGTTGCAGAATATACGTTAGACAAAACCGCAGAAATGACCGGGGTTCCAAAAGATCAGTTAGAAGAACTCGCTAAACTTTACGCAGACCCTAAAACGAAAGTGGTTTCTTATTGGACCATGGGCTTTAACCAGCACACTCGCGGTGTTTGGGCGAATAACTTAGCGTATAACTTGCACTTACTGACAGGAAAAATTTCTCAACCGGGTTGTGGGCCGTTCTCATTAACAGGCCAGCCATCAGCGTGTGGTACTGCTCGTGAAGTCGGTACGTTCTCACACCGTTTACCTGCGGATATGGTGGTTACCAATGAAAAACACCGTGAAAAAGTAGAAGGTGTGTGGGGGTTACCTGCTGGGACGATCCCTGAAAAAGTGGGTTTACACGCCGTTGCCCAAGACCGTGCTTTAAAAGACGGTAAATTGAATTTCTACTGGGTAATGTGTAACAACAACATGCAAGCGGGCCCGAATATCAACCAAGAGCGTATGCCTGGTTGGCGCGACCCACGTAACTTTATCGTGGTATCTGACCCATACCCAACGGTCAGCGCATTGGCTGCCGACTTAATTTTACCGACAGCCATGTGGGTAGAAAAAGAAGGGGCTTACGGTAATGCGGAACGTCGTACCCAATTTTGGCGCCAGCAAGTTAAGGCACCAGGCGAAGCAAAATCTGACTTAATGCAGATGGTACTGTTTTCTAAACGCTTTACAACGGATGAAGTGTGGCCTGAAGAGTTACTCGCGAAAAAACCTGAATTACGCGGTAAAACCCTATATGACGTGTTATTCGCTAACCAAGCTGTAACGAAGTTCCCTGTGAGCGAGTTAGCAGAAGACCAACTTAATGATGAGTCTCGTGAATTAGGTTTTTACTTACAAAAAGGGCTGTTCGAGGAATACGCTGGCTTTGGTCGCGGTCATGGTCATGATTTGGCTGATTTTGATGACTACCACAAAGCGCGCGGTATCCGTTGGCCAGTGGTTGATGGCAAAGAAACTCAGTGGCGTTATAGCGAAGGAAATGACCCTTACGTTAAGGCTGGCGCGGGTTATCAATTCTACGGTAAACCAGATGGTAAAGCGGTGATTTTTGCTCTGCCATTTGAGCCTGCTGCGGAATCGCCAGATAAAGAATATGACTTATGGTTATCAACAGGCCGTGTATTAGAACATTGGCATACCGGTAGTATGACACGCCGTGTTCCTGAACTGCACCGTGCTTTCCCTGAATCTCTTGTGTTTATACATCCAATCGATGCGAAAGAGAGAGGTTTACGCCGTGGTGATAAAGTCAAAGTGGTTTCACGCCGTGGTGATGTGACCACGATTGTCGAAACACGTGGCCGTAATAGACCACCAAAAGGCTTAGTTTACATGGCGTTCTTCGATGCTGCGCAGCTAGTGAATAACTTAACACTGGATGCAACCGATCCGCTTTCAAAAGAAACGGATTACAAAAAATGTGCCGTTAAACTGGAAAAGGTGTAATTGCTCATGCCCCAGAAAGCTAAGTCTCAACAGGCTAAGTCCCAGAATAGTCGTCGTCGCTTTTTACGCGATGTCGCCCGTACTGCGGGTGGGTTGGCGGCTGTTGGTGTGGTGCTGGGGCTTCAGCAACAAACTTCCCGTGCGAGTGGCGTCAAGCTTCGTCCGCCGGGAGCCCTTGATGAAAAAGCATTTGCCAGTGCATGTGTCCGCTGTGGACAATGCGTTCAAGCCTGCCCGTATGACATGTTGAAATTAGCGACATTGGCATCCGGTTTGGCTTCTGGAACGCCATACTTCATCGCCCGAGAAAATCCGTGTGAAATGTGTGAGGACATTCCTTGCGCCAAGGTTTGCCCAAGTGGTGCATTGGATAAAGACATTGAGTCGATTAACGATGCACGCATGGGGTTAGCCGTTTTACTCGATCAGGAAAACTGCCTGAACTTTCAAGGGCTAAGGTGTGATGTATGTTACCGCGTATGTCCACTGATTGATGAAGCCATCACATTGGAACTTGAACAAAACCACCGAACAGGTAAGCACGCGCGCTTCTTACCCACCGTCAATAGCAACTACTGCACGGGATGCGGTAAATGTGAACAGGCATGTGTATTGGAAGAGGCAGCTATCAAGGTATTACCAAGGTCGCTGGCGAAAGGTGAGTTAGGACACCATTACCGCTTTGGTTGGCTGGAGGGTAACAATGGCGAATCGTAAACGTGATGCCGGACGTGAAGCTCAGGCAAAAAAAGGCTGGTGGCAGAGCCACAAATGGTTGGTGTTTAGACGTATAAGCCAATTGCTGGTGTTAGCGATGTTCTTGAGTGGGCCATGGTTTGGGGTATGGATTTTACATGGTAACTACAGCAGTAGCTTATTGTTAGACACCGTACCTTTGACTGACCCATTAATCACCTTAGAGAGCTTAGCAAGTGGTTACTTACCGGGGATCTCAGCATTAGTTGGGGCTGCTATCGTATTCGGGGTTTATGCACTGCTGGGTAAGCGCATTTTCTGTAGTTGGGTCTGTCCTGTAAACCCAGTGACGGATGCGGCGGCGTGGTTAAGACGTAAATTTGATTTTAACCAATCCGCAACAATACCGCGCAATATTCGCTATGTATTGCTGGTCGTGATCCTGATCGGTTCTGCTATTACAGGTACCTTACTTTGGGAATGGCTTAATCCAGTTTCATTAATGGGGCGCAGTTTAATTTTTGGTTTTGGCAGCGGTGCATTGGTTTTAGTTGCACTGTTTTTATTCGATTTATTAGTTGTGGAACATGGTTGGTGCGGTCACCTTTGCCCATTAGGTGCGCTATATGGCGTGGCAGGGTGCAAGGGCGCATTGGTTGTTACAGCGGAAAATAAAGAAAACTGTAGCCGTTGTATGGACTGTTTCCACATTTGTCCGGAGCCGCAAGTTCTGCGCGCACCGGTCCTAGATAAACAAGCTCCAGCGCAGATATCCGATAAAGATTGCATCACTTGCGGTCGTTGCATCGATGTTTGTTCTGAGGATGTTTTTAAAATAACACTAAGATGGAGTTCGGGAGCAAAATCATGAAAAATCCTGTCCTGAAAAAGACGATCAGCCGTTGGGTGGCTGGAATGGCCTTTGTTGTAAGCAGTCTTGTTTGGGCTGCTAATGGTGTAGACCTGACCCAATCACCAGAAGTATCTGGTACGTCAGAAGGAAGCATTCATATTCCGAAAGAGCAAGAAAGAATGGCATTAAACTATGTGAATCAACCACCAATGATCCCACATAGTGTTGAAGGTTATCAAATTACCACCAATACTAATCGTTGCTTGCAATGCCATGGTGTGGAAAATTACCGCACGACAGGGGCACCAAGAGTCAGCCCAACGCACTTTATGGATGCAACAGGCAAAGTCCTTGGCGAAGTTGCACCAAATCGCTACTTCTGTTTACAGTGCCACGTGCCTCAGTCAGACACAGCACCGATTGTTGATAACACATTTACCCCATCCAAAGGTTTTGGGAAATAAGGGGGAATTATGTCAAATAACAATGATAAGCAAACAAATGATGACAAGCCGAAGAAAAAGGGCTTGTTTGGGTTAATCGGCCGAGTATGGCGCTGGTGGCGTAGGCCAAGCCGATTAGCATTAGGAACCTTATTGCTGATTGGTTTCGTGAGTGGTGTTATTTTCTGGGGCGGCTTCAATACCGGTATGGAAATGGCCAATACGGAAGAGTTCTGTATTAGCTGCCATGAAATGCGTGAGAATGTCTATGAAGAATATATGGATACTATTCACTATACTAACCGTAGTGGTGTCCGCGCAACTTGCCCTGATTGTCACGTACCGCATGAGTTTGGTCCCAAAATGGTGCGTAAAATTCAAGCGAGTAAAGAGTTATACGGAAAAATTTTTGGCATCATTGATACGCCACAAAAATTTGAAGACCATCGGTTAGCGATGGCGCAAAGTGAGTGGCGACGAATGAAAAATAACGACTCACAAGAGTGTCGTAACTGCCATAACTTTGAGTATATGGACTTTACAGCACAAAAAGGAGTTGCAGCCAAAATGCATGACCAAGCCATCACGGATGGTAAAACCTGCATTGACTGCCATAAAGGGATCGCCCATAAGTTGCCGGACATGCGTGAAGTTGAACCTGGCTTTTAATTCAAGGTAATCATTTTATGATGAGTTACATCGATGAATTATAAGTAATGATCAATAAATAGGCTGGTTATGCGTTTGAGTATGATCAGCCTAAGTTATATTTGTGTTAAATCAATATATTTGCTTTTTTAATGTGTATTGTATGATGCTGTCACGCAGCATTTACTAACAATATAATAAATCAGGGTAATTAAACTATGTGGAAAAAGCTTCATCAACTAGCCATCCCAGTCAACCTTTATCGGTTATGTGGGCGTCTAATACCGTGGTTTATTATATTGAGTGTAATTTGTTTAGCGGTGGGATGGATTTGGGGATTTGGTTTTGCGCCAACCGATAAAGTTCAAAGCCAAAGCTATCGTATTATGTATATTCATGTTCCTGCCGCAATGTGGTCGATGGGAATTTATGCCACGATGGCCATTACTGCTTTTGTTGGGCTAGTCTGGCAAATGAAAGTCTCGGAATTGGCGATAGCGGCGATGGCACCAATAGGGGCGGTATTTACCTTTATTGCATTAGTTACAGGTGCGACATGGGGTAAACCAATGTGGGGTGCATGGTGGGTATGGGATGCACGTTTAACCTCTGAATTAATTCTGTTTTTTCTGTATGTGGGGATTATTGCTTTATGGCATGCGTTTGATGACCGTCGCACCGCAGGAAAGGCCGCTGCAATTTTAGTATTAATTGGTGTGATTAACTTACCTATCATTCATTATTCAGTTGAATGGTGGCAAACCTTGCACCAACCTTCGACTCGCATGCAAGAAAGCATCAACCCTGCTATGCGTACACCACTTCGTTTAGCTATCCTTGGTTACCTATTTCTTTTTATCTCATTAACGTTAATCCGTTTACGTAGCCAATTATTGATGTTAGAACGTAACCGTCCATGGGTATTAGATATTGTGAATAAAAAAGGACGTCAATCATGACTAGCGCATTTGCATCTTGGAGTGAATTTTGGGCGATGGGCGGCTATGGTTTTTATGTATGGCTGGCGGTTGCGCTGACATTAATACCTATTTTGTTACTCTGTTTGCATACGTATATACAAAGAAAAATGATAATAAATGCAATTATTCAACAGCAAGCTCGTGAAGTCAGGCAAAAAGCAGCAAGAGCGCGTAGGGAGGGAGTGTGAATATTCGTCGTCGTAACCGACTTTGGCTGATCTGTTCCATATTGGTTGGTGTGGGGCTAACCCTCGCATTAATTCTCTATGCATTACGCTCAAGCATTGACTTGTTTTATACCCCCGGTGAAATCATTTATGGTAAGCGAGAAACTCAGCAAATCCCTGAAGTTGGGCAACGCTTACGTGTCGGTGGCATGGTCATGCCAGGTAGTGTAGTACGTGATTCTGACCCTGTCTCTAACGCTGTCAATATCACTTTCACTGTTTATGATGCCGAAGGTGAGGTTAACGTAAGTTATCATGGAATTTTGCCCGACTTATTCAAAGAAGGGCAAGGTGTCGTTGTTCAAGGGGAATTACAAGAGAATAATCATATTTTAGCGAAAGAAGTGCTTGCGAAACATGATGAAAACTATACGCCACCAGAGGTTGAAAAAGCGATGCAAGAAAACCATCGCAGGCCAGCTGCTGCCTATAAGGACAATGCATCATGATCCCTGAAATTGGTAGCGTTTTACTGTGCTTGGCATTAGGTCTCGCCGTTTTGCTGTCTTTCTACCCGCTATGGGGAGTGGCGCGCAATGATGCACGCTTAATGGCATCATCACGTCCATTAGCATGGTTACTTTTTCTTTGTGTAACAGGGGCATTCCTAGTATTAGTGAATGCCTTTGTTGTTAATGATTTCTCAGTCACTTATGTTGCCAATAACTCTAATACGCAATTACCTATTTGGTATCGTGTTGCGGCAACATGGGGAGCTCACGAAGGCTCATTATTACTTTGGGTATTATTAATGAGTGGCTGGACATTTGCGGTGGCAATTTGTAGTTATCGCATGCCTCTCGACATTGTTGCTCGTGTTTTAGCTGTTATGGGGATGGTTAGCGTTGGTTTTTTGCTGTTTATCATCTTCACTTCAAATCCGTTTTCGCGCACGCTACCCGCCTTTCCGATTGAAGGGCGTGACCTCAATCCATTACTGCAAGATCCAGGGCTGATTTTCCACCCACCATTGTTATACATGGGATATGTCGGTTTTTCAGTGGCATTCGCCTTTGCGATTGCTGCATTGTTAAGTGGCCGGTTAGATAGCTCTTTCACGCGTTTTGCTCGCCCTTGGACGATGGCAGCATGGTTCTTTTTAACGCTAGGGATCATGTTAGGTTCCGCATGGGCTTATTATGAATTAGGTTGGGGGGGCTGGTGGTTCTGGGACCCGGTGGAAAATGCTTCCTTTATGCCATGGTTAGTGGGAACAGCATTGATCCACTCACTCTCCGTGACTGAGCAGCGAGCCACTTTTAAAGCATGGTCACTATTATTGTCGATTTTTGCTTTCTCATTGTGTTTGCTCGGGACTTTCTTAGTCCGCTCGGGGGTACTGGTTTCCGTACATGCCTTCGCCTCAGACCCATCTCGAGGGTTATTCATCTTAGCCTTCATGGTGTTAGTGATTGGCGGCTCTTTATTAGTGTTTGCACTGCGTGGGCACAAAGTACGCTCAAGAGTTAACAATGCGCTATGGTCCCGTGAATCCATGTTATTGGGCAATAACGTTATCCTAACAGCCGCGATGTTAGTCGTGTTACTCGGTACTTTGCTACCGTTGGTTCATAAACAAATTGGTCTAGGTACGATTTCCATTGGTGAACCGTTCTTTAATACCATGTTTATCGCGTTGATGGTGCCATTTGCCTTGTTACTGGGAATTGGGCCACTCGTACGTTGGGGGCGTGACCGCCCTGCGGCGATTAAAAAGTTATTAATCATTGCAACTGTTTTAACCGTTATTCTCTCATTTGCTCTGCCATTATTGATGGAAGATAGGGTAGAAGCCCTAACGGTTGTCGGCTTAATGATGGCGTGCTGGATTGCTATTCTTGCCTTCGCAGAAATGCGAGTCCGCATCAGTAAGAAAATCAAGCTCACACCAAGTTACTGGGGAATGGTACTGGCGCACTTAGGTTTGGCGGTAACTATCGTCGGTATTGCCTTTAGCCAAAATTACAGTATTGAGCGTGACGTGAAAATGAAGCCGGGTGATAGCATTTCAATTCGTGCTTATACCTTTGTATTTAATGGAGTACGAGAAGCTGATGGCCCTAACTACCAAGGTGTCATTGGCAGTATTTCAGTGAAGGAAAAAGACAAAGTCATCGGTGTTTTAATGCCAGAAAAACGTTTTTATAGTGTTAGTCGAGCTGTTATGACTGAAGCGGCGATAGATGGTGGTTTTACTCGCGATTTATATGCTGCATTGGGTGAGGAAATTGCTAAAGATACATGGACTATGCGCTTGTATTATAAACCGTTTGTTCGTTGGATCTGGTCTGGTGGCGTATTAATGGCTATTGGTGCGTTATTCTGCTTGTTTGACCCACGTTATCGTCGCCGTAAATTACAAGGGGAAACAGCATGAACCGCAAAGTCTTCTTAATTCCTTTTATTATTTTTGCAGGAATTGCCGCGGTTCTGTTATGGCAATTGATGCGTAATGCAGAAGGGGATGACCCTCGTTTATTAGAATCTGCTTTAATTGGTAAGCCAGTGCCTGTTTTTCGTCTTGAATCATTAGAAAACCCGGGGCAGCACTACGAATCTGATGTATTAACACAAGGGCAACCTATCTTATTGAATGTTTGGGCAACATGGTGCCCAACATGCCGAGCAGAACATCAATATTTGAATAAGTTGTCTGCACAGGGTGTTCGTGTGGTTGGGTTGAACTATAAAGATAAACGGGATAAAGCCATTGTGTGGTTGCGTGAGTTGGGCAACCCTTATGCCTTAAGCTTATTTGATGGTGAAGGGATGTTAGGCCTTGACCTAGGGGTATATGGGGCACCTGAAACGTTCTTAATTGATGGTAATGGTGTGATCCGTTATCGTCACGCAGGGGCAATGGACGAGCGCGTTTGGGAAAAAGAGTTTAAACCCCTTTGGGAGCGCTATAATCAGGAGGCGAACCAATGAGGTATTTACTGGGTTTATTGATGTTAACGTTAAGTGCAACGGTGACATATGCATCGACAGAAGTCTTTACTTTCGATAATGAACAACAAGAGCAGCAATTCCGTAAATTAACCGAGGAACTGCGCTGTCCTAAATGCCAAAACAACAGCATTGCAGATTCTAACTCAATGATTGCACTGGACTTGCGCCAAAAAGTGTATGAGTTAATGAAAGAAGGCAAGAACCGTGATGAAATTGTTGATTACATGGTTGCCCGTTATGGTTACTTCGTCACTTATAACCCACCGCTGACACCGCTAACGGTTATGCTGTGGGGATTACCGTTTGTTGCGATAGCGGTAGGCGGTTGGATCATTTTTGCCCGTTCTAAAAAACGCGTTAGATTAAAACAGGTTGAGCAGGGTGATGAAGAATCATTACCTGAGGCCTCTCGCACTAGCAATTGGGTTTATTTACCCGGTTTTATCATTGCATTAGGTGTTGCGGGTGGTGCTTATTATCAGGTAGGTAGCTACGAGAAAGTGGCGGATTGGAATAATGCCTACCAACAAGCTCCGGCCTTGCTAGATAGAGCGCTAGACCCGTCAGAGCCGCCACTTAATAATGCGGAAATGGAACACCTCGCCTTAGGTCTACGTACTCGCCTTCAAGAAGACCCGCAAAATGTAGAAGCGTGGGAAATGCTAGGCCGTATTGGTATGGTGTTGGGGAATGCGACCATGGCAACCGATGCCTATGGCCGTGCTTATCGCCTAGCACCTAAAAATGAAAATGTAGTGATGGGCTATGCGGAAGTTTTGACGCGCTCTTCTGACCCAGAAGATAACCGTCAAGGTGCGGAACTACTTAAAAAGCTGATTGCAGAAGACCGTACCAATGTGAAAGCGTTGAGCATTTTTGCATTCAATGCGTTTGAGCAAGAACGCTACGCTGAAGCCATTTCTGCTTGGCAAATGATGTTAAAACTACTGCCAGAGAATGACCAACGTCGCCCTATCATCGAGCGCAGTGTTGAACAAGCACTGATGATGGTACACGAAAAGAAAGGGTTGCCAGCGAAAGCGGAATAGTTAACGGCAGTCAATTACTATGACCAAAAGGGAGCAACCGCTCCCTTTTGAGGTTGTTGACAAAGCGGGATAAAAGCGTGGTTTTTCCCGCTTTGTGTTATCAGCCGAAAATCAATGAGTTGATTTTCCTAATGTATTTTCAAAACCAATTAGACTTGCTGCCAAACATAATAGGTTTGGCAGCAAGTCTAAAAAGGGAGCAATCGCTCCCTTTTGTTTATCTGGTGAATAATCCATTTACTCAAATTGTGATCCTTCTCTCAACCTATCATTATTTTACCCATAATAGATTATAACGATTAATTAGGGTTATTTTATCTTATTTAATTAATGAAGCTATAAATATAACTTATTAATTTAACTTTGTTTTATTTTAAAGTTTTTATATTTATGAAATATATAATAAATAATCCGAATTATTATATTTACTTATGTACTTCCCTCTTAGTCTAAATTCCATAAAGTAAACTAATCAATTCTTATATTATTTTGATAATAATAGAAGATTTACCTTTAGTTATTCTTTTTTGGTTTTTTTTGTTTTTACTTTTATGCTTTTTGCTTTTTTTTGCTTTACAGGGAGAACCTATGAGTACAATCACATTAATGTAACAAGGTATAAATTAGAGTAAATGCCATGAGGTAAAATGGCATGAAAGCAGAACGACATAAGAAAATAATTAATATTTTAAAAAATACTGGATCAGCCAAAGTTTCTGTTTTATCGAAAGAACTTAATGTCACTAAAGAAACCATTAGAGCAGATTTAAACTCTTTAGCAAAAAAAGGAATTATTAGCCGTTGCCATGGTGGCGCATACATCGAATTTGAAACACTAGATAAAGTTGCTAAAAAAGAAATAATTCAATTTCTTGAGTGCAATGAAAGTTTTAATGAAAGAACAGATAAGGATGATGCCGTGTTAGGTAAAGTATGTGTATTAGGTTCATTTAACGTAGATATGATTAGTTACTTACCTCGGTTACCAGAGGCAGGCGAATCATTATTATCAAATAAATTTATTTTTTCTTCTGGTGGTAAAGGGTGTAACCAAGCATTAGCAGCGAGTTATTCAGATTCACCTGTCCACTTTATTACGAAGATAGGAACAGATCAATTTAGTGAATATGCAATAAACTTCATATCGTCATCTAAAATTAAAACTTCGACCATATACCAAACTGAAAAATATCAAACGGGTACAGCATCTATATTTGTATCTGAAAATAGTGGAGAAAATATTATTTCAATATATCCAGGTTCTAATATGGATATTACTGCTGACGAAGTGAAGATTCAAAAAGATAAAATTGTAAACTCAAATATTATTCTTCTTCAGTTAGAAACGAATATTGAAGCGTTAAAGGAAATTATTGAGATTGGTAATGAATATAAAATTCCAATTATTTTAAATCCTGCGCCGTATAACGACATCGTTAATGAATTAATTGAAAAGATTGATATTTTAACCCCTAACGAAACTGAAGCAAGTCTGCTTTCTAATATTAATGTTATTGATTTAGAAAGTGCTAAAAAAGCGGCTGAAGTTATCTATCACAAAGGTGTAAAAAAAGTAGTTATTACACTCGGAAGCAAAGGCTCTATTGCATTTGATGGTAATAAGTTCATTTATTCCCCGGCTTACACTGCTGTTGTTAAGAATACGGCGGGTGCCGGCGATGCATTCAATGGGGCTCTTGCTGCATCTTTGGCGAAAGGTAAACAGTTTTCTTACGCCTTGCGCTATGCATCGGCGTTTTCATCCCTTGCTGTTGAAACAAGTAATGCTTCAGAAATGCCTGAAGATATAAATGTTATGCATCGTATTAATCAAACAACCTATTCTCAGGTTGTGACTCAATCCCCTGAATAAATTAATATTCTGAAAAGAGGAAAAAAATGAAAATTCTATTTATTGGTGAATCATGGCATATCCATATGATCCACACTAAAGGTTATGACAGCTTTACTTCAAGTAAATATGAAGAAGGTGCAACTTTCTTATTAGAATGTTTAAGAAATAAAGGCGTTGAAATTGATTATATGCCTGCACATACCGTGCAAATGGCATTCCCTAAAACCGTAGAGGAATTAGAAAAGTACGATGTTGTCGTTATTAGCGATATCGGTGCCAATACTTTCTTATTACAAAATGACACTTTCTATAATATGAAAGTATTACCTAACGCACTTGGATTAATTAAACAATATGTTAGCCAAGGTGGTGGTTTATTAATGATCGGTGGTTACTTGTCATTTATGGGAATTGAAGCCAAAGCTAATTATAAAAATACATTATTAGCCGATGTATTACCGGTTGAAATGTTAGATGGTGACGACCGCGTTGAAACCCCTGAGGGAGTTTTTGCAACACCCGCTAATACAGGCCATGAATCAATTAAAAACTTTGGTAATTGGCCAATGTTTTTAGGTTATAACAAAGTTGCTGCTAAAGAAAATACACAAGTTGTTTTAAATATTGGTGAAGACCCATTATTGGTATTCGGTGAATATGACAAAGGAAAAACAGGCTGTTTTATGAGTGACTGCTCGCCACACTGGGGAAGTCGTGAGTTTATGGCTTGGGAGCATTATTCAGATATGTGGGTAAATATTCTTAAGCAAATCGCTCGTTAATTAATTCTTTAAAAGTAAAAAATCAAAATAAAGAAAATGGGTGCTGAGTTAATTCAGCACCTTGTAAGCCGATTACAAAAAATAATGACTCATAGTCAAAAATCCAAAAGGAATATTTTATGAGTGTTAAAAGTTATTCTACCCCTTTTTTAATGATAGCGACGGTATTAGCCGGTATGTTATCGCCAATGCAATCCGCAGTGAATGGGCAGCTGGGTGATGTATTAAAAGATGGAAATGCGAGCGCCGTTATTTCATTTGCCAGTGGTTTGGTGGTGATGTTTTTTATCATTATTGCGAAGAAACAAACCAGACAACAATTTGCAGCAATTCCTAGCTTAATTAAAAATAAAAAAATTCCATTGTGGAATTGGTTTGCAGGCCTGTGCGGTGCGATGGTGGTGTTTTCTGAAGGCGCATCCGCGAGTGCATTAGGTATCGCAACTTTCCAAACTGCATTGATTTCTGCACTATTATTATCAGGCTTGCTGTGTGACCGTTTTGGTATTGGTATCGATGAGAAAAAACCATTCACTACCTTTCGTGTATTAGGTGCCATTTTTGCGGTTGTCGCGACGTTGTTTGTGGTTTCACCACAGTGGCATTCAAGTTCTGCCATTTATTTAGCTATTTTGCCTTTTTTAGCTGGTTTGTTAGCAGGGTGGCAACCCGCAGGTAACTCAAAAGTTGCAGAAGCAACAGGTTCAATGATGGTTTCTATTACGTGGAACTTTATTGTTGGTTTTACCGTACTGACGATAGCTCTCGTGATCCGTATGGCATTAGGTCATCTCACTTTAGATTTACCGGGTGTTTGGTGGATGTACCTAGGTGGCCCGTTAGGTTTAATGTCCATTGCATTAATGGCAATCTTAGTCCGCGGCTTAGGTTTGTTGATGCTCGGTGTTGCTTCAACGGCAGGGCAGTTATTGGGTTCGGTACTGATTGACTTATTGCTACCGTCTTTGGGCAATACCGTGTACTTAGTGACTATTATTGGAACAGTATTTGCTTTAGTCGGCGCAATTATTACGACCATTCCTGAGTTTAGAGAAGCCAAAGCGACAAAAGCCGCAGGAGTATAAAATGAAAGGTTATATCCAAACGGTGACAGGGCCCGTTAAAAAAGAAGATATGGGACTGACATTACCACATGAACATCTGTTTAATGATTTATCAACGGTTGTCGATGAGCCATTTTATGACTTCTCACATGTGTTGGTTGATAAAAAAGTCAGTGCCGATATTCAATGGGGACTGAAGCACGACCCATATTGCTGCTGTGACAATATGGATAAAAAGCCAATCGAAGATGTGATTTATGAAGTCAATAATTTTAAGGAACTTGGTGGTAAAACATTGGTAGATGCTACAGGTTCCAAAGCGATTGGCCGTGATGTACATCAATTGCGCGAAGTTGCCATTAAAACGGGTATTAATGTGGTTGCTTCTTCTGGCCTGTATATTGAAAAGTTTGAAGGTGACCGGTTAGTCAATGATATCGATGCTATGGCTAAAATGATTGATGATGAGCTCAATGTAGGCATTGATGGAACGGATATTTGTGCAGGAATGATTGGTGAAATCGGGGTATCTCCTTTTTTTACTGATGGTGAAAAGAATAGCCTAAGAGCGGCATCAGTAGCGCAACTGGCTAATGACCATGTTTCAATGAATATTCATATGCCTGGTTGGCAACGTCGAGGAGATGAGGTTCTCGATATTTTAATCAAAGAAATGGGTGTTAATCCCGCTAAAATTTCATTGGCACACTCAGACCCGTCAGGTAAAGATTTTGACTATCAACGCCGTATGCTTGATAGAGGTGTTTGGCTTGAGTTTGACATGATTGGTCTAGATATTTCATTTCCAAAAGAAGGTGTTGCACCAACAGTAACAGAAACTGCGGATGCGGTTTGTAAACTGATTGAGATGGGGTATGGGGCACAAATCGTGTTGAGTCATGATGTTTTTCTCAAACAAATGTGGGCAAAAAATGGGGGTAATGGCTGGGGATTTGTACCCAATGTTTTTCTCTCGTTATTGGCCAAAAAAGGGGTGGATAAATCGATGATTAACCGCCTTTGTATTGATAACCCTGCAAACTTATTAGCATAGAATACCCTTTGTTATTTTTAGAATTCCTTGGATGGAAAATTAGTAGCAATCACTTGTGGTTGCTACTTTTTTATGGCGCCTTTAAAACAGTTTGCTGACTTAGAGAAATGTACCTAATACTATAAATCAGTCAATTGATTGATTTTTCAATGGGTTTGTATTGATGATAGATAATCAATTTTATCAATAAAGTTCATCTTAAATTAACATTTTCGGTAAATATCAATAACAATGGGTATCTAAATAAGATACAATTCTGCGCTATAAATTCGTACTCAGATGACGGAAAAACGTTGCACCTGCGCACTTCAATCAGACAATTTGCTGCCTATCTTGCACTATTGGCTGTGGTTATGCTGTTTATCGCTCCATTGTTCTCTAAATCGATGAGGCTGATGGAACACTGCGTGAGCACTAACCCTAATAGTACAATTGAGCATTCATCAATGGCAGGCCATTCGATGCACTCGCATCAAGGTATGCTGATGCCTGAAAATTGTGACGTTTCTGCACCAATGAATCACATGTTAATGACGGGGATTGGGCAATCTCCGATGGAAGACATTGCATGTGGTTACTGCCAATTATTGATCCACTTCCCATTTCTTATCTTATTTATTGCCGTAGTTATTCGGCAATTAGCGACACTGGCACTATTTATTCCTTTTGAACGTAGTGTTCACATTTGGTTATTTAGACCATGGTCATTACACCTTGCTCGAGCCCCGCCTATTTCCTGATGTCTTAGCATTGTAAATATTACAAATCAATTTATTGCTATTTTGCCTTCACTGGGCAAAACGCGTTCGCTCGCCTTGAATTTCTTTGCTTATTAAGCAATTTATCTGTGGGAGCTGAAATGTGTTTGCAGCCTAAAAGATGAAGGTAGCATCTTCCTTTTCTAAGAAACAGGTGAAAAATGAATACACACGTTTTTAAAGTGGCTCCTATTGCGACACTGGTAATTAGTGCGATTTTTACGGCATCAACATTAGCGAAAAATGAAGTTAATCAAAGCCCTATTTCTGAAAACTCAGTAATGATTGTGACGGCGCCTGTTGATTCGCCATTAACAATCACCACGTCGCCAAAGACACCAAGGCAGCCAGTCCCTGCAAGTGATGGTTCTGATTACCTCAAAACCATTCCTGGTTTTTCACAAATACGTAATGGTGGAACTAACGGTGATCCGGTTTTTCGTGGCATGTTCGGCTCTCGTTTGCGTATTTTAACCAATGATAGTGAAATGTTAGGTGCGTGTCCTTCTCGTATGGATGCGCCGACTTCTTATATTTCACCTGAAAACTTTGATGTACTGAATATGATTAAAGGCCCGCAAACTGTTTTATGGGGGCCAGGAAATTCTGCTGGAACAATCCGTTTTGAGCGCGAAAAGCCGCTATTTACTGAAGCGGGTATTAAAGGCAACGCAAGTGCCTTAACAGCATCTAATGAGCGTTGGGATGGCAATGCAGATATCAGTTTAGGTAATGAAACGGGGTATATTCGTGTCATTGGTAATAAATCACGTTCAAATGATTATAAAGATGGCAATGGTGATAAGGTTCCATCGAAGTGGGATAAGTGGAATGCAGATATTGCTGTTGGCTGGACGCCTGATGAATACACATTATTAGAACTGACCGCCGGTAAAGGTGATGGGGAAGCTCGCTATGCGGGGAGAGGAATGGATGGGTCTCAATTTAAACGCGAAAGCTTAGGCTTGCGCTTTGAAAAGAGTAATATCGGCGAGGTGTTTGATAAAATTGAGGCTAATATTTACTACAATTATGCCGACCATATTATGGATAACTACTCGCTTCGCTCTCCATCAGGCGGTGGAATGAGCGGTGGCCATATGGGGCATGGAGGCCACGGTATGATGAATATGCCAATGAAAATGCGTGTTGATCGCGAAACCATGGGTGGCCGTACCATGGGAACATGGTTGTGGAAAGATTATGAACTGCGTGCAGGGGCTGACATGCAGACCAATAAACACCGTAAAAACAATAATAATAGCTGGAAAAAAGATGCACAATTCCAAGACTATGGTGTTTTTAGTGAATTAACTTGGCATGCGACTGAACAAGGCAAAGTGGTCAGTGGAGCTCGTTTAGATCGCGTGATAGTTGAAAATAATACAGAAGTAGGTTCTTCAGGGCGTAATACGGTGATGCCAGCGGGCTTTGCGCGTTATGAGCATTCATTATCTGGCACGCCTATTATGCTATATGCAGGTGTCGGCTATACCGAACGCTTTCCGGATTATTGGGAGCTGTTCTCGCCTAAACTTGGCCCAGATGGTAGCAATAATGTGTTTGATAAGCTAAAAACAGAAAAAACGACTCAGTTAGATATTGGTGCTAAATATAGTCATGAAGATACCAATGCCTGGATTTCTGCTTATGTGGGGCATGTTGATGACTTTATTCTTTTCCGCTATAGCGCAACAAACCCAAGAATGAGTCAGGTTGAAAATGTGAATGCGTTAATCATGGGGGGCGAGCTCGGTGTAGCACAAAAACTCAGTGATGAATGGAAAGCAGATGCAAGCTTGGCTTATTCGTGGGGAGAAAATCGCACAGATGGAAAGGCATTACCGCAGATGCCACCGTTGGAAAGCCGTTTTGGCTTATCATGGGAAAAAGGCGATTGGACCACGACAGGTTTAGTACGCGTTGTTAGCCGCCAAAATCGCGTTGCTATAAACGATGGCAATGTGGTGGGTAAAGACTTTAGTAAAAGTGCAGGTTTTACGATTTTTTCATTAAATACAGCATATACAATTAATGAAAACATGAAGTTAAGCGCAGGCGTTGATAACCTGTTCGACAAAACCTACAGTGAGCACCTTAACTTAGCTGGAAATAGCGGTTTTGGTTATTCATCCAATGTGCCAGTAAATGAACCAGGAAGAAATTTCTGGGCAAAAATTAATGTGACATTTTAATTATTAGGTAAACAACCCGTACAGTTTCCGTATGGGTTGTTTGCTATTTATTAAATAATAACAGGAATATAGTAATTTAGCTCTTGAATAAAATTTCGTGAGTCATTCACGAACGCTTCATAAGAGGGCTTCGATTTCAGGACATATTGTTCTACATCTGGTCCTTCGCCACGGACGATGTCCATTTCAGCAAGTACCTTCCCATAAGCAGTATAAATAATATCATTGTAATCTATACCATGAAGGCTACTGGTTATCTTGATTTCTAAATAATTACCTGCAGGTAATTGTAAATGGGTTGTCTGGGGAAGTGCAATCTCTACATCTTGTTCATCTAGAGCCGTGGTATATAGGAAATGGCCTTCTGCATTCGCACTTTGGTCTACACCATGAATTGCATATAAATGCTGAGTGACATAAGGGTTTTTATCGAAAAAAGCTTTCCAATAGTATCGGCGTAGCTCATCCGTTTTTAGGTTCCACTCATTAATATCTTTAGTGTAACGATGTTTAGTGCCGAGTAAATTAATGGCTGGTAATTGAGTCAATTTAACTCGAACATTTAACTCTTTACTTTCTCGTAGAGGTAAACAGAACCCTTCAATCTTCCAACCTTCGCGTTTTCGATATTCAGAAGGCGTGAGATTAAATTGCTTTTTAAACGCGCGGCAAAAAGTTTGTTGTGAGTCAAAACGGTACCTCAGAGAAATATCCATTATGCTGTCATTTGTTAGTCGTAATGCGACAGCAGAACAAGAAAGGCGTCTTGCTCGGATATAGGAACCAAGCGCGAGCCCTGTTTGGTTCTTAAACAGGCGCTGAAAGTGCCATTTGGTGTATCCTGATTTATCGGCAACAGTATCTAGGGATAGGCGAGATTCTAAATTTTGTTCTATCCAGAGAATGATTTCCCTGATAACACTTTCTTGTAGCATGATTTTCCTTTCAGGTCTCTTTTACTTACCAAAAAAAATAAGCCATAAAATACATCAAGGTTATGACAGGTAAGTATTCATAGGTGCTCGTAATATGATACCACGCCAACTGACAATTTTATTAAAAAGATGTGAAGTTAAGTAAGTTTTGGGGAGTAAAAAAGTAGGAATATTACCTAAATACACCTATTTAGAGTTTGTGTAATTTATCTAATTTTTACATATTGCAGTATGGACTGAAAGTAATGAACATGGCATAAATAGGGTGAAGTAATTTTATTTTTATCGAAAACAGCTTGTTGAAGTAATCTATTTTGGAGGCTCAATATAAGAGGTGTGTAATGTAAACCATTAATCTGAAAAGGTCATTTAGTATTATAAGCATAATATGAAATATTTTGCTTTATCGTCTAAATTTAATGTTGTAATTCCGACTAATAAATAAAAAAAAACGTCTTTTTTTATGATGTGAAAAAATTCAATTTATTATAATTATCTTCTGGAAACTTATTGATACGCATGAATACAAATTGTCACTAATTTCTTAAGGTTATAACATTAAATCAAGCAAGATAGTTTTATCTAACTGAAGAGCTAAGCTAGAATTTTAGTTAACTTGAAAATACAACTTTTAGTCGTCGACTGATAATAATTTAAATTTAACTATTGATAGTGAGATTAAATAATGTGACCAGCTTCACGAGTTAAATGTAATGATGAAAATCATCTAGCCTTTTTATATCAGTAAGTTAGCTAATGTTTTGGTTTTTTAAATCATAAATGAATGGTCTTTAAATGACTTATTTAATTAGGGTTTTATTATTTTAAGTCAATTTATAAATTTATGGTTGGTGATAATTTACGCGCCGGTTAATTATATTAATTTTAATATTTAGTAGAGGTTATTATGGGGAAAGAAAGTATTGCTAAAATGCTAGGGATAAAAATCCGAAAACAACGAGAAAACCATAAAATATCGATAGAAAGAATGGCGAGTTTAATCGGTGTAACAGAAGAAGAAATGAATCGATTTGAGACAGGAGAGAGTTGTATTGATGTTGATTCATTATTCCAATTTGCATACCTCTTCAATGTTGACCCGGCTTCTTTTTTATATGGGATTGTCAATGTAAATAGTGGAACGTGTAGGTTAATACACTGATTATAAGTAATTTGATTATGTTACATTAAATTTTAGAGTATTATTATATAACCCACTAATATAATAATGTGTTCTGTTTCTATCAGAATAATCTTTATATTTTATGGTAATCAAATATATCCATAGATATTTAACTGTTTTATTACTTTATCTGTTAGCTCATTAGCGCGGCTCCATTGATTAATCTTAGCTAATTTTGTATTACTACTGAGCCTTAAAACAAATTGGTCAAGTTGCTTTACAATGAAATTATCTTGATTAACCTCTTGATATTTTTCATTAAAAGAAAGTTTTTTCTCTACCTCATAGCGGTTATTGCACTGCTTCAATGATAGTTTGTCTGAGATCTTTCCTGTATTAAAAAAGATTTCAAATGAAACCAATAAACCGTTTTCTTGGCGTAAATTAATTATTAAGACGTCGCCATCGGCTCTTTGATTGAAGGGATGCGAGAACTGAATAGAAGGAAGTGAAAGGACAAAATCAGGCATTAGTGATAACAATAATTCTATGCTCTTTGTGATGGTGTTTCGTAATATATTGAATGGTAGTTGGTTTTCTGGCTCTACTATTCGGTGTGTTGTGATACGTAATAACCCTGTTTCGCTACCATGTTTAGGCATTAAAGATGCTTTTATTTGATTGAACTGGTTATCAGAGCTCAAAGGTTGGTTGTAGTCAATAAATACGTCATGGCGCATGGCTTGCTTTAATACTTCATTCAGTTCGCTTTCACTAAAGTTAGGGATATCATTCAATAGAACATCTTTTCCAGCAGTTACCGCTGTCTGAATAGCAAACTTTAGTAATTCATCACTACAAGTGGATGTCACTATGATGCAATCAACGTCATCATTGTTGATTAGCGCTTCTATTTTTTTCTTTTGGCACATGAAGTCAGTCATAGAAGGAAGAGATGGGGACAAATGGCAAATTGACTTTAGCTCACTATGATGGGTGCAGCATTTTATCGCATTTATATAAAGTTGGTTATAAGGTGCAGTGCCGATTAAACCAATACCAGAACGATTAATTGACGTGACAGAATGCTGTTCTTCAAGTAAACGCAGGTGGCCGAGTAAATGAAGAAAGTGTGTATTTAACATGCTTAGCCCTTATTCTTGGTTTATCTAACACGCGATATAATTCCAACATAACAGGGTGAAATAATAATTTCATTTTATTGTTATTTTAGAACTTGTATTTTCTGATGGGATTCACAAATTAAAGAAAAAGATGAAACTTAATTAGTATTCAATAATGACGTTTATGTTAATCAGGGAAAAGGTAGGAAGGGGCTCTGAATTAATGGAGGTGTTTAATTACAGAGCCGTATAACTAGACTAAGCTGCTGCCTTGACGATAGGCTAATGCAACGGTTAGTGATTGTGCTAAACATAAGGTGGCTGACTGCGAACGAAATGCATCTACTTGGGCTTCTTTGATAACAAAACAAACATCACTGAAACTTGCCAATGGGCTGATTTGACTATCAGTAATCACGATTTGCTGTGCACCCGCTTGAGCCGCTTTCTCACTTACCATGACAGTTTCCGAGGCGTAAGGTGTGAAACTGATTGAAATTACAACGTCGTTTTCACTGATCCGACTGATCTGCTCTTTGAACATTCCACCAAGACCATCAATAAGGACAGGGCGGCATTCCAAATGGCTAAGTGCGTAACTTAAATATGTTGCAACGCTGAATGAACGACGCAAACCGATAATGTAGATATTCTGTGCATTCGCTAAAAGTGATACGGCTTTTTCAATATCTTCAGCAGGGGTTCTGGCTGCCATTTGTTGTAACGCTTGGGCGTTAGAATGAGCGAACTCCTTCAAAATTTGTGAGGGGTCATCACTCAGTTCTTGGGAACCATCCATTTCACGAAACATACGGGCTCTATCTGTGTAGCTGGCCGTTTCTTCCACAAGGTTCATACGAAACAATTGTTTCATTTCATTAAACCCACTGAAATTAAAAGCATTTGCAAAGCGGATCAGCGTCGAAGGCGGAACCTTAGCTTCCTTTGCAATGACGGCAACGGTATCAAATGCCACACTATTCGTATTATCTAATACATAGCGTGCCACTTGCTGTAACCGTTTACTTAGTTCGTCATATCGTGAGCGAACTTGCTCTTGAAACTCATTTAAATTTGATGCACTTGACATATAACCTCCAGAATTTGGCTCTAATTGTAGTTGTTTTACAGCGTTAGTCGAATCTTTTTGAAACACTTAGTTCATATTTAAAAATTTTCTTTTTTTAGGATCGTGAAATAATTTGAATTTGGGATAATAAATTGAACAGCTTACATCAATTTGCTCTCTTATTTTCTTGATTGAAAGAAGGCCATGTTTAGCTCAATACAACGGCAAAATAGCCAATAAATAGGTGATGGACATAAGTTTAGGATTGGTATTTTTTTAGTCGCGATTAAAATTTCACAAAAACTTTGTCTAGATCACATAAATTGAATGTTATTTCAAATTTAGTTGTAAATGAAACAAATATTTCATATACATTGAGTAACAAGGTAACTCTGTCAGCTAAAGAGAGGCAACATGGAACAGATTCATAATTTCATTGGTGGTGAAATAGTATCCAGCAAAAGTGGGCGTTTTGCGCCTGTATTCAACCCGGCAACGGGGGAGCAAATTGCTCAAGTTGTACTCAGCAGTGCCGATGAAACAAAAAAAGCCATTGAGATTGCGAATAAAGCATTCCCTAAATGGTCAAAACTATCTCCCCTAAAACGTTCTCGGGTTTTATTCAAATTTAAAGCTTTACTTGAAGAGAATATGGATGAGCTGGCGCGTTTAATTTCAAGAGAACACGGTAAAGTTTTTTCTGATGCGGTAGGTGAATTAACCCGAGGTTTGGAAGTCGTTGAATTTGCATGCGGTATTCCTCACTTACAAAAAGGTGAGCACTCAGCCAATGTTGCTACAGGTGTTGATAGCCACTCATTAATGCAGCCTTTGGGTGTTTGTGCGGGGATCACGCCATTTAATTTTCCAGCAATGGTACCGATGTGGATGTTCCCAGTAGCTATTGCAACAGGTAATACCTTTGTTTTAAAACCATCAGAAAAAGATCCTTCATTAGCATTAGCATTAGCTAGATTATTAAAAGAAGCTGGCTTACCTGATGGCGTATTTAATGTTGTTCAAGGGGACAAAGAATCCGTTGATGTGCTCTTAACTGCACCAGAAGTTCAAGCCGTTAGTTTTGTTGGCTCAACGCCTATTGCTGAATATATTTACACGACGGCATCCGCTCATGGTAAGCGTTGCCAAGCACTCGGTGGAGCGAAAAACCATTGTATCTTAATGCCTGATGCAGACATGGGGCAGGCAGCTAATGCTATTATGGGCGCTGCGTTTGGTGCTGCAGGTGAACGTTGCATGGCATTATCCGTCGTCTTAGCTGTCGGTGATGAAACGGCAGATGCGCTCATTGCTAACCTGAAAGGCCAAATTGCCAAAATGTCCGTGGGTCCTGGTATTACTGACGGTAAAGAAAATGACATGGGACCTGTGATTTCCACACAACATAAAGCCAAAATCTGTGACTATATTACCAGTGGCGAAAAACAAGGTGCGACGTTATTGGTCGATGGCCGTGACTTTAAAGTGAAAGGCTTCGAAAATGGTTATTTTGTAGGGCCAACATTATTTGATAATGTCACGCCTGAAATGGACATTTATCAAGAAGAAATTTTTGGGCCTGTATTAGCCGTAGTGCGAGTTCCAGACTTTGAAACGGGTTTGAAACTGATTAACCAACATGAATATGGTAATGGAACGGCTATTTTCACCCGTGATGGTGAAACAGCGCGCGAATTCCAAGAAAATGTTCAAGCGGGAATGGTCGGAATTAACATACCTATTCCAGTACCGATGGCATTCCACAGTTTTGGTGGTTGGAAACGGTCTATTTTTGGTCCATTAAATGTACATGGAAATGACGGTGTTCGTTTCTATACTCGCATGAAAACAGTCACTAGCCGTTGGCCTGCCAGTGTTCGCTTAGAGCACCATGAAAGTAGTTTCACAATGCCAACCATGGAATAAACGGAGACCCGTATGAATAAGCAGAAAATGACGACCGCTCAGGCGTTGGTTAAATTTTTAAACCAACAATACGTTGATGTTGATGGTGAGCAATATCCGTTTATTCAGGGAGTATTTACGATTTTTGGCCATGGTAATGTTGTGGGTTTAGGTCAGGCGCTTGAAGAAGCGCCTGGTCATCTACGCGTTTATCAAGGATGTAATGAGCAAGGTATGGCGCACATTGCGACGGGTTTTGCTAAACAAAAAAAACGTAAACAAATTTTTGCTGTGACATCTTCAGTCGGCCCCGGTGCCGCAAATATGATTACCGCAGCAGCAACGGCAACTGCCAATCGTATTCCATTATTATTGTTGCCAGGGGATACCTTTGCGACTCGTCAGCCCGACCCAGTACTGCAGCAAGTCGAACAATACGGTGATGGGACTATCAGTACTAATGATTGTTTTCGCCCGGTTTCACGTTATTGGGATAGGGTTTCACGGCCTGAACAACTGATGGCGGCGATGGTTAATGCCATGCGAGTGTTAACTGACCCTGCGGATACTGGCGCGGTAACCATTTGCCTACCTCAAGATGTTCAAGGTGAGGCGTGGGATTACCCCGATTATTTTTTCCAAAAACGCATCCATCGTATTGAACGTAGACCACCGACAACGGTGAGTATCGAAGAAGCCGTAAATTTAATTCGTGGCAAGAAAAAACCATTGCTCATCTGTGGTGGTGGGGTACGTTATTCCGAAGCTCACGACGCATTTTTGCAATTTGCGGAAGATTACCGTATTCCATTTGGCGAAACTCAAGCAGGTAAAAGTGCCATCGTTGCTAGTCATCCCTTGAATATGGGCGGAATTGGTACAACAGGTGGGTTAGCGGCAAATTTGTTGGCTAAAGAAACCGACTTAGTGATTGGTGTGGGGACTCGCTTTACGGATTTTACCACCGCCTCTAAGTCGTTATTTAGTCATCCGAATGTGATGTTCTTAAATATCAATGTTGCGGAGTTTGATGCAAGTAAGTTAGATGCATTGAAAGTGGTCGCAGATGCCAAAGAAGCGTTACAAGCACTGAGTGTAAAATTGAAAGATTCTCACTATGAAGCTCAGTGGGGGGATGAAATTCAACAGGCTAAACAACAGTGGAAAAATGAGCTGGAGCGCTTGTTTAGTATACAGTATCGGCCATTAGATTTTGTCCCTGAAATTGCAGGCCATCTTGATGACAAGCTTGAAGAGTACCGTAAAACGCTTGGTACAGAATTGGCGCAAACACGGGTGCTAGGCTTGATGCAGCAATACATGGAAGACGATGCCATTATTGTCGGGGCTGCAGGTTCATTACCGGGTGATTTACAACGTATTTGGCTACCAAAACAACGGGATACATACCACCTTGAATATGGCTATTCATGCATGGGGTACGAAATTGCCGCTGCTGTTGGGGCTAAAATTGCTGCGCCAAAACAACCTGTTTATGCGATGGTCGGAGATGGCTCTTATTTAATGCTACACAGTGAGCTGCAAACTGCGATTCAGGAGAATATTAAGATCACCATCTTATTGTTTGATAACGCGGGATTCGGCTGTATTAATAATCTGCAGATGAGCCAAGGCATGGGAAGTTTTGGTACAGAGAACCGGCATCGAAACCCACAGACGGGGTTGATGGATGGGCCGTTAGTGAAGGTCGATTTTGCTAAAAACGCAGAAAGCTATGGCTGTCAAAGTTATCGGGTACATGATGAGGAACAATTGATTGCTGCACTGAAAGACGCGAAGTCCCATTCGGGCTGTGTATTGATTGATATTAAAGTACTTCCGAAAACAATGACCGATGGTTATGAAGCTTGGTGGCGCACAGGAACGGCTCAAGTTTCTAAAAAGCCTCAAATAGTTGCTTCCGCTGAAAAAATTAAAGAGATGGTTGAACATAAAGTTCGTCTTTATTAATCAACATATTGCGCTAGTGCCTTATAGTGTCAAAATAACTCGACGGTGTTTTACCGTCGAGGAATGTTTTTCGTTTTCTTAATGAGTCAGATGTGTAACTAAGTAGGGTAGTTACTGGAAACTTAGCAGGGATTGCTTTGGTTTTTATTTGCATAGTGGTTATCACTTGCCGTTCTATATTCGTCATACTTCAAGTTAAATGGGGATAGCGTTACGCTCATCGCCAACACAACTCGAATCATTTTGGATTATATACCCAGCTTTGGCTGGGTTTTTTTATGGTTTTTATAGTTTAAAAATTTATTTATTGAAATATATGTTTTATTGCGAGGCAGGGAAAGAACAAAAAAAGAAGTTATGGAAATTTAATATGCCAACAAACACAGACTTTATTGTTAAATGCTATTCGCTTGCATTGTCAATTTGTGATCTGAATAACACTAAAAATACACTTTAATATAACATTTGTTATCTAGAGCCCAAAAATATAATTTTCAAAAAATTATAAATTGAAATGAATGTTTTATTTGGTATATTCCGTAATATCCAAATAGTGGATTTAAGGTATCAAGGAGCATTTGAATGTTCAATATAGCACTATTCGGCGCAGGACGTATCGGACAGGTTCATGCTGTTAATATTGCCGGCCATAAAGAAACCAAACTTTATTCTGTCATCGACCCTTATCAACCGAATGCGGTTGCCTTGGCTGAAAAATACCAAGCAAAAGTACAGACGACAGAAGAAGCAATGCAAGACCCTAATATACAAGGGGTTTTAATCGCTTCAGCCACAGATACTCACGCTGATTTAATCGAACTCGCAGCCAAACATAAAAAAGTGATCTTCTGTGAAAAGCCTGTTCATCTCGATCTTGAGCGTGTGAAACAGTGTTTAAAAAGCGTGAAAGAACATAATGTTCCACTGTTTATTGGTTTTAATCGTCGTTATGACCCTCAATTTCGCCACTTGAAAAATTTATTCCAACAAGGCGCTATTGGTAAAGCAGAATCTTTAATTATCACGTCTCGTGATCCGTCACCACCACCTGCGGAATACGTCAAAGTCTCCGGTGGTATGTTCAGAGATATGACGATTCATGACTTTGATATGGCGCGCTTTATGATTGGCGAAGAGCCTTGCTCTGTCTATGCACAAGGCAGCAATGTTGTTGACCCTGCTATCGGCCAAGCAGGTGATATTGATACTGCATTTATTATCTTAAAATTTCCATCAGGCGCAATGGCGACCATCTCTAACAGCCGTCGTTCAGGTTACGGTTATGACCAACGCATTGAATTACATGGTGAAAAAGGCTTATTAACGGCAGGTAATATTAAAGAGAACAGTGTTGCGCTGTTAAGCGAAGTTGGATGTTTATCTGCCAAGCCAGAGTATTTCTTCTTACAACGTTACCATGAAGCATACCAAGCAGAGTGGCAGCATTTTGTTGATATCTTAGCAGGCCGTGCGGAATCTGAAACGACAGGTACCGATGGTGAATTGGCTTTATATCTTGCAGACAAAGCGCTGGAATCATTAAAAACGGGTAAAGAAGTTAAATTGTAATTAATGCGGTAATACTATTTAACTTAATTATAGACTTGCGGTTAAAAATGTATTTTTAGCCGCAATTGTAAATATATTCATTTATCAATGAGTATATAAAATACTGACCTTACTTTTATTTAATACTCTTTAGGCTTTCAATATTCTGAGATTAATTGAGGCTTTTTATAATCTTACTTTCTTTAATTTAACTGATGTATTTATCGTTTTTAAATTCGCGAAAACTATTTTCAAAGAGTTTATCGAACAGGCCTAAAGCTAGCAAAGTAGCGATTCAAACCAGAGTGCCAGAAACTTATTTCATTATTTAACATTTAACATTAAACATTTATTTAAATATTGAAAAATTGTTTTTTTGGTAAGACATAATGATTCAAATAATAAGGTAATAATATGTCATTAATCATGAATCTCAATCAACAACAGAGAAAAAGGTTGCACCAAATAACCTTGGTTGCAACCTTTGGTGGATTACTATTTGGTTATGATACTGGTGTCATTAACGGTGCATTTTCATCACTGAAAGAAAACATGGGATTAACGCCAACCACGGAAGGGCTGGTAATGAGTGTCCTATTAGTGGGCGCGGCATTAGGCAGTGTTTGTGGTGGACGTGTAGCAGACTTTGTCGGGCGCCGTACTTATTTGCTTTACCTCTCATTTCTGTTTTTATTTGGGGCATTTTTATCTGCGGCGGCTCCAAACATTGAAGTTCTTCTTATTGCTCGGTTTATATTGGGGTTTGCGGTGGGCGGGGCTTCAGTGACAGCACCGACATTTATTTCGGAAGTGGCCCCGACTGAAATGCGGGGAAAACTTACCGGACTCAATGAAGTTGCTATTGTTATCGGGCAGTTAGCGGCATTTGCTATCAATGCGATTATCGGTTCTATTTGGGGTCATCTACCGGATGTCTGGCGTTATATGTTGTTAGTGCAGGCGGTACCTGCATTGTGCCTATTATTTGGTATGTGGAAAGCGCCTGAAAGCCCACGCTGGCTAATGAGTAAAAACCGTCGTGAAGAAGCGCTGAAAATTTTAAAGCAAATTCGCCCTGAAAAACGTGCTATTCAAGAATATGAAGATATCGTGACCTTATTAGATGTTGAAGCTGCGGAAGCTAAACGTCATCCGAATGCCAATAAACAAAATTTAGCGTTAATTTTTAATACGCCTTGGATTTTTAAATTGGTATTAATTGGGATGGTGTGGGCGGCATTACAGCAAACGACTGGGGTTAACGTTATTATGTATTATGGTACAGAAATTCTCAAAACAGCGGGTTTTTCTGAGCAAACTTCTTTAGTTTTCAACGTATTAAATGGTGTGTTTTCTGTTGGTGGTATGGTGATAGGGGTACTATTCCTTGTTGACCGATTTAAACGTAAGACACTGATTGTTGGTGGTTTTGCTCTAATGGCATCGTTACACTTATTAATTGCAGCAACAGACTACTTCTTAACCGGGGATGTTAAAGCAACATTAATTTGGTTACTTGGCGCGGTGTTTGTTGGGGTTATGCAAGGAACAATGGGCTTTTTAACTTGGGTAGTACTTGCAGAGCTATTTCCACTTAAAATCCGCGGGTTATCTATGGGGATCTCAGTCTTCTTTATGTGGATTATGAATGCGATTGTGAGTTATTTATTCCCTGTATTACAAGCAGAACTTGGTTTAGGTCCAGTATTCTTAATTTTTGCGGTAATAAACTACTTAGCTATCGTTTTTGTGGTGAAGTTATTACCAGAAACATCAAACAAATCATTAGAGCAATTAGAAGAAGAGCTCTCATCAATGTAATTATTACTTATTGGTGGTGTGAATATACCTAATTAACTTAATCGAGGGTTGGATATGATAGAACAACTAACCACAAGTAATTTGCATTTAGGTTGTCAGGCAAGAAATAAAGCTGAAGTACTCAAAATGGTGGGTACGGAATTTAAAAATAAAGGTTATGTTGATAGGGATTGTGTGCATTTCTTAACGGAAAGGGAACAACAAATATCAACATTCTTGGGGAATGGCATTACGTTGCCTCATCTACCTAAGTCCGCCAATGATATTATTTTGCATACCGGTGTTGAAATTTTTCAATTTCCTGACGGGGTGATATGGGACCGAACCAATGTGATGTTTATCGCAATAGGTGTGATTGCAAAATCAAGGGAACACATTGATGTACTTAGGGAAATTGCACTGATTTTCAGTGATGAGTTTATTGCCAATGCATTGTCTTTGACGTCAAGTAAAGAAGAATTTTTAAGCATTCTTCATCGCTAGCTTTGGGTTTTGAAGCGAGTATGGGATCTTTACCTGATCCCATACTCAATAAATTTCATCTTTGGTTATTCTATTTCATTTCATTCCAGGTTATTACCTCTTTATTGTTTTCATCCTCTCTGAAATTAATAATTATTTTCTTATATATTAGCTAATTACATTAAAAGTTAACGTTGGATCACATAATGAAATTAATATTCTCAATAATATTGATAATGAAACGAATGTTCCGTATAACATGATTATTGAAATAAAAATCTGGAACAAGTATTAGGCCAGCCATTGTGTTACAAAAAATGAGCGAGAGGTAGAACAGATGAAAGAGATCCGTATCGGGATGATAGGTACTGGCTATATAGGACGAGCTCATGCCATTGCTTATGCACAAGCAGCAACCGTTTTTCCATTACAGGGAAAATTGGTTCGTGAAATGATAGCAGAAATTACCCCTGAGTTAGCACAGACCCGAGCTCAGGAAATGGGATTTAATCGTGCAACCGATGACTGGCGAAAATTAGTTGCAGATCCAAATATTGACGTGGTGGATATCTGTTCGCCTAATTTCCTGCACAAAGAAATGGCAATGGAGGCAATTAAGCACGGTAAACACGTTTATTGCGAAAAACCATTAGCGCTCAATTCTGAAGATGCCAAAGAAATGGTCGAAGCGGCTAAAAAGGCGGGAGTCTTAACGTTAGTGGGGTTCAATTATATGAAAAACCCTACCTCTCAGCTAGCCAAAGAAATCATTGCAAATGGCGAAATTGGAGAAGTTATCCATTTTTATGGCACCCATAATGAAGATTATATGGCTGACCCTAGCGCGCCGATTCACTGGCATTGTTTTAAAGAAAAAGCTGGCCTAGGTGCTCTGGGCGATTTATCTGCACATATTATTAATATGGCGCAATTCCTCGTAGGGGATATTGAAACCGTTTGTGGTGATATGGAAATTGTCATTAAACAGCGTCCAGAAAAAGCGGGGTCAGCCGTTATGGTTACGGTTGAAAATGAAGATCAGGCGCATGCCATGGTGCGTTTTGCTGGTGGCGCAATGGGTGTCATAGAAACTTCACGAATCGCAGCTGGCCGTAAAATGGGGCTAACTTATGTGGTGACTGGCACCAAAGGAACACTGTCTTTCACCCAAGAAAGAATGGCAGAGCTAAAGCTCTATCGTCATGATGAACCTAGCAATCGTCAAGGTTTTAAAACCATTTTTGTGGGGCCAGAGCACCCGGATTATGCGCCATTTTGTAATGGTGCAGGCCATGGTATTGGCTTTAATGACCAAAAAACAGTTGAAGTGCGTGATTTAATTGATGGCGTTGCAACAGGGCAGCCAATGTGGCCTGATTTTGAAGAGGGCTGGAAAGTATCACGAATATTAGACGCGATAGCACGTTCATATGATGAACAACGTTGGGTTAACGTTAAAGAAATCAATTAATTCTGTTGTAGTTAAGGGGTAATTAATGGATAAGCAGAAGAAGTTAGATGTTATCTGTATGGGCCGTATTGCCGTTGACCTGTACGGACAACAGATAGGTTCTCGTTTAGAAGATGTGAGTTCGTTTGCCAAATATTTAGGCGGCTCTTCTGGAAACGTGGCATTCGGCACTGCAATACAAGGATTAAAATCGTCAATGCTTGCCCGTGTGGGGGATGAGCACATGGGACGCTTTTTACGTGAGGAATTACAGCGGGTAGGCTGTGATACCAGCCATCTTATTACAGACAAAGACAGATTAACGGCATTAGTTATCTTAGGGATCAAAGATCAGGATACTTTCCCATTAATTTTCTATCGTGATAACTGTGCAGATATGGCGATTACGCCAAATGATTTTACGGAAGAATATATTGCATCCGCGCGTTGCTTGGCAATTACAGGAACGCATTTATCTAATCCGAAAACCCGCGCGGCGGTATTGAAAGCGTTGGAATATGCTAAACATAATAACGTCAAAACAGCCATTGATATCGATTATCGCCCAGTCTTATGGGGGTTAACGTCTCTCGGTGATGGTGAAACGCGTTTTATTGCGTCTGATAGCGTGACTGCGCAGCTACAAGAAGTATTATCGCAGTTTGACCTGATTGTAGGTACCGAAGAAGAGTTCCACATTGCTGGTGGCACAACGGATACCGTTCAAGCCCTTAAAAATATCCGTCAATTAACGGATGCAGAACTAGTATGCAAGCGTGGCTCTCTTGGCTGCTCCGTATTTAGCGGTGCAATCCCCGAAACCTTGGACGAAGGGATCACTGTTCATGGTGTCAGAGTTGAAGTACTTAACGTATTAGGTGCTGGCGATGCATTTATGTCTGGTCTACTACGCGGTTATTTAAACGGTGATGGTTGGGAAAAAGCCTGTGCTTATGCGAACGCTTGTGGGGCTTTAGTGGTTTCTCGCCATGGCTGTGCGCCTGCAATGCCAACAAAAATCGAGTTAGATAATTACCTTGAACGTGCTGCGGCAGTACCACGTCCAGATCTCGATCCTATACTCAACCATTTACATCGAGTGACTTCACGTCGCACACAGTGGAATGAGCTCTGTGTTATGGCATTCGACCATCGCATCCAATTTGTTGATATGGCTCGTAATGCTGGTGCTGATATTTCTTGTATTCCTTATCTGAAGAAATTGATTTTCCGTGCCAGTAGTGAAGTGGCGCAAGAAGCAAATTTACAAGGTAAAGCAGGGCTACTTTGCGACAGTACCTTTGGCCAAGACGTATTGAATGACGTGACTGGTCGTGGTTGGTGGATAGGCCGTCCAATTGAGCTACCGGCATCAAGACCATTGTGCTTAGAACATGGCAATATCGGTTCTCAGCTGATCAGTTGGCCAAAAGAGCATATTGTGAAATGTTTGGTATTTTTCCATCCAGAAGACAACCATCCCCTGCGTTTAGAGCAAGAAAAAACAGTTCAAGAAGTTTACAGCGCTTGCTGCCAATCAGGGCATGAATTATTGCTTGAAGTGATATTACCCGCAGATATGGAACGCAATGATGAGCTGTATTTACGCGCAATCAAACGCTTCTATAACTTAGGTATCAAGCCTGATTGGTGGAAATTACCACCACTACAAGCAGAAAATTGGGATGCGGTTGACCGATTAATTCAAGAGCGTGACCCATATTGCCGCGGTGTCGTACTCTTAGGGCTTGATGCGCCACAAGCTGAGTTACAAGCGGGTTTTAATGCCGCAGCTGGAAAATCCATCGTCAAAGGATTTGCTGTTGGTCGTACCTTATTTGGTAAGCCTTCGTTGGAGTGGATGAAAGGTGAAATCAATGACGATGAGCTGGTTCAGAAAATCAAAACTAATTACTTAAACCTGATAGCCCTATGGCGTCAGCGTAAATAATATTACTTTTACCTACACAGGAGCTTCATCATGGCAATCCAACTTGGTATTAACCCGTTGACATGGACGAATGATGATTTACCCACTTTAGGGGCAGAAACATCTCTAGAAACATGTTTAACTGAAGGCCGTCAAGCAGGTTTCGCTGGTTTTGAATTAGGTAATAAATTTCCACGCAAAGCGGAGATTCTAGGGCCGATTTTAAAACAGCATGACTTACAACTGGTTTCAGGCTGGTATTCGGGAGAACTATTATCTCGCAGCGTGGAAGAAGAAATTGAAGCGGTACAAGGGCACTTAGCGTTACTGCGTGATTTAGGCGCTAAAGTGATGGTGTTTGCAGAAGTGACCAACTGTATTCATGGCGACCAAAACAAACCTGTTCATATGCGTCCATTGTTCCCAGCCGATAAATGGGAAGAATACGGTAAGAAACTGACCGAATTCGCGAAATATACCTTATCTCAAGGCGTGAAAATCGCCTATCACCACCATATGGGAACCGTGATTGAGTCAGCAGAAGATGTTGATAACCTAATGAAGCACACGGGCGATGAGGTCGGTTTATTGCTAGATACTGGCCACTTAACCTTTGCTGGCGCAGACCCGGTTGAAGTGGCTAAACGTTGGGCAAAACGGATCAATCACGTACATTGCAAAGATGTCCGTGCAGATGTCCTAAAAGATGTTAAAAACCGTAAAACCAGCTTCTTAGATGCCGTATTAGCCGGTGTGTTCACGGTACCGGGTGATGGTTGCGTTAACTATCCTGACGTGTTTAAGGTATTGAAAAATAGCCAATATGAAAATGGCTGGCTGGTGGTTGAAGCAGAGCAAGACCCTGCGATTGCGCATCCATTAACTTATGCCACATTGGGTTACAACAATTTGTCTAAGTTTGCTAAGGATGCGGGTTTAATCTAAATCGTCGTCATATTTCAGTCTGTGGCGTTGTTGGCTTCGCTTACCCCCCCTAGTCACATACTTGTGTATGCTCCTAGGGATTGGTGCGCTAGCCGCCTAGCCACAAACTGAACTATTTGATTGATGAAACGGTTAGTGACTAAAAAGAATTGCCTATCTAGAATCTAAAAAGTGTCAGAGGAAAGTTATGTCAAAATTATTGTCGAAATACCATGCTCCAGATGCACATAAGCGTACTCAGCATATCACTCCACAAATCGCTAACTGGGGTTATGTTCACTTTGATGTTTACGAATTAAAACAAGGTGAGTCTATTTCCTTACCTGCTTCTGAAAATGAAATGTGCTTAGTCTTAGTAGCAGGTAAAGCGACGATTAAAACAACTAATCAAACGTTTGAAAACATTGGCGACCGAATGGATCCTTTCGAACGTAAAAAACCCTATGCTGTGTATGTGACAGCCCAAGAGTTTGCTGAGGTCATCGCAGATACCGATCTTGAATTGGCCGTTTGCAGTGCTAAAGGAAAGGGCACCTATCCAACACGTTTAATTGGTCCAGATGATATTGGTGCAGAGCAACGTGGCCATGGTTATAACAAGCGCTACGTGCATAATATTTTACCGGATGATAAAGCCGCTGATAGCTTATTAGTCGTGGAGGTCTTTACAGATGAAGGCTGCACCAGCTCTTATCCAAGCCATAAACATGACACCGATAATGAACCCAATGAAACTTATCTAGAAGAAACCTATTATCATCGTTTAAATCCATCTCAAGGTTTTTGTATGCAGCGTGTTTACACTGACGACCGCGAGTTAGATGAGTGCATGGCGGTATATAACAAAGATGTTGTTATGGTACCAAAAGGGTATCACCCAATGGCGACAGTGGCTGGCTATGATAACTATTACCTTAATGTGATGGCGGGACCAACACGTAAATGGTTATTTACATGGGAAAAAGACCATAACTGGGTGAACAGCGAAATCTATGCAGCGAAACATCGTGAAAAGTAAGTTAAAAACAGCAATATGTGAATGAATTAAGTTCTGTTATCTATCTTTGCCGGTAACTATTTACCGGCTTTTTTATGCTTAAACTTAATAGGCTGCGGTAAATTGTTGGCGAATAAATTGTGAATTATTCACTTCATCAAGAATAGCAACTGCAAAGTCTTCAACAGAAATTTTAGCGGGAGTATTACCATTCATTAATAATTGATTCCCGCCAAGCCGGAAGGTTTCTGTTCTTTCTCCTTCTTCAAGCATGGCGGCAGGAGAAACGTAGGTCCAATCTAATGAATCAATGGATTGTAATTGGTTTTTAAATTCTCTCATTGCTTGGGCGCCAGGCTTTATTTCAGCAGGAAAATCAGGGGAGTCAATTAAATCAATACCTGCAGTGGTTTTTAGACTTCCTGCACCACCCACCACAATGAACCGTTTGACCATGGATTTTTGTACAGCATGTAAAATTGCGAGGTTACCCGCAACAGTATCTTGATACAAATTAGGGTTCTGCCAACCGCCATTAAACGCACTGATGACAACATCCTGCCCCTTTAGCCGAGAGGTTAACCATGGAATATCGGTGATATCTCCAGCCGCGGTGATTAAGTGAGCGTGTTGAGATAGTTGATTACTATGACGAGAAATCGCTGTTACTTGGTGATGCCGAAGTAGCGCTTCAGCAACTAATGCTCTGCCAACAAAACCTGTTGCGCCAATAATCGATATTTTCATCTTCAGTTCCTCTTTGCTTGAATGTCACACTCAAGAATAATGATACTGATAGGGCTAGGCTTTAGGACTAAGACTTCTTTTCCCAATGTGTTCTTTTTTGAGTATAGAACAGACGTTCTTATTGGGGAATATGCTTAATTTTATTTTGTTTCTCTAAATAACTTTAAAATAATACTCGTCATGATGGCGATGGTTCCTCCTAAGGCGGTTTCAAGAACGCGGTCAAACAATAATTCATAGGTTGGGTGACGCCAATATATAACGAGCTCAAGAATGGATAAAATTAAGCTTGTCACGACAAATGTCATAAACGTATATCCATGATGAAAACTCATTGGCATTAAAAAGGCGAATACCACAACTGCAATTAAACCGATGTATGGCATAAGTGGTAGGTTGAATAAAAAATACAGCAATAAAACAGAAATAAGGCTGCCTAAGACTCTCTGCAAAGTAATTTTAACGATGCTTTGTGATTTTGGATGCAATACAAAAACAAAGGTCAATAATGTCCAATAAAAGTGCCCTAGATCTATACTGCGTGGAATGGCAAGTGCGAGTAATAGCCCTAAAGCATAAATCATCGAACGGGGAATAATATTTTTTCTCAACGTAAACAAATTTTGTTCAACTAAAGCACTCGTAATAACGCTATGGCGTGTCATTTTATGACTAAGGAGATAATACGTGATTAGCGTTACTCCACTGCCAATAATAAAACCTAACGCCAAACTTCTTGATATATCAGGTAAAATGGTGCCAATTGTCGACATGATAATCATAAACTTCATCGTTAAATCCATTGCGGGATCTGTGCCATACAATTGGTAATAAATGAACGAAAAAATGGCGAGATAAATATAATACGCCGTACCAAGCCGCAGGGTATCACCGATAAAAATAGCCACTAAAATCATCAATAAACAACAAGCGGTGTAAGCATAGTTTTTATATTCTTTTGCTGCATTGAATAAATTAAATGAATACAGTGTTGAGAATGTCGCCCACATCGCTGCTTGCGCATCTAAAATCACAAAAGCAGTTGCGGCACTAAAAAACATACAGCTGGTAAAAATAATCCCATCATGAATAGCAGGAAACGTTCTCATAATTCGATGCTCGTAAATAGAAGCTTAACTCATTAATTAATAACGTAATTAAATATTATACGGTGTGAAATTTCAAGGCAATCACTCAGTATTTATGACAAGTTACCATTAAATGGTATCAGTGGTGTTGTTAGTATTGATATTCTGTTTTTATGTGACAAAAAAGGCATAATAGGGAAGAGCAGTCGTAGCAATCATAAAGGTAATAAAATGCAAATAATCAATCCTCATGATTTTGTTTGGGTCAGCAGTAATAATGATGTCGCGATAGAATCGCTTCCTGAATGGGTTGGCTCACAATGGAACAGTAAATTACCGTTGACGGTATATCGAAATAAAGCGGATGAGAATAAACTGACTGTCGCAATTCGAGGAATTAAGCCACACCAACGCATCACGACACAAATTGAAAAATCGGCAATCACGCATATTATGAATGTGGAATCCTTGGTGGCAAATTCGGTGGAACTACAACGTTCAATGTTTATTGCTTTACCACCTGTGCAGGTTTTATGGATCATTTCGCAAACTAAATGGCCTTGGCAATGGGGAGTCACAGGCAGCTGTGCTTACACTTTAGCGACAGATATCCAAAGTATGTTGTCAGACTGCGACCTTGATGTGGTCATTCGCTGTCCGAACCCTCAAGAAAAAGAAGATTTTGCTGAGTTTGCTATTAAGGCGAATACACCCTATTGCCCAATCGATATCCATGTTGAAACGCCGAAGGGTGGGTTTTCATTAGCAGAGTGGTTTAAAAATGAACAGGTTACATTACACACACCACTTGGCGATATTATGACGGCAGACCCATGGGATGAAAAATTATAGCTGCTGTTTGTCTGTTAAATAACCGACTGTAGCTTGAATAGCCGACAAATTGATTAAATATTAATTTTGATGTTCGAGCAGGTGATTTTTTACTAATCAAATAAAATCGGAGGCACATAATGCCTCCCCACTCGCTTATTATTAATGCTCAATATTCGGTTCTTGTAAACCTGCGTCATGCCATTCTTTCATTGCAGGCAAAACTAAAACTCGGTCAACCCATTGTTTAGCCGCTGGGCTTACAGGTAAATGATAACTGCGGATTCGGAAGGCAACGGGTGCAAAGAAGGCATCTACAGCCGTAAATTCATTGCCCGCAAGCCAAGGGCCGCCAAATTGGTTCAACCCATCCTGCCATAGTTTCTGCAAGCGGTTTAAGTCAGTTTGTAATTCAATTGAAATATTATTAAGTGGTGCATTATGAGCACCATCCATCGGACACTGCTGGCGTAACGCACTAAAACCTGAGTGCATTTCTGCGCTAGCACTTCGAGCCCATGCTCTGGCTTTGCGATCTTTTGGCCAGACTTGCGGGAAGTCTTCTGCAATATATTCACAAATGGCTAATGAATCCCATATTGTTTGGTTTTCATCGATTAAACAAGGGACTAAACCGGTAGGGGAAAAACGACTGAATTTCTCATGACTGCTTTTACCGTTTTCAAATAAACACAAATTTTCTTCAAACGGGATCTGTAATACCTTTAGTAAAACCCATGGGCGCAATGACCATGAAGAGTAGTTTTTATTTGCTATCCAAAGTTTATACATAGTATTTAACCTATCAGTCAGTTCGCGCAATGTTAAAAGGACGAATACCAATGTATGGGGAAAAAGGCAGACCTACAAATGTTATTTTATCGAAAATAGCTTATATCTATTAGGAATAAGCTAGATTTAATTGAAATTAATAAATAAATGAACTAAGTATTTAGTTACGACCATTTACAAAAGTGGAAGAATCTTTATTCAACTTTTATAATTAAAACTAGACAAAATCAAATAGTAATCTATTTTTCATTATGTTGATCGTATTTGAATGTCTTCAACAAAATATTTGTTTAACTTTGGGATAGGAATAAAATTAATTTCACCTTATGATTATTACGGCTTAGTTAATAAAATATTACCTTCTTCTCTAAATGGTTTTTATCATGCAATGGAAAAATAATGCAAGCCGCTATGGGCATATCTCTTTGCTCGTACATTGGCTAGTCGCAATTGTCGTATATGGAATGTTCGCTTTAGGTTTATGGATGGTGACACTAGGCTATTATGATAGTTGGTATCATCAAGCTCCTGAGATACATAAAAGTATAGGAATATTATTATTTATTGTTATGGCATTTCGTGTGATTTGGCGATTTATTTCACCGCCGCCGAAGCCATTAGCAAGCTACAGTAAATTAACGAAAGCTAGCTCTATTATTGTTCAAATTCTGATTTATATTATTTTATTCAGTATTTTGATCAGTGGTTATTTAATCTCAACCGCTGATGGACAACCTATTAGTGTGTTTGGTTGGTTTGATGTTCCTGCACTATTTACCGGTGCTGCGACACAAGCAGATACCGCAGGTGAAGTTCATTTATATTTAGCTTGGGCAGTGGTTCTATTATCAGTGTTGCATGCTTTTGCAGCTTTTAAACATCACTTTTTTGATCGTGATATTACATTAAAAAGAATGTTGGGCTTTAACCCCGATAAGTAACGTGGAGATAATTATGTTGAAGAAAACGGTTCTTGGTCTGGCTACTGGTGCACTTTTTTTAACGGCAGGTTCAGCATTAGCAGAAACTTACCAATTTGATAAGCAAGGCCAACACGCGTTTATTGAATTTCGTATTCAGCATTTAGGTTATAGCTGGGTATATGGTAGTTTTAAAGACTTTGATGGGTCTTTTACTTATGATGCAAAAGATCCATCAAAAGATAAAGTCGAAGTTACTATTAAGACAGGTAGCATTGATACTAACCATGCAGAGCGTGACAAACATTTACGCAGTGGTGATTTCTTAAATGCAGCCAAATTCCCTGAAGCGAAATTCGTTTCAACAGAAGTGAAGAAAGACGGTGAAGCCTACAAAATCACTGGTGATTTCACTTTAAATGGTGTCACTAAGCCAATTACATTAGACGCTAAATTAATGGGTGAAGGTAAAGAT
Source organism: Providencia sp. PROV255 (assembly GCF_028478065.1). NCBI lineage: Bacteria > Pseudomonadati > Pseudomonadota > Gammaproteobacteria > Enterobacterales > Morganellaceae > Providencia > Providencia sp. PROV255. Next base: position 210,530 of record NZ_JAMPMI010000009.1, on the reverse strand, counting down.
CCTTGGGGTGGATACCGTGCAGGTTTTGAAGCAGAAGGTAATATTAAGTTAAAAGAATTTAACATCAAATCTGATTTGGGTCCTAAATCTCAAGAAGCACAACTGTTGATTTCAGTTGAAGGTGTTCAAGTTAAATAAGATTTTTATCATAAAAAACCTTCAGGCTTTCGAGTGCTGGAGGTTTTTTTATATCCAGCGTATTATAAATTGTTTCTTTGTGGCAAATTCCCCCGTCTGAACCTCGCAATTTCCCTTATTCCTATAGCTAGACGACTTTAATACAAGCTAAAATAAGCATTATTACTTTTTATCGTTCAATTCGTGGCATTAACACTTTAGATACGTGAATATTATCGGTTTTAGATGCCATGGCATTATATGCAATTGGTTCTACAGTATATAAGTAGCTTGAAAGTGTTTGTGGGGAACCGTTTTACAAGAAAAGGCAGGGTAACTTTGAATACAAATAACTCACGTAAAACCGCATTAATTGTTAGCATTATTTTTATTGCATTTGCATTCGGTTTTTATTGGTTAAGTAAAGATAACAATGTGTTATCTACAGAAAATAATAGTGCAATTCATTCAGAGGCACTTGCTCAAGTTGAAAAAGAATTACCGATTATCGCGACGGTTAAGAAAATAAGCCCTGAAACCTATCAAAGTTTTGAGCATCTAATTACACAATACGACCCAACTAATGAAGATTTACGCCGTCAACTGTTTGACCAAGTAGTCGGGAATGTCATGAAGTTAGTACTAGAGCGTATGGAATATGCCTCTGATGACTCCGTGATTAACTTTACTAGCAGAGTTAATGATTACCTAAAAATCTTATTGGAAGAAGACCCAACGGGAAAAACGTGTTTTTATTCACTATTTCCGCATTTGAGAGAAACAGCAGAAATTATTCCACCACAAAAAAGCCAAGCTGTTTTGTTGAAACAAATTCAGGCAACCAATGAACTTTTAATTTCAAGTGAAGCGGGTGTAAAACAGGCGTTAATGTCCCCGACAGAATATTCTGAGGAATTAACCCAACTTGCTAGTGGGCTTTCTGCAAAGTATGGTGAAGATACTGCAATTCTTGGGAATTTAGAAGCAGGGAAGAAATCACCTGCACTAGCGTGCCGTATTTCTATTAGTTTTTATGATGAAATATTATCTATTCCAGATAATCCGAAAAAAGCGGCATTGTTACGTTCTTTATTTTCATCAGTAAATAATTAATTCTTTTTAGCAAAATGGTGCTGATTAATATTGGTACCTAAGTATTACATTTCATAGCGTTAATCGCACTTTTTTTAATGCATTATTATTTGAGCATAAATAGTTCGTATTTATGTAGTATGCTTATTATATAAATTTATTTTTAACTATTTTGGAGATGGCATGCAATTTATTAAGAAAAGTATCATCGCACTTGCCGCTGCGGCTGCGATATCAATGCCAATTGCAGTAAGTCAAGCTTGTACTCGGGTTGTTTATTTAGGTGAAAATGAACAGATAATGACCGGAAGAACAATGGATTGGAAATACGATATAGGCACTAATCTATGGATCTTTCCTCGAGGTATGGAGCGTGATGGCATTGCAGGACCTAACTCTTTAAAATGGAAATCAAAATACGGTAGTGTGATCGCCTCAGGTTATGATATTTCAACAACTGATGGAGTGAACGAAGAAGGTCTAGTTGCCAATTTATTATGGCTTGCTGAATCAAAATACCCTCAAGTAGATAATAAGCAACCTGCGTTGTCGATATCGCTATGGGCACAATATGTGCTAGATAATTATGCGACAGTGGAAGAGGCTGTTGCAGCGTTAGAAAAAAATCCACTGGTCGTGGCAACGGATAATGTTCCTGGGCAAGATAGGTTAGCGACTTTACATTTGTCATTATCAGATGCGAGTGGCGATAGCGCAATTATTGAATATATTGATGGTAAGCAGGTCATTCATCATAGTCGCAAGTATCAAGTTATGACTAATTCGCCTACTTATGAGAAGCAATTAGCAATGCAGGAATATTGGCAAGGGATTGGTGGTACTGTCATGCTACCGGGGACAAACCGTTCCGCTGATAGATTTGCTCGTGCGCAATTTTATATTAATGCAATTCCTCAGAAAACAACGCCTAATAAAGCGGTCGCCAGTGTTTTCAGTGTCGTACGTAATGTGTCTGTCCCTTACGGATTGACGTCCGAAAATTCACCTGAAATATCGTCAACGCGTTGGCGGACATTAGTTGACCATAAACGTCAGCTCTATTTTTTTGAATCTGCATTGACGCCAAATATTTTTTGGACTGATTTGGCAAAAATTGACTTTTCAGCAGAAACTGGACAAGTGAAAAAGTTGGATCTGGGTGAAGAGCAGAGCCATATTTATTCGGGGGATGCGACCAATAAATATGTGGTTACAAAACCTTTTGAATTCTTAGGGTTAAGTGCGAAACAGTTAGGTTACTAACTTATCCTATAGCGCGTATCAGCCCTCTTTATCTATAGGGGGTTGATATGAATCAAGTCCTCGATAATTTATCCATGAATGTTTTGCAGATAGCAAACGAACGGTATAAGATGTATTTAAAATGCAACTTATTGGTGATGATATGAATAATCTCGTGTGTTACAAAACCATGCCGGTTTGGAATAAAGCGTCTTTACCGTTAATGTTCCAAGAGCGTCATAATACAAAAGAAGATACATATGCACAGTTGAAAGTGCTAAAAGGCTCTTTAGATTTTATCATTTTTAATGAGGATGGCAGCGAACAACATTTTACTTTTGATATTCATAACCAGCCGCCTATTATCGAACCTCAAGTTTGGCATCGTATTTCTGCTTGTAGTGATGACATGGAATGCCAATTGGCTTTTTTATGCAAACCAGAACTGAAATTTTATAAAGAACACGGGTTAACGACTCCACATTCAGAAGTGCGCTACCTGTGTGAGAACCACCTTAGTAAGCCATGTAAAACATTAGATTTAGGCTCGGGAAGAGGCCGAAATAGCTTTTATCTTGCGTTACAGGGTTATGACGTAACCTCGGTAGATATCAACCCTCAGCATATCCAAGCAATTGACTTCGTTAAAAAACAAGCTGGGGTAGAGAATATTCATACGGCTGTTTATGATATTAATAGTCACCAAATACAAGAGAACTACGAACTTATTATTTCCACTGTCGTGCTAATGTTCTTGCAGCGAGAAAAAATCGCCAATGTTATTACTAATATGCAAGAACATACCCTGCCAGGGGGAGTTAACGTTATTGTGTGTGCCGTTGAAACGCCAGATGCACCGCTGGATTTAGTGCCATTTAAATGCTTCTTAAAACCAGGGGAGCTAGAAGGGTATTATAAGGATTGGGATATTTTAAAATATAACGAAAACCCTGGTCATTTACACCGCACTGATTCACAAGGTAATCGTATTAAATTAAATTTTGCAACACTCATTGCACGGAAAAAGTAAGTAAGAGACTTGCATAGGTTATCTTAGTAAAAGAGTTGCCGTGGGTGGCAACTCTTTTTTATTTCTAATCGTTAAGGTTTGCTAGCGGCGGAATTAGCGGTTTCTTTTTCGCTTCGGGCTAAAGTCTTTTCGAGCAAGACAGAATATAGCGGTTTACCACCTAAAAATTGGGCTATCATTGTGGCACCAATACAGGTAATAATCATCGGTAAGATTAACTGGTAGTTATTTGTCATTTCTAAAACTAAAACTATCCCAGTTAATGGTGCTCTGACGGTTGCGGCAAATAATGCTCCCATGCCTGCTATAGCGAAAGTCCCCACTTCAATTTGGTAATTAGGGAATATTTCGAGGGCAGCGTAGCCGAAAACACCACCAAATAAGGTACCAAGGGCGAGTAAAGGGGAGAAAATACCCCCTGGAGCGCCAGAGCTAAAGCTAATCGTCGAAGTTAAAAACCGTAAAGCAAAAAATATGAATAATAAAGTGATGGTAAATTGCCCTGCAACCATCTGGTGGATCACTGAATAGCCGCCACCAACAATTTCAGGTAGATAAACGCCAATTGCACCACAAGCCCCACCAATTAGCCCGCCCATCAATACAAAGCGAGAAATTTTATTTTGGTAAAATGCTAAAAATTTACTTTGTAGGTACAATAAAAAACCATTAAAACAGATACCGATGACACCAAACATTAATCCTAAAATTAAATAAAGCCATAAAGTATTCATCGGTGCAGAGGAGAATTGACCGATATTTAATATAATAGCTTCCCCATTAATTAACCGATAGACAATGGTGGAGGTAACAACACCGATAAATACCGCTTTAATTGAAATTAAACTGTATTTAAATTGCGGGCGCATTTCTTCAATAATAAATAAAATGCCAGCTAAAGGGGCATTAAATGCTGTAGATAAACCAGCAGCAGCACCAGAGGCAAGTAAGGTATGGCGCGACTCATTATCTTTTAAACGAAATAAATCATAAAACATTTGGCTAAGGTTCGCACCAAGCTGTACAGTTGGCCCTTCGCGCCCTAACACCATGCCTGAACCCAATGTCCCTAATCCACCAATAAACTTAACTGGGATGACTCTCCACCATCTTACGGGGCGCAAATCTTGTAATGCACCTTCAATTTCGGGGATCCCAGACCCACCCGATTCAGGGGAGAACCGTTTAACTAGGTAATAGCCTAACATGGCAAGAAGTGCCGAGATAAAAAACATCCCAACAACCATCAGCCATTTTGGAGCAACCCATTCACTCACTGATTGAACGCGATAGTTGCTAATCCAAGTTGTTCCTATTTCAAATAGAGAACCGATAAGACCGACCGCAGCACCAATGAGTGCCGCGAGTAGTAAGATTTTTACAGGTGTTTTATCTGATTCTTTTAACCGTTTAAAAATCCGTAACCGGCTTTTTATCATAGATTTACTTGCTGAATTTACCTGGCTCATCTTTATTGGATTCTCTTTATACGATGGAATAACAAACACTTATAGGTAAGTATAACAAGAGTTACCGTAAGAACGGTATCAGGAAAAAAATAAAATGCAAAATAGTGTATTTAAGCAAGGCAGCTGAAATACAAAAAACAGCAGCACGAATAGCATACTTTCATTACTGTGAATAGTTCTCATTTGCAATGAATATTAATATAGATCAATAAACCATTAGATAATGAATAATTCCACTTTTTTATTCTAATAAAGAGCGTAGTCTTAATGTTGTATTTGAAATGCAACTTTAAGAGGCTAACAACATGTACTGTGTGCAATGTGAACAAACAATTAGAACTCCAGCTGGAAATGGCTGTGCATACGCGCAGGGTATGTGCGGTAAAACAGCAGAAACATCTGACCTTCAAGATTTATTAGTTGCTGTATTGCAAAGCTTATCTGCAAGCGCAGTCACTGCTCGCTCGCTGGGTATTATTGACCATGATATTGATAGTTTTGCTCCGCGCGCATTTTTCTCTACTTTAACTAACGTCAACTTTGATTCAGAACGTATTATCGGTTATGCCCGTGAAGCTATTTATTTGCGTGATAAATTAATCAAACATTGTCAATCTGTGAATAGTGTTGTGGCTTTCAATCATCCATTAATTAATTTGCAATTAAATGGGACTGACATTCCAACCCTACAGGCACAAGCGGCTCAATTTTCATTAGATATTGATAAAGCTGATGTCGGCGAAGACATTCACGGTTTACGTATGTTATGCCTATATGGCCTAAAAGGGGCGGCAGCCTATATGGAACACGCCCATGTTTTAGGTCAGTATGATAATGAGGTTTATGGCCAATACCATGAAATTATGGCTTGGCTTGGAACATTGCCATCAGATATGAATGAGCTGCTTGATAATGCGATGGCTATTGGTCTGATGAATTTCAAGATCATGGAAATTTTGGATGCAGGTGAAACGAGCGAATTTGGTCATCCAACACCAACGGAAGTTAACGTTCGTCCAGTCGCAGGGAAGTGTATTTTAATTTCAGGTCATGACCTGAAAGACTTAAAAATGTTGTTAGAACAAACTGAAGGTACGGGTATCAATGTTTATACCCACGGTGAAATGCTGCCAGCACATGGTTATCCAGAGCTGAAAAAATATGCGCATTTAGTCGGTAACTATGGTAGCGGTTGGCAAAACCAGCAGGTGGAATTTGCTAAGTTCCCAGGGTCTATCTTGATGACCTCTAACTGTATTATTGACCCTGATGTCGGTGATTATAAAGACCGTATCTGGACGCGTAGTATTGTGGGTTGGCCGGGTGCAAAACATTTAGTGGGCGATGATTTTTCTGCAATGATTGCTCAAGCTCAGTCGCTAGCTGGTTTCCCGTATACCGAAATCGAACACAAAATTACAGTTGGCTTCGGTCGTCAAACACTACTCGGTGCGGCAGATGCGGTGATTGATTTAGTTTCACAGAAAAAATTACGTCACGTATTCCTCGTTGGTGGATGCGATGGTAGCCGCGGTGAGCGTAGCTACTACACGGACTTTGCGCGTAGTGTACCCGAAGATTGCTTAATCCTTACACTCGCTTGTGGTAAATATCGTTTTAATAAATTAGATTTTGGTACGTTAGAAGGGCTTCCGCGTTTATTGGATGTGGGCCAATGTAACGATGCGTACTCTGCCATTATGCTTGCGGTGAATCTATCAGAGAAACTTGGTTGTGGTATTAATGACTTACCATTGAGTTTGATTCTGTCTTGGTTTGAGCAAAAAGCAATTGTTATCCTCTTAACATTATTAGCGTTGGGTGTGAAAAATATTTATACCGGCCCAACAGCGCCTGGTTTCTTAACTGAAAACTTATTGAATGTGTTAAATGAGAAATTTGGCATGCGAAGTATTACAACAGTTGAGCAAGATCTGGCAGAAATTTTACCTGCATGATCAATAAACCGATAGAAAAAGCTTAAAAACGATGTGAAAGATGGGGGCAGCGACCCCCTTTAAAGGAGTAGCGCGATGACCATGCCAAGTAGTTTATGTCCAAATAGAATGCAAGTTCATTCTATTATTCAAGAAACATCAGATGTCTGGACAATCAACCTTATCAATCATGATTTTTATACATATTCACCCGGTCAATATGCCTTGGTCAGTATTAAAAATAGTGATGATGTCATGCGTGCTTACACTCTTTCATCATCACCGGGACAAAGTCGTTTTATTTCCATTACTGTCAGGCGGTTAGACGATGGAGAAGGGTCAAATTGGCTAACACGCTCAGTTAAAGAAGGTGACTACCTTTGGCTTTCAGAAGCACAAGGGGAATTCACCTGTGCCAATCTACAAAACTCGCAGTATTTGATGTTAGCTGCTGGGTGTGGGGTGACACCGATTATGTCAATGACACGTTGGCTGATGGTGAATCGCCCAAATTCTCATGTAAAAGTGCTATTCAATGTTCGCGATGATAAGCAAGTTATTTTTGCTGAGGAATGGCAAAAGCTCGTCCGGTTATATCCAGAACGGTTGCAATTGTGTGTCATGGCGGAAACACCAGATAATGGCGATATTGCTCAAGGGCGTTTAACCGAAGACAAATTGAAAGCGTTAGTACCCGATATTAATTCACGAATTGTGATGACGTGTGGGCCTGTACCTTATATGAAAAATGCACAGCAATTTGCTGCAAATTTAGGTGTTCCTGCTGAACATTTCTTTATGGAGCGTTTTTCTACTGAACCAGAAGTTGTTGATAGTGAAGATATTCTTACGTTAAAAATTCGTCAACGATTGGTCGATTTTAAAGTCCCAGTGGGGACGTCTTTATTATCTGCACTGGAGCAAAATAAACAACCTGTTATTGCGGCTTGCCGAGCGGGTGTTTGCGGAAGTTGTAAAACAAAAGTGCTGTCAGGAAATTATACAACCACAAGTACAATGACATTAACCGAAGCAGAAATAGCGGAAGGTTATGTTTTAGCGTGTAGTTGCCAATTGCAGGGCGACACTGAAATAGCGTAAAATTATTTAATATATGCAAACTGTCTCATTAGATTATTAATGGGACAGTATTATAAAATAAATCATAGTAATTATTTACAATACTCGAATTGAGAGTGTAATTAATGTTCCGGTAGTGAACTACGTAAAAAATAAATAGATAATTTGCTGAGTGTATTAATCGCTGACACAGCAACCTCTTTATTTGGGTCTTGACATAAGTCTATGATTCTTATGATGGCATCATTATACTCAATCGTTGCTTTGAAATCTCCTAAAGCAGAAATGGCAGCAATTTTGATTTCATCATTTACGCGAAATGTTAAGTTTGTTAACATTCCAACAATTACTTTATCCATAATAAAACTTTCACTGTTAAATAAAATAAAAAATATTCTAAGATAATTCTTGTGATATTTAATACTGTATTGATGTCTGAAATTAAATATTAACAATTTAAAAGAATAGTTTTTAATGATAATGTCGAATTAAATAGTGATATAAGTGTATTTTCTTATATCATAATTTACTTGTTTGATTATTTTTAATATAAAAAACCAATAGGTGATTAATATTAGTGATTGTATATACTCTAATAAAGCGTTTCAGTTATATTTAATTAGGCTAACTCCTTTATATTGTTTTTTTGTATTATAAGGTAAATCGACAGGTAAGTTTTGATTAATTATCGATAAGATTTACTAAATAATATTACAAATATTATTTAGATTTATCTAAGGGTTGGTTATTGATAAGTAACTAAATATATTTATTTTAATTTGAATATTTAATTTTATTATTAGTTACATTCTGTTACTTTGTGAAGATTTATTTAATATAAACTTAAACGAAACCTAAACAATAAGTTTCTCATGCGTAAAAAACCGTAGATATAGGGTGGCAATTAATTCACCAATGGGTATAATTCGCGCCGCATCCAAAGTGCAGTATCTCGTTAGGCGAGGCTCCTATACAAACATAGGTTACTGATCTGACGACGTCGAGAGACGCCCAAGATTAGGACAGGATATATCGACCGAAGGTATATCCCCATGTAACTTCCTGCTAAATCAGGATACGTTGTATAGTGCTAAAACCGAGACGAAGAGATAGCTTTCGCATTCTCTCATCTGGTTTCGCCCCTATGTGAGTACTGTTTGAGTAACCAACAGTAATAGGGACTAAAAAAATGACATTCACTACCCAGAACAAAGCGGGAGCAGTTGCTATTGCTCAATCCGCAATGAAAGGCGCGCGCCTCAAAGACAATAATACACCGTCACCAAAAGTTGATGATGCAACAGTCAGCGCTTATATGAGTCAATCATATTTGCCAGTTTCTGTCGCAGACTCAATAGCTTGTGTGAAACAAAATCTTATTGAGCACCTTGATGGCGAGCAAATCCCAACCTATTTATTTGTTGTCGATAACGACAATTATTTAAATGGTATTCTTTCAGTTAAATCATTATTAGCTTCACCTGAAAATTTATTAGTGTCTGATATCATGAGACACAATTATTTTTCTGTTGCCCCAGAACAATCACGTCATGATGTTTATGACCTGATTAATCATAGCGGTTTAGATATGATACCTGTGGTGCAATTTGGCAAATTAATGGGTGTTTTGCGTCCGCAAGATATCGCCGAACTGATTGAAGATGAGAATACACTTGATGCGCAGCTACAAGGCGCTACCACCCCATTAGATGAGCCCTACTTAACGACAAGCCCTATAACTTTATGGCGTAAACGTGTCGTTTGGTTGTTGATGCTATTTGTGGCCGAAGCGTATACAGGAACTGTATTAAAAGCATTTGAAGAACAACTCGAAGCCGCAATTTCGTTAGCGTTTTTCATTCCGCTGTTGATTGGTACAGGCGGTAATAGTGGAACACAAATTACATCAACATTAGTCCGTGCAATGGCATTGGGCGAGGTGAGTTTACGTAATCTCGGCACAGTACTAAAGAAAGAGGTCTCTACCTCATTTTTAGTTGCGGTGACTATCGGTGGTGCGGCATTAATCCGTGCATGGATTTTAGGTGTTGGCCACGAAGTGACTATTGTGGTTAGCTTAACCATCGTTGCGATTACAATGTGGAGCGCGGTTGTTTCTTCGATTATTCCAATGGTATTGAAAAAACTGAAAGTGGACCCAGCAGTCGTTTCTGCACCGTTCATTGCAACTTTTATTGATGGAACTGGCTTAATTATTTACTTTGAAATCGCAAAATTAGTGATGACAGAGTTTGCCTAAGCGCACACCTCAAACTTGATGCGGCAGAAAGGTTAATTTTCTGCCGCAGCGACAAAAACCTCTTCTTGTTTTAACACTTCCCCACATTTTCGACATAAATATTGGTTTTCACCTCGTAGCACTTTGTTATGACGGCGTATGGTTAATTCATGAGTCATTTCACAGGCACAATGGTAGCGAAAAGTTTTACTTTTTACTGTCGTAACCGCAAAGTTGTGTGTACGTTTCGCTGTGACTTCCAGTACGTGTTGCATCATCCATTTCCATTCTTTGCCATGTGGTGCGATATTTTTACGGCCAAATATATGAAAAACCAACAAATGCGCTAATTCATGAGGCACAACCTCATCAATAAATTGTTCTGTATTTTCGATGAGTAAACTGGGGTTGAGGCGAATTTCCCATTCTTTTAAGTAAGCACTACCCGCAGTTGTTCCCCGTTGTTTGTAATTAACCGTTGGTTCTGGAAATGACTGTTCGAGTTTATGCTCTGCAAGTGCGAGCTTTTCTCGCAATATGCGCATAACTTGTTGTTGTAGAAAAAGTGGAACACGGATTGTTTTCATGGAGTAAAGGATACGTGAAGGCAATGGGCATAAACAAGCAATAATTGACATATATTATACCAAAATATATATTGTATTTTTATATAATGTAAAACAGCAAGAACATATGCACAATAATCCATCTGAACAGCAACTATTAGCGATGAAGCAGGCCGCGTCAGAAACAGCTTCATTATTGAAAACACTAGGGAATCCTGATCGTTTAATTTTATTATGCCAATTAACACAGGGTGAAGCCTGCGTGAGTGAGTTAGAAGAGCAGTTAGGAATATTACAACCGACACTCTCTCAACAATTAACGGTATTGCGTAATGAAGGCTTAGTGATGACGCGTCGTGAAGGAAAGCGCATTTACTATGCGATTGCAGATGCGAAATTATTTACGTTACTCAATACATTATACCAGCTTTATTGCCCTGTGAAGGAGATATGAAATGACAATCGATTGGGCTAATTTTACACCACTGTCTGCTGCAATTGGCGGTGTATTGATTGGGTTAGCCGCTGCAATTTTATTAGTTTTTAACGGCCGTATTGCGGGTATTAGCGGTATTTTAGGTGGGTTGCTAAAACCAACGAAGGGAGATACTGCGTGGAAAGTCGCTTTTATTATTGGTCTGATGAGCGCCCCAGCACTATTTACTTGGTTGGCGTTTACACCAGAAGTTAGCATTGCAACCAGTACACCTATTTTAGTTTTAGCTGGGCTGTTTGTTGGTTTTGGCTCACGGCTTGGAAGTGGTTGTACTAGCGGCCATGGGATTTGTGGCATGGCAAGGTTATCTCGTCGTTCAATTGTTGCTGTATTGGTCTTTATGATTGTTGCTTTTGTAACAGTCGCATTAGCTAACCATTATGGGATAGGGAGATAAACCAATGCCTATTCTTATCGCATTAATTTCAGGGATACTGTTTGGTTTAGGATTGGTCATTGCCGGAATGGGAAATCCAGCAAAGATTTTAGCGTTTTTAGATATTACTGGAACGTGGGATCCCTCTTTATTAATTACGATGGCAGTTGGAATGGTAATCAGTGGTATTGCTTTCTTAGGGGTTAAAAAACGCTCTGTTAGTGTACTAAATTGCCCATTGCAAATTCCGACCAATCAAACGATAGATAAAAAACTAGTCACCGGAAGTGTGTTATTTGGTGTGGGATGGGGGCTAGCAGGGATTTGCCCAGGGCCTGCATTATTGTTAACGGGAATGGGATTAACACAAGGGATAATATTTACATTAGCGATGGTTGCTGGAATGGCTATTTTCCAGTTTACGCAAAAAAATTAACCGTTAATTCAGCGCAAGTCTAATCGGTTTTGAAAATAAACGAGGAAAATCAATTTATTGATTTCGGCTGATAATACAAAGCGGGAAAAACCACGCTTTTATCCCGCTTTGTCAACAACCAAACCCATCATTAGATGGGTTTTTTTGTATGTGGTTTATTTACCGACGTAATTACAAGCCTGCGGCGGCACGCAATGCTTCAGCTTTGTCAGTTTTTTCCCATGGGAACTGTGAACGACCAAAGTGGCCGTATGAAGCAGTTTGTTGGTAAATTGGGTGTAATAAGTCAAGCATCTTGATTAAGCCGTAAGGACGTAAGTCAAAGAATTCACGAACTAATTGAATTAATAATGACTCATCAACTTTACCTGTTCCAAAGGTTTCTACCATAATCGATGTCGGTTCTGCCACGCCGATAGCGTAAGATACTTGAATTTCACAACGGTCTGCGAGGCCCGCGGCGACAATATTTTTTGCCACGTAACGTGCTGCATAGGCTGCTGAACGGTCAACTTTTGATGGGTCTTTACCAGAGAATGCCCCACCGCCATGGCGAGCCATACCGCCGTAGGTATCTACAATGATTTTACGGCCTGTTAAGCCACAGTCACCCATCGGCCCACCGATAACAAAACGACCCGTTGGGTTAATAAAGTACTTGGTATCTTTTGATAACCACTCTGCTGGTAGAACTGGCTTGATGATCTCTTCCATCACCGCTTCATGCAGGTCTTTTTGTTGAATATCTTCAGAATGCTGAGTAGATAAAACAACGGCATCAATACCTACAATTTTGTTATTGTCGTATTGGAATGTTACCTGACTTTTCGCATCTGGGCGTAACCATGGCAACGTGCCATTTTTACGAACATCCGCTTGGCGCTGAACTAAGCGGTGTGCATAAGTAATAGGAGCAGGCATTAATACATCAGTTTCGTTGGTTGCATAACCAAACATTAGGCCTTGGTCACCCGCGCCTTGTTCTGATGGGTCAACACGGTCAACACCTTGGTTGATATCAGGCGACTGTTTACCAATTGCACTTAAAACAGCACATGAATTGGCATCGAAGCCCATTTCGGAACTGGTGTAGCCAATTTCGCGAACAGTTTTGCGCGTGATTTCTTCAATATCAACCCAAGCACTGGTGGTGATTTCTCCCCCGACCATTACCATACCTGTTTTGACGTAGGTTTCGCAGGCAACGCGAGCTTTCGGGTCTTGTTCCAGAATAGCATCAAGTACTGCGTCAGAGATTTGATCAGCAATTTTATCTGGATGCCCTTCTGATACAGACTCAGAAGTAAAGAGATGTGTAGCCATGAGATTAATACCTTAAGAATTCGCAAATTTATAATTGGATGTTTTAACATCTAGACGGCTATTTTAGTCCCATACGGTAAAAATTTCTACCTGTATTTATACAAAAAAGGAATAGAGCCATAAAACAGCAATGGGTAAAGTTTTATCGCAATTTAGTCATTTTGGTTTTGCTTTTTGAGCGCAATAGATGTATAAACTGCGACCGTAACGGATGGTTGTTGTTTCCCGTTATATACCAGCAGAATGATATAAAACTTCTGCTATCTATCAGGAATGTTTATAAACTTTTGAATTTCAATAAAAAATAAGGTGATATAGCTTAAATCAACAGGTCAAACTGCCAAAATAGTGCTACCACATTGAAATTTTAAAGGGGTAAACAGTTATATTGGGGGTTAATGGGTAATGATCCATAATCTACTGAATAACAGTATCCAACCGTCATATGCGGATCGCCGCGTGACTTTGGCATTTACTTTCCTGTCATTCTTTACTTCATCACGAAGTTACCGTCACATCTTTAATACACCTTCGAGGCTGAGTCATTAATCTGTCAGCTTAAGGTCGTATATTGTCACTGTTTAGAAGTTCTAAGCACTTTTTATTAAAATCTGAGTATTGCCGTTTCCCCGACATAACTGCCTTGCAGTGTTATGTCCTCACTGACATGCATCAGGAAGGAGAACGCGTCACTCACCCCTCCATAAAAGGAGTTTATTATGAATGATAATATCGCTCGCAAAATGCGTCAGACGTACAACATCGCGTATTGGGGTGGTGGTTACTATCAGGTGAATGAGCGCGGAAATGTCTGTGTTTGCCCGAATCCTGAGAACCCTGACACCTTTGTTGATTTAGCTGACCTCGTTAATCAGGTTAAAGAAGAGCAGGAGCATTTACGCTTACCTGCATTGTTTTGTTTCCCGCAAATCTTACAGCATCGTTTACGTTCAATAAACGCGGCATTTAGACGCGCACGTGAGTCTTATGGCTATAAAGGCGATTACTTTCTGGTTTATCCCATAAAAGTTAACCAGCAACGCCGAGTCATTGAATCGCTGGTTAATTCTGGCGAGCCGCTCGGCCTTGAAGCGGGTTCAAAAGCTGAATTAATGGCTGTTTTAGCCAACGCAGGTAAAACACAGACTGTTATCGTCTGTAATGGGTATAAAGACCGTGAATATATCCGATTAGCGTTAATTGGGGAAAAATTAGGTCACAAGGTTTATCTTGTTATCGAAAAAATGTCTGAAATTGAGATGGTATTGGCAGAAGCGGAAAGCTTAAATGTCACACCACGCTTAGGGGTTCGTGCCCGTTTGGCTTCCCAAGGCTCAGGTAAATGGCAGGCAAGTGGCGGTGAAAAATCTAAATTTGGTTTGGCTGCAACTCAAGTACTGCAATTAGTGGAAATTTTACGCAATGCGAATCGCCTAGACAGCTTACAGTTGCTTCATTTCCATTTAGGCTCTCAGATGGCCAATATTCGCGACATCGCTACGGGTGTCCGTGAATCAGCGCGTTTCTATGTGGAATTACATCGCCTAGGCGTTAACATTCAGTGCTTTGATGTGGGCGGTGGCCTTGGTGTTGACTATGAAGGTACTCGTTCTCAATCCGATTGCTCGGTCAACTATGGTTTAAATGAATACGCTAACAACGTGATTTGGGCAATTGGGGATGCGTGTGAAGAATTCGATTTACCGCACCCAACCGTAATCACAGAGTCTGGCCGAGCTCTTACTGCTCATCATACCGTTTTAGTCTCCAATGTAATTGGTGTTGAGCGTAATGAATTTACCAAAACAACACCACCTCATGAAGATGCACCACGTTCATTGATTTCCTTATGGGAAACGTGGGAGTCAATGCAGCATCAAGGTAATAGCCGTTCATTACGTGAATGGCTGCATGATAGCCAGTTCGACTTACAAGAAGCGCACACTCAGTATGCACACGGCGTACTAGATTTAACGCAACGAGCATGGGCAGAAGAGTTATATCTAAATATTTGCCGCCGTATTCAACAGGATTTAGATCCAAGTAATCGTGCTCATCGTCCGATAATCGACGAACTCCAAGAGCGCATGGCTGATAAGTTTTATGTGAATTTTTCCTTATTCCAATCGCTACCAGACTCTTGGGGAATCGACCAAGTGTTCCCAGTATTACCGATTGAAGGGTTAGATAAACCATTAGACCGTCGCGCGGTACTGTTAGATATCACCTGTGACTCAGACGGTATTATTGACCATTATGTGGATGGTGATGGCGTTGAAACCACAATGCCAATGCCTGCATATGACCCAGAAAACCCACCAATGATAGGTTTCTTTATGATTGGGGCATACCAAGAAATTTTAGGTAACATGCATAACCTATTTGGTGATACTGCCGCGATAGATGTCTGGGTTGATAGCCAAGGCAACTTGCGTTACTTGCAAAGTGAAGAGGGCGATTCTGTGGCAGATATGCTGCAATACGTCAAATTAGTACCGGAAGTCCTACTAGAAAGCTTTACAGAGCAAGTAAAAGGCACCGGTTTAAGTGAGCAACTTCAAAAAGACTTTGTGGAAGAGTTCGAGAATGGCCTATATGGGTATACTTATTTAGAAGACGAATAAATGCTCAATGCGCGTTATATTTCGCACCGCCGCGTTGTTGGCTGCATTTGCCAACCCTAGTCACATACTTGTGTATGCTCCTAGGGATTAGCTCATTTTGCCGCCTAGCGACAGCACGAACTATTTAGCGCATTAATATATGAGATTAATATATTCAATGTTCGTTATGCTTCAAGTGGTGGTGGTGTGGCAACGCTCAGTTATTCGGGTCACATACTTGTGTATGCTCCTAGGGATTGGCTCATTTTGCCGCCTAGCCACAACATAAACTATTTAGCTCATTAAATGACTCATAGGGCATTAAGATAGTGAACAGATAATAACTTTGTGCAAATAACATGATTTGTTTATTATTTATACTGTACGAAGTTAATTAGGTAAAACTATTCGAACCAAATATAAAAAGGGCTTGCTAACGGGCTGGCCTATTTGAGGAAGAAAAATGATTAATAGTACTTTAGGCAATCAAGTTGATAATTCACTGGTTTCTAACGCATTTGGTTTCTTACGTTTTCCGCTGAATTTTCAGCCTTACAGCTCAGACGCTGAGTGGGTGATCACGGGTGTGCCCTTCGATATGGCAACCTCAGGCCGTGCAGGTAGCCGTCATGGGCCAGCCGCTATTCGCCAAGTGTCTACTAACCTTGCATGGGAAAGTCACCGTTGGCCGTGGAACTTTAAACTAACCGAACGTTTAAATGTCGTCGATTGTGGTGATGTGGTGTTTGCTTTCGGTGATGCGCAAGACATGAGTGATAAACTGCAAGCACATACTGAAAAACTACTTGAATCAGGTAAACGCTGCTTGACCTTTGGTGGTGACCATTTCGTTACACTGCCATTGCTGCGCGCTCATGCAAAACACTTCGGTAAAATGGCCTTGGTTCATTTCGATGCGCACACTGACACCTATGGCAATGGCAGCAAATTTGACCACGGAACCATGTTCTATCATGCACCAAAAGAAGGTCTGATCGACCCAAATCATTCAGTACAAATTGGTATTCGTACCGAACATGACAGCGATAATGGCTTTACTGTATTGGATGCAGGTCAGGTGAATGATCGCAGTGTGGATGATATGGTCGCGCAGATCAAAGAGATTGTCGGTGACCTACCTGTTTACCTGACTTTCGATATAGACTGCCTTGACCCTGCATTTGCACCGGGCACAGGAACCCCTGTTATTGGTGGTTTAACGTCAGATCGTGCATTGAAATTATTGCGTGGAATACAGTCATTAAATATCGTGGGTATGGATTTAGTGGAAGTCGCTCCGGCTTATGACCAATCTGAAATCACGGCATTAGCCGCAGCATCTATCGCATTAGAGATGCTGTATATCCAAGCCGCTAAAAAATAAGTCATTTATTTTCAATTGCATCATTAAGCCACCGATTGGTGGCTTTTTTATGTCCATATTTTATATAAGTGGTTATCAATTATACTAAAAATCAATAAATCGCATTTTTTGTTTATTAAATTGAGAATGATTTTTATTAACAATAATCTTATAATTTACGTCTATATGTATTTTTCTACGGTAAAAAAAACATATTAACCTTGTAAATAGTGAAATATTTTTTATAAATAACAAATATTAGGCTAAAATTAATACTTTGTAACTTATTGTTATTGTTGCTAACTTAATATTAAAGGTGAACTAGTCAATTTGGCTATTATTCAGTAGGAGAAAAGTATGGCGTTAAATAATAAAGTTATCTTAGTTACTGGTGCAGCTCAAGGTATTGGTCGTGGTATCGCATTGCGTTTAGCGAAAGAAGGCGCTGATATCGCACTGGTGGATTTGAAAAAAGACAAGCTCCAAGATGTTGCCAAAGAAATTGAAGCGTTAGGCCGTAAAGTAACAACATTTGCCGCAGATATCAGTCAACGTGACCAAGTTTTTGCTGCGGTGGCTCATGCAGAAGCTGAATTGGGTGGTTTTGATGTAATGATTAATAACGCGGGGATTGCACAAGTTAAGCCAATCGCTGATGTTCGCCAAGAAGATATGGATTTAATCTTCAAAATCAACGTAGATGGAACCATGTGGGGCATTCAAGCTGCTAGTGAAAAATTCCAAGAACGTAAACACAAAGGAAAAATCATCAATGCATCCTCTATTGCAGGACATGATGGTTTTGCAATGTTAGGCGTTTACTCTGCCACAAAATTTGCCGTACGCGCATTAACGCAAGCCGCGGCAAAAGAATACGCCAGTTCAGGTATCACTGTGAATGCTTATTGCCCAGGTATTGTTGGGACAGATATGTGGGTAGAGATTGATGAGCGCTTCTCTGAAATCACAGGTACGCCAAAAGGTGAAACCTATAAAAAATATGTCGAAGGCATCGCATTAGGTCGTGCACAAACGCCAGATGATGTGGCAGGTTTGGTTGCATTTTTAGCGAGCGATGACTCTGACTATATTACTGGCCAATCTATTTTGACTGATGGCGGGATTGTGTATCGTTAATTCATTCATATGAATCTAGGATGCAATAATAGCCGCGATGAATAACTCATCGCGGTTTTTGTTTATGCGGCGTATTTCTGAATATCAACTAAGATATTGTCTGCTTGAGTCCAAAGCAAAGAGCCGCCTTCTTGCGAATGTAAATGGTGGTTGCAGTTTAGTAAGCGACCGGACAAAATTTTACCAAAATCGGGGGAGTGTACGGTGCTCATATCTAATTCGCCATACCATAAGGATGTCGGGCATTGAATATCTTCAGGGGTGAATCCCCAAGGCTGTAAAGAGAGGATTAAATCCTGTACATAACCTTGATTACCTTGTGCAAAAGCGCGTCGAATACACGCAGTATAGGCATCAAGGAATTGTTCTTCATTATAAAGTTGTTGGTCAATATCTGCGCTGCAATTAAGAATAAATGCCAACAGCCACTCACCAGTGACATTCTTTAATAGCCAATCTGACAGGGCTTCAGGGGTGTTAAGAGCTTGTTCTTGCATGTTCACGACATCCGTGCGGAGTATCGCGCGAGTTGCAGGGTATTCAAATTGGTCTTGCCCAGACACAATAGACAGTGAAATAGGCTGGCAATAGTGGGCGATAGCCATCGCAAAAACAGCACCTTGAGAAAAACCAACGACAGAAAATCGGGTAATGGATTGCTCATTTAGCAGTGCTTGCACATCCATAGCAAAGCTTTTCAATGATTTTTCAGGGTGAAAAGTGGATTCACCAAGGCCCGCACGTTCAGGAACAATCAAACGAATGTTCAGCTGTTCGAGTAAATCCAAACCAAACCCTAATGAACCACTCATCCCTGCTCCTGTACAAAAAATAACAGGAAAACCTGTTTTAGGGCCTGATTCAAACCAGTAAAATTGGCGGTTATCAGGTAATTTCATCGTGTGTTGATGTGTGTTGGTCAGTGGTGCGTTATACATGGTGAATTCCTAACACAGAGCAGGTACAGATTGGGTGATAAGATAGGTCAGCTAATAATTATTAAAACTGGCATTGTTATAGTTGCAATTTTAAAGTATTAAATAGGTAAAATGCAAAATATTAGCTTAATAAATATCAATTCATTAACAATGAGAAGAGTAAAATGGCATTTTCTGAATCAGAAAAACAGATTTTGTTGGCAGTTAAAGGGGTCGGGCCCACAGTGATTAGCCGTTTAGAACAAATGGGGTTTAGTTCACTCGCACAATTAAGTGAAGCTTCCTACGATGAAATTTTAATTTATGGGGCCGCATTAACAGGCTCAAGTTGCTGGAAAAATAGCCCACAAGCGAAAAAAGCGGTAGAAGGGGCTATTTTAGCAGCTAAACAAGCGGTTAGATTGCCATCTTAATCAGTTTGGTTTCTCGTTTTCCATTTCTTACTACGCAAGATATTGAGAACTTGTACTGCCATGGAAAAGAACATCGCAAAGTAGATATAGCCTTTTGATACATGAACTTGAACACTTTCAAGTAGTAAGGTGAAACCAACAAGAATCAAAAATGATAAGGCTAAGATTTTTACAGAAGGGTAGCGCTCAACAAAGTTGCCAATGGGTTTGGCTGCAAGCATCATAATGAGCACAGCGATGACGACCGCAGCCATCATGATAAATAAGTGGTCTGATAGCCCCACAGCCGTGATCACGGAATCTAAACTGAAGATAATGTCTAACAAAGCAATTTGAACGATAGCCCCCCAAAATGAGCTCACTTTTTTATTTGCTAGGCTATTTTCACCTTCTCCTTCAATCGTATCAAAAATTTCTTGGCTTGCTTTCCAAATAAGGAAGATCCCACCTGCACATAATATGAGATCGCGAGCGGATACCACATGGTCAGCGACAGTAAAAAGTGGGGTGGTAAGGCGTGATAACCACGCAATAGAAGCCAATAATGCAAGACGCATCACCATTGCTGCAATAAGCCCAGTCCGTCTGGCACTATTTTGTTGGTGACTAGGAAGTTTGCTCACCACAATACTGAGGAAAATAATATTATCGATGCCTAGGACAATTTCTAATATGGTTAATGTAGCGAGTGCCATCCAGGCATTGGGATCCAGTATCCACTCAAACATCTTGGTACCTTCTAATTAACGAATTAAACAGTGATAATAATTTATCGTCTGCTTTGGTACAGGCGATGGTTAGCGACTAACTTAAACTAAAATGCCGTGCTAGTAAGGGCGCGGTAAAATCTTTTTTAAGATAAAAACCACGTGGTAGCGTCATAATAGGCTGACCAAACTCACCAATAGCTTCCGTTAGTGCTTTATTGTTTGCGGCCTTAGGGCGAATTTGTAATACCTGCCCATGACGTGCAGTAATACTTTCCACTTTGCCTAACACAATGAGGTCCATTAACTCTTCCCAATCTTGCCGTAGCAACTGTTCTTCAAACGGGGACGGGCTCCAAATTAATGGGTTTGCAACTCTACGTTGTGAGAGTGGGATTTGCCTTTCCCCTTCAATAGGAAACCATAAAATACGGGACAGCTTGCGGCGAACATGGCTATTTTCCCATGTTAAACCACTGTTTCCTGTTAACGGTGCAACAGAAACAAAAGTGGTTTCAAGTGGAACACCATACCGGTCAATCGGAATGGTTTTTAATTCAATTCCAATATGGGCGAAATCTTGCTCTGCCTTACTTCCCGCATTCGCGCCTAAATAATATTCCAATAGCATACCAACCCAGCCTTTATCGCGCTTGAGATCCTGAGGAATAGGGATAGCTGCGTGTTGGGCGAGCTCACCAAGCGTGTAGCCAGCAAGAGCTTGCGCTCGGCTCATTAAGGTCGCTTCGTTATCAGGTGGTGGTGGTGCAATAAATGGCGTCATGGTTTGAATAGTAATGTATAAAAAGTAGCCAGTGAAAATACATATAACTCAAGAAGTATAACACTTTTTCTTTGGTATTTTTAACTATCTGATATATAGGGGTATAATATCATTTATTCATCCAAGTTATAAATTATTACAGAGGTTATTCAAGTTCATCCCAAGATAATCACAGGATCATGCACTAGGTTATCCACAGGATTTCTGGATAACTGTGAAAAATAGAGATTACTGTGTGTATTTACAGCCTTGACTAAACGGTTTTTATGACGCAAATCACAAAATATGAGTAAGTTAAGCACATATCTTGTGGATAAATACAACGTTGTTTGATCTTTGCTCAGTTAAAGTCCTAAGCATGTTAGTTAAAAAAGTAGTCAGTGGATGAAAGGCTGTTTTGCTATTTATTTGTTTGATTTATCAGTGATTATTCAACTGTGCTTTTTTTTGATAAAAAAGCGACTTGGGGATATACCCTGATTACCATGAGGTTGTTCACATGGATATCCACAGAAAAAGTGAATAACATCCTTATTATTCATTTCATCTGTTTATAACTATCAATATTTTTCTAGGTTATCCTCAGACGGTTTAAACCACGCAGATTTAAAATCAAACCAGCCAAAGGTATTCATTCGTACACCGCGCATGGTTTTTTGGCCTTGCAATTCAAGCCAATGATGAAAAACGGGGTGAAAGATTTGTGAGTCAACTAAGCTTTCACACCAAGCTTCGACATCTAATTGGTTATTACGCCACAGATTAAGTTCATTGCTGAGAGGGTTATTAAGGCATTGTCGTAGCAATGGCATTTCGTACAAGGTTGCAAAGATGGAAAATTCGAGAGGTTTAAAAAAGTTAGCTGTTGCTAACCAAATATCACTTTCTCCATTGCCATTAAACCAATCATCGTAATCAATGATATTGATCTTAAGTTCCACACCTTGCATCTGTAAAACCCGTTTCATAATTTGGCTAATTGCGTAGAACTCATGGTGGTGGCGATAAAAAGTGACAGTAAGCTCAGTTAAATCTTCAGGCTTGGGAAACAAGGTTAGCATTTTACTGTGATGCCAATGGAGTAACAGGCCATAAGCAGGTGCCCAATGGCGCTGATAAAAAGGTTCGCAATGTGCAAGTAGGTTGACAGGGGTTAAAAAGCTACATAACCACTTACGAACATCTTCACGCTGAGCTATCGGTGAACGCTGATCCATTAACAGGAAATAACAGCCTTCTTCCATACGACTTTCGAGCGAGCCATTATGGTGCTTATCACCATCCATTTTTAATGTTGTACAGACCATTTGCTCAGAGAGTTCAGGAACTACCCAAATGGTCACTTCATCGAGTAGCGCACGATAGCCAAAATAGCGGTCGAAAGCCGTAATGGTCAGCTTTTGTGGCAAGTTTTTTTCTACTTGATAAGGGCCAGTGCCGATTGGGGAACGGCTAAAGTTTTCGAGGCTCTCCCACTCTTTCGGTAAAATGGCGGCATGGTGGCTACCTAATAACCAAGGTAGTTGTTTATCAGGCTCACTTAACGTGATATCAATGACATAAGGCTGCGGTGAGCTAACGGATTGAATATGTGAGAATAGCGGCCAACAGGTTTTTAAGCGTAAAAGGGAATAAATAATATCGTCGGTAACCATTTCTCGCCCATGATGGAAATAAATAGCGGGGCGTAAATAAAAACGCCATTGGGTATCGCTGGTGGATTGCCAATGGTGGGCAAGGCCATCTTCTACTTCCCCTTTTTCCTCATTTATATGGGTAAGGCCATTAAATATTTGGCTCATCAAGTGAATTTCTGAGCGGCGCATTGGCGCACCAGGAAGCAATGTCGGGAAATCTCGATAATAAATAATTCGTAATAAATTCTTACCTTGTCGATAGCTGCGTTCCAGTTCAGACAATACCATTTGACGAATGGTTTCCTTATCACCCACTAGGGCGACAAGTTTTTCAATACTTTCTTCTTTGAGTAGTTGTTCAGCCTGTGCCTGCTGTAGCTCCAAGCCATTAACATGAAAAATAAGGGTAGAGCGTTTTCCTCGACCAGACTCTGCTTGCCAACTAAGCCAACCTTGTGACTGCATATTATTAAGCAGAGTACGGACATGACGGCGAGAGCAAAACAGCGTATCAGCGATGTCTTGTAGTGTTGTTTCACTGTCTTGACCCTGAAAATGTTGCCAGAGACGAATGAATTGGGTTTGTAATCGCGAATTAGACATAAAAGAGGAACTCCGGCAAAAAATACATCAATTTTAATTTCCTAAATTCTCACGATAATAGAAGGTAGTAAGTAGCTCGTTTGGTCTGCAGTTGCAGGCCGACTCCCCCATTTAGAGTAATGGTGTTTCTCACCGAGCCGGTTTTTACCGGCTTTTTTTTATTTTTTTCGTCATATTTTGCGCCGTGGCTGTGTTGGCTTCACTCCGCTACCCTAGTCACATACCGGTGTATGCTCCTAGGGATATCTTCATTTTTCCGCCTTGCCACAACACAAACTATTTAGAAAAAATCGTTAAGTAAAAGTAAAAGTAAAAGTAAAAGTAAAAGTAAATTTTGTGATGGGCAAAATATTTAGGTTAATTATACAGGAAGATATTAACGGGGAAGTGATTTTGGATTGTAAATTTTTAATGATGGATGAATTCCGCATTTTTGGTGCGAAGTAGGCGGTTTAGTTGGATAATTAGAGCTAAAAGAGGAACTACGCCCACCAAAGTAGGCGTAGAAAAGGATTTACTGCATAAAGGATGGAATCTTGCTTTCAAAATCGGTGATCTGGTCGACATGTTGCAACGTCAAACCAATACTATCCAAACCATTCATCATGCAGTGGCGACGGAAGCTATCAATTTCAAAATGATAGGTTTTATCACCCGCAGTCACCGTTTGAGCATCTAAGTCTACCGTAAACTGGCAACCTTCATGGTCATTAACATAGTTAAACAGCTCATCTACTTCGGTTTCACTTAATTTAATTGGTAATAATTGGTTGTTGAACGAGTTGCCATAAAAAATATCAGCAAAACTTGGGGCGATAACCACTTGAATACCAAAGTCAGTCAATGCCCAAGGTGCGTGCTCACGGGATGAACCGCAACCAAAGTTTTCACGAGCTAATAAAATACTTGCCCCTTTGAAAACTGGCTTATTTAAGACGAAATCAGGGTTAGGTTGTTGCCCGTTCTCATCTAAAAAACGCCAGTCATTAAACAAGTGTTGGCCAAAACCAGTGCGAGTCACTTTTTGCAAAAATTGTTTAGGGATAATGGCATCAGTATCCACATTGGCTGCATCTAAAGGAGCAACAATCCCGACGTGTGTAATAAACTTTTCCATCATTTTCTCCTTAGATTTGAATATCACGTACATCAGCAAAATGGCCATTAATCGCTGCTGCAGCCGCCATTGCTGGGCTAACTAAGTGAGTACGGCCTGCTCGACCTTGGCGACCTTCAAAGTTACGGTTACTGGTTGATGCACAGCGTTCGCCAGGGTTTAAACGGTCGTTATTCATCGCTAAGCACATAGAGCATCCAGGTAAACGCCATTCAAAGCCCGCTTCAATGAAAATTTTATCTAAACCTTCTTGTTCCGCTTGGGCTTTAACAGGGCCAGATCCCGGAACAACGATGGCTTGCACGCCATTGGCAACTTTTTTTCCTTTAGCAATTGCAGCTGCTGCACGTAAATCTTCAATACGCGAATTAGTACATGAACCAATAAATACTTTATCAATTTTTACATCAGATAATTTAATACCGGACTCTAACCCCATGTAAGCTAATGCTTTCTCCGCAGAAGCACGCTCAACAGGGTCTGCAAATGATTCTGGGGCAGGTATCGGTTGGTTAATGGCAATTACTTGCCCCGGGTTAGTTCCCCATGTGACTTGTGGTGCGATGCTACTTGCTTGAATAGTAATGACTTTATCAAATTGTGCATCATCATCAGTTTTTAACGTTTTCCAATACGCAACCGCGTCGTCCCACTGTTGGCCTTTAGGTGCAAATTGGCGACCTTTCATATAGGCAAAGGTGGTTTCATCTGGTGCGATAATCCCCGCTTTCGCACCTAATTCAATAGCCATGTTGCATACCGTCATACGGCCTTCCATGCTCAAGTTTTCGATGGCTTCACCGCAAAACTCAACAATATAGCCAGTACCGCCTGCGCTACCAGTTGTACCGATAATCGCTAAAACGATATCTTTTGCGGTAATGCCAGCAGGAGCTTTGCCGACGACTTCAATTTTCATTGTTTTAGCGCGTGCTTGTTTCAGTGTTTGAGTCGCCATCACGTGCTCAACTTCTGACGTCCCGATACCAAAGGCTAATGAGCCAAATGCACCGTGTGTTGCGGTGTGGGAGTCTCCACATACAATGGTCATACCGGGTAAAGTGATACCTTGCTCAGGCCCCATCACATGGACAATACCTTGGTATGGGTGATTCAAATCATATAAAGTTACGCCAAACTCTTTACAGTTTTTCATTAACTCTTGCATTTGAATACGAGCCATATCGCCACAAGCATTAATATCTTTGGTTTGCGTCGATACGTTGTGATCCATGGTGGCAAATGTTTTACTTGGTTGATGCAATGGGCGTTTTTTAGTTCTCAAACCATCAAATGCTTGAGGTGATGTAACTTCATGTACCAAGTGACGATCGATATAAATCAAAGGGATTTCATTTTCGACCTCACGGACAACGTGGGCATCATACAATTTTTGGTATAAAGTCTTGGCCATGTTAAACCCCTTCTGCAATATAACGAGCAATAATATCGCCCATTTCACTGGTACTTATTGACTGACCTGCACCTGCTAAGTCTGATGTTCTATAACCTTCTTCTAAGGCTTTATTGACTGCACGCTCGATGGCATCTGCCGCATCCGTTTGGTCTAAGCTAAATCTTAACAGCATGGAAGCAGATAAAATTTGTGCAATTGGGTTGGCAATATTTTTTCCTGCAATATCTGGTGCAGAGCCGCCTGCAGGTTCATATAAACCAAATCCAGCTTCATTCAAGCTTGCAGAAGGTAACATGCCCATAGAACCGGTGATCATCGCACATTCATCAGAAATGATATCGCCGAACAAGTTAGAACATAACACCACATCAAATTGAGATGGGGCTTTGATCATTTGCATTGCTGCGTTATCGATATACATATGGCTGACTTCAACATCTGGATATTCTTGAGCAATTTGGTTGACCACTTCACGCCATAATACTGAACTTTGCAACACGTTTGCTTTATCGATTGATGTGACTTTGTTATTACGTTTGCGAGCCGATTCAAAAGCAATACGCGCGATACGCTCGATTTCATAGCGGTGATAAACTTCAGTATCAAATGCATATTCTTCTTGGCCTTCACCTTTGCGGCCTTTCGGTTGACCGAAGTAAATTCCACCGGTTAATTCACGGACACAAAGAATATCGAAACCTTGAGCTGCGATGTCTGCACGTAATGGGCAAAATGCTTCTAATGCTTGATATAAGCGAGCAGGGCGTAAATTACTGAATAATTTAAAATGCTTACGTAAAGGTAATAATGCACCGCGTTCAGGCTGGCTATCAGGTGGTAAGTGTTCCCATTTAGGCCCACCGACAGAGCCAAATAATACCGCATCAGCTTCCTCACAACCTGTTACTGTAGCCTGCGGTAACGGTTCACCGTGTTTGTCGATTGCCGCGCCGCCAACATCGTATTCAGTGGTGTTAATTGTTATTGCAAAACGTTTACTGATAGCGGCTAAAACCTTGTGAGCTTGCGCCATCACTTCTGGACCGATGCCATCTCCCGGTAATACGGCAATTTTATAGTTAGACATTGTTAAACTGCTTCCTTTGTGTTTGATTGTGATTCTTGATTTATTTTTTGTTTTTCTTTTTCAACTTGTTCAGAGCGCCAAATGCTATTTAATACATGCACCATGGCTTTCGCTGAAGATTCGACGATATCTGTTGCTAATCCCATCCCGTGGAACTTACGGTTATGGCATTCAACCACGATATCCACTTGGCCTAACGCATTTTCACCATGGCCCTTAGCAGATAACTGGTACGAGACTAATTTCATAGGGAATTGTGTGATGTTGCTGATGGCTTGGTAGATGGCATCAACGGGGCCATTACCGGTCGCCGCTTCAGACTTCACTTCATCGCCACACTGCATTTTGACTGTTGCTGTTGCAACAATACTAGAGCCTGATTGTGTACTGAAATAGTCCATCACGAAGTGGTCAGTTTCATCTTGTTGTTTCGTAAAGAAAGCTAAGGCTTCTAAGTCATAGTCAAAGACTTGACCTTTTTTATCAGCTAAATTCAAAAATGCAGTATACAATTCATCCAATTTGAAGTCTTTACCTTCGTGATACCCCATTTCCTCCATACGGTGTTTAACAGCGGCACGGCCTGAACGTGAGGTTAAATTTAATTGTTGTTCTTTTAAGCCGATAGACTCTGGTGTCATGATTTCGTAGGTTTCACGATTTTTCAACACACCGTCTTGGTGAATACCTGATGAGTGAGCAAATGCGTTACTACCTACAACGGCTTTATTAGCTGGAATTGGTGTATTACATAATTGGCTAACTAATTGGCTGGTACGGTAAATTTCTTTGTGATTAATATTGGTATGCACATTCAACATTTGTTCGCGCAGTTTAATGGCCATAATCACTTCTTCCAATGCCGTGTTGCCAGCGCGTTCGCCTAAGCCATTGATGGTACCTTCAACTTGGCGGGCACCGGCTTGCACAGCACTGATTGAGTTAGCAACTGACATCCCTAAATCATCATGGCAATGCACAGAAATAACAGCTTTATCGATATTTGGCACACGGTTATACAAATCAGTGATAATTCCGCCAAACTGGTAAGGTGTTGTATAACCTACAGTATCTGGAATATTGATTGTTGTTGCACCTGCATTAATAGCCGTTTCTACGATACGACATAAATTATCAGGGTCAGTACGGCCCGCATCTTCACAGGAGAATTCAACGTCATCGGTATAGCGTCTTGCGCGCTTAATGGAATTAATTGCCATATCCATTACGCCATCAAAGGATTTATTTAATTTCTTCTCCATATGTAAATTGGAGGTAGCTAAGAAAATATGGATACGAAAGGCTTCGGCAACCTTTAATGACTCAGCTGCAACATCAATGTCATTTTCAATACAACGCGCTAATGCACAAATTCGGCTGTTTTTGATTTCTCTCGCGATGGTTTGTACGGATTCGAAGTCACCCGGT
Source organism: Providencia sp. PROV255 (assembly GCF_028478065.1). NCBI lineage: Bacteria > Pseudomonadati > Pseudomonadota > Gammaproteobacteria > Enterobacterales > Morganellaceae > Providencia > Providencia sp. PROV255. The sequence continues at coordinate 181,893 of NZ_JAMPMI010000009.1, read as the reverse complement.
GAAGAGACTGGGAAACCCGCTTCAATGATATCAACCCCTAAACGCTCTAATGCGAAGGCAATTTGTAATTTTTCTTTGACTGACAAACTTGCCTGTAATGCCTGCTCACCGTCGCGTAAGGTGGTATCGAAGATAATGACTTGGTTGCTCATATTGTGTTCCTCATATCGAATTTTGTTTTTTGCTGAGAGTTATGTTCTTCCAAAGCCGCAGGCATAAAAAAACCCGCGGGTTGCGCGGGTTTTTAATGTTTGTGGACAGTTTGTTTCTATTTTTCGTCCATAAGCATACCGCGCAAATTTAATGCGAGTAGTAGTAGGCTTAGTAGGCGAATAGAAAATGTCATTTTTAACTGTCTCTCTTGAGTATCTTAATCAAACTGTATTTATTGATACGTTATCTTAAAGTTAATGTCAATCATAGATTTTTAGCATATTTTTACCAATCATGAATTATGGCTTCTGGCTGGTGGTTGTTGCTGTTTTTTTTGTGTATCCCTTCTGTTTTGTCTGGATTTTTGCGTTGTTATAAGGGTAAAATTCTTTTGCTATGCTCATTCAAATGCTTTCATGATTAAAGTTATTGATTTTTATGCAATTTTTATTTTTTGATGTAAGGTGAGACTCAAGGTAGGGAATGAATCATCTTCGCCAATACTTTTTAATTAAGTTAATTATCTAATAAATGAGTATTTAAAAAATAATCTGATAATGAGAATATTTATTGATTCTACATACGATTTATTATGATTTCTTGCAAAAATTGCTTTATTATTTTTACGGTGAGTGATTGCAATGCTAATAAGTGGTTATCATTCATTATTTTGATGAATATTTACGTTTTATAATGATATTTATACTGCAAGTTTAATTAATAGGTAAAGTAATATAAACGTCGTTTTAATAAATGCAGGGAAAGCGAAATGACTTATTATCTATAAGTTGTTTTAAGAATAATATTTAATGAATTTATATATTCGTCGGTTTTTTAAGATGAATGACTCTTTTCGTTAATGAAAAATGATAAATATATTAGTGGAGTAAAAAATGACTGATTTTGATACAATTTCAACAGCTAAAAAAGACAGTAGCGATATTCATTTACGTAATGTTGATCTCAACCTATTAACGGTTTTTGACGTGGTTATGCAGATGCAAAACGTAACAAAAGCAGCGCAAGTTCTAGGGATGTCTCAACCTGCGGTGAGTAACGCAGTTTCACGTTTAAAATCAATGTTTAATGATGAGTTGTTTGTCCGGTATGGGCGTGGTATTCAGCCGACATCTCGTGCTAAGCAACTGTTCGGGCCTATTAGGCAAGCATTACAATTAGTTCATAATGAATTACCTAGTGCAGGTTTCAATCCACAAACTAGTGATCGAGTATTTAATTTATCTATTTGTTCACCGTTAGATATTCGTCTAGCTGCTATTATTGTCGAAAAATTTAAGGTAGTTTCGCCTAATATTAATATAGTCATTCATTCTTTTATGGATAATAAAATTGCTCATCAATTAAAATACCAAGAAATGGATTTTTTCCTTGGCTATAATCAATTAGAAAAGACAGAATTTCAACATCAGGTTTTATTTGATGATGAATTGGTATTAGTGGTGGCTAGTCATCACCCACGTATTGGTAATTCAATTTCTGAAATTGAATTAAATAATGAACGTCATGCTATTATGTCAATGGATAACATGGGATCATTTAGTAAACCTTATTATAATAATACTGAGTTATCGCATACGATTAGCTATCAAGGTACTGACTTAAATAGTGTCCTGAGTCTTGTTGCTCAAACTGATCTCGTCGCTATTGTGCCAAAATGGCTAGTGAGTCATTACTTTGGACAACTAAAATTACGGACATTAACGTTGCCTTGGCTTCGAGATACACTGCCTTGCTATTTAACTTGGCATGAATCAACGGTTAGGGATAAAGGCCATCAATGGATGAAATCTCAATTTAATCAGTTGATTGAGGAACTCTCTGAACAGGCTGTTGCTGCATAGTACTCCTATTTAAAAATTGTTAGAGGTTGTTGGCGAGCTCAGACATTGTGAGTAATAAATAACGCATATTGTTAAGGGGCAATAACAAATGAAATTGCCCCTTAAAGCCAATAACCTCTATATTTCTATAGACGTGCTTATAACAAAGATAGATACGCCAACAAGGTAATTAACTCATTATCGTGAGCGTTATGATGAGTTTTGTAGCAGACATAACATTTGCACAAAATTTACATATAAATGCTTTTCACGCATCTCTTTAGTCGATACACTGCGAATATTCAGCTAACACTTGTAAGCTGAAATAATAAGAATAGTTAAGTGCTTGTGAATGTACCGAGTAACTTATATCGATAATGACCTATAGGGAATACACTTTGATTACTGAAAATCTATATCCATACCACTTGGTTAATCGCTTACGTAGCAGGGTTACTGCGCACGAATCGGCGAACCGGATAGCTTTCAGTCAATGGGATAACGGGCAACAGAGCTCATTAACTTGGGGCGAGGTAGGCGATCACACATCAGCGATTTCTCGTCGTCTCTTAGCATTAAACGTTATCACACAAGAAAATATTGGGTTATTTGCCCATAACAGCATGAATTGGTCATTGGTTGACTTTGCCGCGTTACAAATTAGGGCTGTCACAGTGCCACTTTATGCAACTAGCAGTGTTGAGCAAGCGGCGTATATTATTAATGATGCCAATATTAAAGTGTTGTTTGTTGGGGAAGATATGCAATATCAAGTTGCATGCCAATTGCCAGCTCTTTGTCCTCAATTAACGACGATTATCGTGATGAACGACAATGTTGAGTTGGCTGATATTTCAATCGACACCCTGCATTTATCTACATTTATGGCGCAAGCACAAACCGCATACCAAACGGAACTTGATGAGCGCATCGCTGCACATAATCTCGGTGATTTATTTACCATCATTTATACATCAGGCACTACTGGGGAGCCCAAAGGCGTTATGTTGGATTACTACAACATGGCTGCCCAACTGTATCTCCATGACGAACGATTACAACTAACTGCTGATGATGTTTCTTTAAGTTTTTTACCACTTTCACATGTTTTTGAACGTGCGTGGAGCTTTTACGTTATGCACGTTGGGGCGTTAAACGTTTATTTAACAGACACCAATCAAGTTCGGGAAGCATTAACGGAAGTAAAACCGACTGTGATGTGTGCGGTTCCCCGTTTTTATGAAAAAGTTTATTCAGCAATACACAGTAAAGTGGCCAAAGCACCTCTCATCCGTAGGGCGCTATTTCGCTGTGCAATATCTCTTGGCAAGCGCCGTGTGAAAGCCTTAGCAAAAGGCCACAAACCCTCTTTAGTTAACCGCGCTATTTTTCCGATGGTTGATAAACTGGTTCTCAGTAGAATTCGCGAAGGGTTAGGCGGTCGAATTCGTTTCATGCCAGCAGCTGGCGCCCGTCTTGATGACGATGTGATTGCATTTTTCCTTTCAGCAGGGGTAAATATTAAATATGGCTATGGTATGTCAGAAACCTGTGCCACGGTATCTTGCTGGGAAGAAGGTAAATACCCATTAGGTTCGATAGGTACACCACTATCTTCTGTTTCAGTGCGTATTGGTAAAGACGATGAAATACAAGTAAAAGGGCCAGTGGTCATGAAAGGCTATTTCAATCGACCAATTGAAACCTTGGATACGTTTACAGCAGATGGCTGGCTAAAAACGGGGGATGCAGGAAAGATTGACGAACAAGGCAATTTATATATTACGGATAGGCTAAAAGATTTAATGAAAACGTCTAACGGAAAATATATTGCACCACAGATGATTGAAGGGGTATTAGGGCAAGACAAGTTTATTGAACACATTGCAGTTATTGCGGATGCACGCAAGTTTGTTTCAGCGCTGATCGTGCCTTGTTATGACAGCTTAGAAGAATATGCCCATTCAATAAACCTGAAATATCGAGATCGTTTAGAACTCTTAAAAGACTCAAATATTGTGGCCTTATTTGAGAGCCGTTTAAAAGATTTGCAAAAAAATATCGATAATTTCCACCAAGTTAAGCGTTTTATATTACTACCTACCACATTTTCAATGGAAAAAGGTGAATTAACGCCGACGTTGAAACTGCGCCGTAAAATTATTTCTGAGCGCTATCAATTAGAAATTGAATCGATGTACAAAGAATAATTTACCATCTAATTATCTGACTTACCTGTATTATGGGTAGGTCAGGTCTTGTTTTTGTTCTATTCATATTTATTTATTCAGATTATCACTTAATATTAAAATCAGAATGGTTCCAACTAATTAAAGTTGCACTGTTTTTCCATTCATAGTAGTCATTCTTTCTCCCATTATTTTTATACGCAGTCAATTTATCTATCAAATACTCATGTTCAAGATGATGTGAAAGTTTCGTGATCCTTGCACTGAAATGGTGTTTGCTTCGTTTCAGCCAGAGCGATATGTTAATAGCACGAATTTCACAATTTTAATGATAAAAATAAAGAGGTAGTTCATACCTCTTCACTTGCAAATAATGTCTGGGGGCAAACTCATGGAGATGTTGTCGGGAGCGGAAATGGTCGTCAAGTCGTTGATTGACCAAGGAGTAAAGCACGTGTTTGGTTATCCAGGCGGTGCGGTATTAGATATTTATGATGCACTTCATACAGTTGGTGGGGTAGAACATATTTTAGTGCGCCATGAACAAGCCGCCGTTCATATGGCAGATGGTTATGCACGCTCAACAGGGGATGTTGGGGTTGTTTTAGTGACATCTGGTCCTGGGGCAACAAATGCGATTACCGGTATTGCGACGGCTTATATGGACTCCGTACCAATGGTGGTGTTATCAGGGCAGGTTGCAAGCTCGCTAATTGGTAACGATGCGTTTCAAGAATGCGATATGGTTGGAATTTCAAGGCCAATAGTCAAACACAGTTTTTTAATTAAAAGCGCAGAAGAAATTCCTGAAACCATCAAGAAAGCGTTTTATATTGCAGCAAGTGGCCGTCCAGGGCCTGTGGTGATTGATTTTCCTAAGGACACCGTTAACCCAGCTTTGAAGTTTGCTTACCGTTATCCAGAGAACGTTTCTTTGCGGTCTTATAACCCTACATTACAAGGACACAAAGGCCAAATCAAAAAAGCATTAACTAAATTGGTTTCAGCCAAAAAACCAGTTTTCTATATTGGCGGAGGGGCGATTAACGCGAATTGCTCTGCTGAACTTATAGAGTTGGCAGAAAAACTGCAATTACCGGTGGTATCAACCTTAATGGGATTAGGGGCTTTCCCAGAAACGCACAAGCAATCCGTGGGAATGCTTGGGATGCATGGAACCTATGAAGCCAACAAGGTGATGCATAACTCGGATGTGATTTTTGCCGTTGGTGTTCGTTTTGATGATAGAACAACGAACAATTTAGAAAAATATTGCCCAAATGCGACCGTCATTCAAATTGATGTTGACCCAACGTCTATCTCAAAAACGGTCAATGCCGATATCCCAATTGTTGGCGATGCAAAACTCACATTAAAACAAATGTTAGGTCAGTTAGACCAAGCTTCAGCCAAACAAGACAACCAAGCACTCACTGCGTGGTGGAAAGAAATTGAGCAATGGCGCAGCAAACAGTGTTTACGTTACGAAACAAGCCAAACAAAAGTTAAACCACAGCAAGCCATTGAAATGATTTATCGTTTAACGAAAGGTGAAGCGTATGTAACGTCTGACGTTGGGCAGCACCAAATGTTCGCCGCATTGTATTATCCCTTTGATAAACCTCGCCATTGGATAAACTCAGGAGGACTCGGCACGATGGGCTTTGGTTTACCTGCTGCTCTAGGGGTGAAATTAGCGCATCCAAAATCGACCGTTGTCTGTGTGACAGGGGATGGTAGCATCCAGATGAACATTCAAGAGCTTTCAACCGCTCTGCAATATGGCTTACCGGTTTTAGTGCTCAACTTAAATAATGGTTTTTTAGGCATGGTAAAACAGTGGCAGGATATGATTTATCAAGGCCGTCACTCACAATCTTACATGCAATCATTGCCTGATTTCATCAAGTTAGCACAAGCGTATGGCCACGTTGGTATTTCGATAGCAACACCTGATGAGCTAGAAGAAAAACTAAAACAAGCCCTTGTTGAAGTGAATGAAAATCAGCGATTAGTTTTCGTTGACGTCAATATTGATGAAACTGAGCACGTTTATCCAATGCAGATCCGTGGTGGTGCAATGGATGAAATGTGGTTGAGCAAAACAGAGAGGACCTGATCATGCGTCGTATTTTATCCGTTTTATTAGAAAATGAATCAGGTGCTTTGTCCCGTGTCATAGGTCTGTTCTCTCAACGTGGTTATAATATTGAAAGTTTGACCGTTGCACCAACAGATGACCCAACCCTGTCACGTATGACTATCCAAACTAAAGGGGATGCAAAGGTTCTGGAGCAAATTGAGAAACAATTGCATAAACTAGTTGATGTGTTGCGCGTCAGTGAGCTGACGGCGTCAGCACATATCGAACGTGAAATCATGTTAGTGAAGCTACAAGCCTCTGGATATGGGCGTGATGAAGTGAAGCGCTGTGCAGATATTTTCCGTGGACAAATTGTTGATGTCACCCCAACGCTTTATACCGTTCAGCTAGCGGGGACAAGCGAAAAACTGGACGCTTTCATCGAATCAGTGCGTGGTGTTGCTGAAATTGTTGAAGTTGTACGCTCAGGGATCGTCGGTGTTTCGCGCGGTGATAAAATTATGCGATGAAAAATTTATCTTCCGAAGGTAGAATAATCGCGTTTAAGGCCCCGAATGACTCGGGGCTATTCCCAAAATTGTAAAGAGGTTAACGTGAAACTGGATGAGATAGCCCGTCTAGCGGGTGTTTCCCGCACAACGGCTAGTTATGTGATCAACGGCAAGGCCAAGCAGTATCGAGTCAGCGATAAAACTGTAGAAAAAGTGATGGCAGTCGTCAGAGAGCACAATTACCATCCAAATGCAGTTGCTGCGGGGCTACGAGCAGGGCGTACCCGTTCTATAGGGTTAGTGATCCCTGACTTGGAAAATACGAGCTATACCCGTATAGCAAATTACCTTGAAAGGCAGGCGCGTCAGCGTGGTTATCAATTGTTGATAGCATGCTCAGAAGACCAACCCGACAATGAAATTCGTTGTGTTGAACACCTTTTACAACGACAAGTTGATGCCATAATTGTTTCGACAGCATTACCGCCAGAACACCCGTTCTATCAGCGTTGGGCGAATCGTTCTTTACCGATTATCGCACTGGATAGAGCCCTTGAAAAAGAACACTTTATTAGTGTTGTTGGTGATGACCAAGAAGATGCTTTCATGATTTCAGCAGAATTACGCAAATTTAAAGCTGAATCGGTATTGTATTTGGGGGCGTTACCTGAATTATCAGTCAGTTACCTGCGCGAGCAAGGTTTCCGTAAAGCATGGCATGAAGACCCGCGCAAGATTGATTACCTGTATGCAAATAGCTATGAACGCGATTCAGCCGCAGAGGTTTTTGCTCATTGGCTTGATAGTGGCAACAAGATGCCAGACGCACTATTTACAACATCATTCTCCTTACTACAAGGCGTGCTAGATGTCGCATTGAAGCGCAGTGGTCGTTTACCTGAGCATATGGTTATTGCCACATTTGGTGATAATGAATTATTAGACTTCCTTGAATGCCCAGTGCTTTCTTTGGCACAGCGCCATAGAGACATCGCTGAACGCATCTTAGAATTGGTGCTTGCCAGCCTTGATGAAAAGCAAAAACCAGAACCTGGTATTACACGTATTCGTCGTGATTTATGTCGCCGTGGAAGTTTAGGTCGTAAGCAGTAATAAAATAGACTTAACTTTAATCGAACAGTGAATATTTACACGATAATGAGTGATGTTGGTCACAATAATGAGTAATATAACGGCCCCTATCTTGTAGGGGCTTTTTTTTTATAGGCAAAAATTAGGTAAATATTTAACTTTAGGATTTATCTTAATTGGTTTGTTGCGGATTTTAAAATGAAAGCTAAATCGGATAAATAAATTAATATAAATTTATTATGGTTGTATTACTGATTTGTGCGATAAATATTTTGAATTAAATTACTGTTTATTAAAACAGTTATTTATTCTATTGATATGTAATGATTTTATTTTATTGGCAGCACGTTTTGGGCCTATTTAAAAATTAATGACTATTTGAGGACTCAACAGAAGTAAATAACCGGTACAAGATACACTGATTAAAAATGAGACATAAGTTGAATTTCCATTAATTTGTATGATTTTACAGCAAACTATTATGTTAGCGCTTATTTAGGTGATACTTAATAAAATATGTTAATCATATCAACTTGTTATTTCCCATTTTATTTCCAAGTTAGATTTTACCTCCCCTTATTTTTTCTGAATTGTTCTGTAAATAAAGCTAAAGCCGGATGTTACTGGCTTGACAACGTTTTCATACCATTCGTAAACTTTATATGTGGTGAATTGTGGGGTAAAGTGGGTGGGTGGAAAATAAAAGGGGTTTAATCGGGTATGTTTCGTGGGGCAACACTGGTTAATCTCGACAGCAAAGGGCGTCTAACCGTGCCAACTCGTTATCGAGGAATGCTGAACGAGGAATCGAAAGGGCAAATGGTTTGTACCATTGACCTTCACCAGCCATGCCTGTTGCTTTATACCTTACCTGAATGGGAGATTATCGAGGAAAAACTTTCTCGGCTATCGACGATGAACCCAGCAGAACGACGCGTGCAACGGCTGTTATTAGGTCATGCAAGTGAATGCCAAATGGACAACGCGGGGCGTCTTTTGTTAGCCAGTACATTGCGTCAACACGCAGGGCTAACCAAAGAGGTCATGTTGGTTGGCCAGATTAATAAATTTGAACTTTGGGATGAACAGACTTGGTATCAGCAAGTGGAAGATGATATTGCCGCTGAGCGCCTTACCAATGAACCACTTTCAGCCCGCTTACAGGATTTGTCACTTTAATAATGACGCAACAGCAATTTAAACACGTAACAGTATTACTGGATGAAGCCGTGAACGGTTTAAACATTAAACCTAACGGTATCTATATCGATGGCACCTTTGGTCGTGGTGGCCATTCAAGGTTGATATTAAGCCAGCTTGGCGCACAAGGAAGGTTAATCGCCATTGACCGTGATCCAGAAGCCATAAAAGCGGCACAGGCTATCGATGACCCGCGTTTTATGATTAAGCATGGCCCATTTTCTGCGATTGCAGAGTATGTGGAAGAAGAAGGGTTAACAGGGAAAATTGATGGCGTATTACTTGACTTAGGGGTTTCTTCACCGCAGTTAGATGACCCAGAGCGTGGTTTTTCCTTTATGCGTGACGGGCCGTTAGATATGCGAATGGACCCAACCAAAGGGCAATCCGCACAGCAATGGTTGATGGACGCAGAAGCGGATGACATTGCTTGGGTATTGAAAACCTTTGGAGAAGAGCGTTTTGCGAAACGAATTGCGAGAGCGATTGTTGAACGTAACCATAACCCAGAGGAAGAGCCATTAACACGTACACGGCATCTTGCAGAGTTAATTGCCAAAGTCAGTCCGATGAAAGACCGACATAAACACCCTGCAACACGTAGCTTCCAAGCGATTCGTATTTATATTAATAGCGAATTGGAAGAGATTGAAAAAGCGTTAGAAGGCGCTATGAACGTTTTAGCACCACAAGGGCGCTTATCGGTTATCAGCTTCCATTCTTTGGAAGATAGATTAGTAAAACGGTTTATTCGCAAAAATAGTAAAGGACCATCAGTGCCAGCCGGTATTCCACTGACTGAAGCGCAGATTAAAGAGTTAGGCGCAGCGCAGTTACGTGACCTAGGTAAGATGAAACCTTCGGAAAACGAAATTGACGAAAATCCTCGCGCACGGAGTTCTGTGTTGCGGTTTGCTGAAAAGGCGGCGGAATAATGGTTCCAGAAAGGCACAGCCTAGCTCGCGTCATTGGGCGTGATTTATTTCGTTATGGTATCGTTCCTTTGATTTTATTGGCTGCAATTATAATCAGTGCCGTTTTTGTTGTGACTACCGCACATGAAACGCGTTTGTTAACGGCAGCTAAAGATAAATTGTATGAAGAAAAAGACTTATTAGATATCGAATGGCGCAATTTGATCCTTGAAGAAAACGCCCTTGCGAGCCATAGCCGAATAGAACGTTTGTCGGTTGAAAAATTACAGATGGTACAAGTTGAACCATCACAAGAAAAAATTATTGTTTCTAAGCAATAAAAAGGTTCCTAATGAAAGCACCAAAAACAGCGAAAAATAAGAAACAAGAAGAAAGTACCAGCTTTGTCCGCTGGCGCTTTATTTTGCTGTGCGGATGCATTGTCTTGGCGTTAGCAGGGTTGCTGACGCGGGTGGCTTATCTGCAAATTATCGCACCAGAGAAACTGGTGAAAGAAGGCGATATGCGCTCTTTACGAGTGCAAGAAGTCGCAACTTCCCGAGGCATGATCAGCGACCGAGAAGGGCGGCAACTGGCGGTGAGTGTGCCAGTTAATGCAATTTGGGCTGACCCCAAAGAAGTGTTCGAAAAAGGGGGGATCAGCAATGACGAGCACTGGAAAGCATTAGCGGATGCCCTTGAGATCCCATTAGAACAAATTACCAGCAAAATATCGGCCAATCCAAGAGGCCGTTTTGTGTATTTAGCGCGTCAAGTTAACCCATCTATTGGCGATTACGTTAAAAAACTAAAAATACCTGGTATTTACTTACGCAAAGAGTCTCGTCGTTATTATCCATCAGGCCCAGTTACCGCTCACTTATTGGGGGTAACAAATATTGATGGCGAAGGCATTGAAGGTGTCGAGAAAAGCTTTGACCGTTGGTTAAAAGGTGCACCAGGTGAACGTACAGTTCGCAAAGACCGTAATGGGCGAGTGATTGAAACGATTTCCTCTGTTGACAGCCAAGCTGCGCATAATCTGACATTAAGTATTGATGAACGCATTCAATCCATTGTTTACCGTGAATTAACACGTGGTGTACAGGAAAATAAAGCTGAATCGGGCGTAGCAATTTTAGTGGATGTTCATACCGGTGAAATTTTAGCAATGGCAAATAGTCCATCCTATAACCCAAATAATTTAACGGGTACATCAATGGATGCGATGCGTAACCGTGCTATCACCGATATTTTCGAGCCGGGCTCAACAGTGAAACCCATGGTGGTAATGAGTGCGCTACACAACAAAATTATTAAAGAAAACTCAGTAATTAATACTTATCCATATCGTATTAGTGGTCATGAGATCAAAGACGTAGCACGGTATGCTGAACTAACAATTACTGGGATTTTACAGAAGTCGAGTAACGTAGGTGTTTCAAAACTTGCGTTAGCGATGCCTGCCACTGAGCTGGTGGATGTGTATAGCCGCTTTGGGTTTGGCAAGCCGACTAATCTGGGGTTAGTCGGGGAAAGTAGTGGCATCTTTCCAAGTAAAAAAACACGGTGGTCTGATTTAGAAAGGGCCACCTTTTCTTTTGGCTACGGGCAAATGGTAACACCGTTACAGTTAGCGCGAGCCTACGCAACTATCGGTAGTTTTGGTATTTATCGGCCATTATCTATCACGAAGGTTGACCCTCCTGTATCAGGAACACGTGTTTTTCCTGAGCCGATCATGCGAACAGTGGTTCATATGATGGAAAGTGTGGCTTTACCCGGAGGCGGGGGAGCACGAGCAGCAATTAAAGGCTATCGCATTGCTATTAAAACAGGGACTGCGAAGAAAGTGGGTCCTGAAGGGCGTTACGTTGAAAAATATTTAGCTTACGCCGCGGGTGTGGCTCCTGCGAGTAACCCACGCTATGCGTTAGTAGTGCTCATCAATGAGCCTAGTGCAGGTAAATACTACGGTGGTGCGGTATCTGCACCGATATTTGGTTCAATCATGGGAGGGGTTCTACGGTTGATGAACGTTGAACCCGATGCATTGCAACCAAATGAACAAAATGAAATTGTAAATAGTCAAAAAGAGGTTAAAAGTGGCAGATCGTAATCTTTGTGATCTACTCTCACCCTTTGGTGTGAGCACAACTCCAATCTCACTGCGTGAGATGACGCTAGACAGTCGAAAGGCTGCCGCGGGCGATCTGTTTATTGCAATAAAAGGCCATCAATCAGATGGGCGACACTATATTCCTCAAGCAATTGCTCAAGGGGTTTCTGCTGTGATAGCGGAAGCGGAAGGTGAAGCTGTTGAAGGTGAAATTCGTTTCGTTCATGGCGTCCCTGTCATTTATTTAAATGACCTGAATAATCGTTTATCAGCCCTTGCGGGGGAGTTTTATCAGCAGCCATCAGCTAATATGAAACTCGTTGGTGTGACGGGTACAAACGGTAAAACAACGACGACACAATTAATTGCTCAGTGGGCTCAAGGGCTAGGGGAAACTAGCGCTGTAATGGGAACAGTGGGTAATGGCCTATTAGGCCATGTGTCGCCAAGCGAAAATACTACCGGCTCTGCGGTAGATATCCAACTTGAATTGACCCAATTATTGAACCAAAAAGCGACATTAACAGCGATGGAAGTGTCTTCCCATGGCTTAGTGCAAGGCCGAGTTGCTGCCTTACAGTTTGATGCCGCGGTGTTTACCAATTTAAGTCGTGATCACCTTGATTATCATGGCGATATGGAAAGCTATGAAGCCGCAAAATGGCTGTTGTTTTCCACGCATAATACAAAATCGCAAATCATTAATGCGGATGATGCTATTGGCTTGAAATGGCTACAACGTTTACCACAGGCGTGCGCAGTGACCATGGAAAACCGCATTCCAAATGACTGGCAAGGCCCATGGCTAAAAGCCACTGAGGTTGAATATCACGATAAAGGTGCCAGCATCCATTTTGATTCCTCATGGGGAAATGGGCGCTTTGAAAGCCCATTAATGGGTGCATTTAATGTCAGCAATTTATTAGTGGCAATGGCAACTTTACTAATGATGGATTATCCGTTAGATAAACTGCTGGCTACTACCTCTTCATTATCACCAGTATGTGGGCGTATGGAAGTATTCAGTGCACCGAATAAACCGACAGTCGTCGTTGATTATGCGCATACTCCTGATGCCTTAGAAAAAGCTTTAGCGGCAGCACGCTTACATTGCAAAGGTCAATTATGGTGTGTATTTGGTTGCGGTGGTGACCGTGACAAAGGCAAGCGTCCACTAATGGGGGCTGCTGCAGAAGAGTATGCAGATAAAATCGTGATCACAGACGACAACCCGCGCAGTGAAGACCCTATCGATATTATTAATGATATTATGGCGGGCTTATTAGATTCCAGCCGTGCTTTGGCCATACCGGGTCGTCCAGAAGCCGTGACAAACACTATTTTGCAGGCATCTCCTGATGATGTGATTGTGATTGCAGGTAAGGGGCACGAAGATTATCAAATTATTGGTCAGCGCAAGTTAGATTACTCAGACCGTCTAACGGTAGCTCGTTTGTTGGGGGTAATCGCATGATCCCTTTAACACTCGCTCAATTGGCACAAATTACCCAAGGGCAGATTGAATCAGCTCCAGACACCAATGCAATGGTTAGCGCGGTTAGTACTGATAGCCGTAAAATTGCTGAAAATTGCCTATTCATTGCGTTAAAAGGTGAACGCTTCGACGCCCATAATTTTGCGCAGCAAGTCGTTATGGCGGGCGCTAAGGCGTTACTCGTTGAGCGCAAACTAGAAGTGAATTGCCCACAAATTATCGTGAAAGACACGCGTATCGCGATGGGCCAACTGGCTGCATGGGTTCGTCAGCAGAGTAGAGCCCGGGTCGTTGGCTTAACGGGGTCTTCAGGCAAAACATCGGTCAAAGAAATGACTGCGTCCATTTTATCTGAGCGCGGTAAAACCTTATATACTGCTGGTAATTTAAACAACGATATAGGTGTACCTTTGACCCTATTTCGTTTAACCCATGATGATGATTTCGCAGTGATAGAAATGGGCGCTAATCATCCAAATGAAATTGCCTACACAACCAATATTGTCAAACCAGAAGCCGCATTAGTTAACAATTTATTTGCTGCACACTTAGCGGGTTTTGGTTCACCGGAAGGGGTTGCTAAAGCGAAAGGTGAAATTTATCAAGGTATTCCAGAAGAAGGAACTGCAATTGTTAACCTTGATAGCTACAGTGAAAAGTGGCAGTTTCAGCCACGTCAAACCGTTTGGTATTACTCACTAACGCCACAAGCAAAAGTGGATTTCTATCCTTCTGATATCCAAGTGAACCAGCTGACAACGGATTTTGTGTTACACACTCCCGCTGGTAGTGTTGATATCACCTTGCCATTACCAGGGCTGCATAACATCGCTAATGTGTTAGCGGCGAGTGCATTAGCCATTTCAGTCGGTGCTAGCCTCGACAATATTAAAAATGGCTTAGCGAAAACGAAGTCGGTACCGGGGCGGTTATACCCTGTGCGCTTAGCGGAGCACAAGGTGGTTTTAGACGACACTTATAACGCAAATGATGGTTCGATGATCGCAGCAATCCATGTTCTCGAAAAAATGCCAGGTTACCGCATCTTAGTGGTGGGGGACATGGGTGAACTGGGCGATTATGCAGAAGATTGCCATCAGCGTGTTGGTGTCGCCGCTAAACAAGCAGGCTTAGACAAAGTATTCAGTGTTGGTCAATTAAGTGAGTTGATCAGCCAATTTAGTGAATGTGGTGAGCATTTCACAGTGAAATCCGATTTATTAACTCGACTAATTCCGCTAGCACAGCAGAAGGACGTTGTTTCTATTTTAGTTAAAGGTTCACGCAGTTCCGCGATGGAAGATGTTGTGAATGCATTGAAGGAGTGCTTCGAATGTTAGTCTGGCTTGCCGAAATGTTGGTCCACAAGTTTTCTGTTCTGAACGTCTTTTCTTATTTGACGTTCAGGGCCATTGTCGGTTTGCTGACGGCACTTGCCATTGCTTTGTGGATGGGGCCGCATTTAATTGCTTATTTACAAAAAATGCAAATAGGCCAAGTCGTTCGTAATGAAGGCCCTGAGTCTCACTTTAGTAAGCGCGGAACCCCAACTATGGGCGGGTTATTGATTTTATTTTCAATCACCGTTTCAACTTTGTTATGGGCTCGCTTAGACAACCCTTATGTTTGGTGTGTATTACTTGTGTTAGTTGGCTATGGCATTGTCGGTTTTGTTGATGACTACCGTAAAGTGGTACGTAAAGACACTCGTGGTCTAATCGCACGTTGGAAATATTTTTGGCAATCCGTGATTGCGTTAATTGTTGCCTTTTCCATGTACGCGATTGGTAAAGACACCCCAGCAACGCAGCTAGTGGTGCCATTTTTTAAAGATGTGATGCCACAACTGGGCATGCTGTATATTTTGCTGACTTACTTTGTGATTGTAGGAACCAGTAACGCAGTAAACCTAACAGATGGTTTGGATGGCTTGGCTATCATGCCAACGGTATTTGTCGCTGCAGGTTTTGCATTAGTGGCATGGGCAACAGGTAATGTTAATTTTGCCAGTTACTTACATATTCCATTTTTACCACATGCAGGTGAATTAGTGATTGTCTGTACTGCCATTGTGGGGGCAGGGTTAGGCTTCTTATGGTTTAACACATATCCAGCCCAAGTATTTATGGGTGATGTTGGCTCATTGGCTCTTGGTGGTGCACTAGGAACTATCGCTGTATTACTGCGCCAAGAGTTTTTATTAGTGATTATGGGTGGTGTGTTTGTGGTTGAGACATTATCCGTTATTTTACAAGTCGGTTCATTTAAATTGCGCGGGCAACGTATTTTCCGCATGGCACCAATTCATCACCATTATGAATTGAAGGGTTGGCCAGAACCTCGCGTTATCGTGCGCTTCTGGATTATCTCATTAATGTTAGTCCTCATTGGGCTGGCAACCTTGAAGGTGCGTTAAGATGGTCGATTATCAGGGTAAGAACGTCGTTATTATTGGGCTGGGGATCACTGGCCTATCTTGCGTTCATTTTTTCCTTGCGCGCGGCGTTGTGCCTCGTGTTATGGATACCCGTGCAGTGCCTCCGGGGGTAGATAAACTCCCTGCGAATGTGGAATGCCATAGTGGCAGCTTGAATAATAGCTGGTTACAGGCAGCCGATTTAATTGTCGCGAGTCCAGGGATTGCGTTGGCAACACCTCAGTTGCAGGAAGCGGCAGAAAACGGCATCGAAATTGTGGGTGATATCGAATTGTTTTGTCGTGAAGCCGATGCACCGATTGTCGCCATTACAGGTTCAAATGGTAAAAGTACCGTCACGTCATTGGTTGGTGAAATGGCTAAAGCTGCGGGTATTTCAGTTGGTGTTGGTGGCAATATTGGTACGCCAGCGCTTTCATTACTCAATGCAGGGCATCGTCTATACGTTTTAGAACTTTCCAGCTTCCAATTAGAAACCACTTCAAGTTTAGAAGCGACCGCCGCGACAGTCTTAAATATTAGTGAAGATCATATGGATAGATACCCATTAGGTCTAGCGCAGTATCGTGAAGCTAAATTAAAAATTTATAACGATGCTAAAAACTGCATTGTTAACGTACAAGATGCACTGACCTTACCTGTCAATCATACCTTGGAAGAATGTATTAGCTTTGGCTTAAATAGTGGTGATTATTTCTTTGATACCCAAAAACGGGTGTTAGTGGCTCAAGGAAAAGAGCTGCTCGCTGTCAATGAGATGCACTTAACTGGCCAACACAATTACCTCAATGCGTTGGCCGCGCTAGCACTGGCAGATGCGGTGAGTATTCCTCGCCCAGCTTGCCTTCAAGTATTGAAAGACTATGCGGGGTTAGCGCATCGTTTCGAATTAGTGTTATTCAATAACGGTGTTCGCTGGATTAATGACTCGAAAGCCACCAATGTTGGAAGTACTGAAGCGGCGTTAAATGGGTTACATGTGGACGGCAATATCTACTTATTATTAGGTGGTGATGGCAAGTCAGCTGATTTTTCACCATTAAAACAATATATTGCTGCGGATAACTACCGTTTATATTGCTTTGGCCGTGATGGCAAAGAGTTAGCGGATATGGCACCTGAAAAATCAGTTTTGACTGAGACGATGGAACAAAGCTTACGCCAAATTGCGCCTCAACTAAAAGCGGGGGACATGGTGCTGTTATCCCCAGCGTGCGCCAGTTTGGATCAGTTTAAAAGTTTTGAGCAGCGTGGAACTGTCTTTGCTCAATTAGCCCAGGAGCTAGGTTAATGACGATACCGGGTGCGATGCGTTTAAAAAATTGGGTCATTGGTGAAAAAAATGGCGTGATTTCAGGCTCAACGCTTTACGACCGTACATTGGTGTGGTTGGCATTCGGTTTAGCCGCGGTTGGCTTTATTATGGTCACCTCTGCGTCCATGCCAGTTGGCCAGCGCTTAACCGAAGACCCGTTTTATTTTGCTAAGCGTGATGTGGTGTATATCGTTATCGCATTTATTTTAGCTCTAGGTGTTATGCGTATTCCGATGGCGGTTTGGGAGAAGTACAACTTCATATTGTTGATGGCTTCTCTTGGCATGCTAGTCGTGGTGTTGGTTGCAGGAAGTTCCGTTAACGGGGCATCACGCTGGATAGACATCGGTTTGGTAAAAATTCAGCCGGCAGAAATTTCGAAATTTACGTTGTTTTGCTACGTATCCAGTTATTTAGTGCGTAAATCTGATGAAGTCAGAACCCGTTTTCTTGGCTTTATCAAACCGATGTGTATTTTGATTGTTATGGCGTCTTTGCTTTTATTACAGCCTGACTTAGGGACAGTTATCGTCTTAGTGGTTACCACTCTCGGGTTGTTGTTTTTAGCAGGAGCAAGGTTAGCCCCCTTTATTATCGGTATTGCCGCTTGTGCGGTGGGGGTATTGGCTTTGATTTGGTTCGAGCCGTACCGCTTACGTAGAGTCACGTCATTTTTGAATCCATGGGATGACCCGTTTGGAAGTGGTTATCAGCTAACTCAATCTTTAATGGCCTTTGGTCGTGGTGAAGTATTTGGGCAAGGGCTTGGAAATTCAGTACAAAAATTAGAATATTTGCCAGAAGCACACACAGACTTTATTTTCTCGGTTTTAGCTGAGGAGCTCGGGTACTTTGGCGTTGTATTGGTTCTGCTGATGGTCTTTATGTTGGCATTTAGAGCAATGATGATCGGCCGTCGTGCATTGATGTCAAACCAATTATTCGGTGGTTATTTGGCTTGTTCTATTGGTATTTGGTTTACCTTCCAAGCGTTAGTTAACGTTGGCGCCGCATCAGGTATGTTACCGACAAAAGGTTTAACACTACCGCTAATTAGTTATGGTGGTTCGAGTTTACTGGTGATGGCTGCTGCCATTGCGATATTACTGAGAATTGATTTTGAAACACGCCTTGAAAAAGCGCAGGCGTTTGTAAGGAGCACTAAATGAGTCAGGCAAAGAAATTACTCGTCATGGCAGGTGGAACCGGAGGGCATGTTTTTCCGGGGTTAGCCGTGGCTCATTATTTGCAGGCTCAAGGCTGGGAGATCCGTTGGTTAGGTACGGCTGACCGAATGGAAGCTACATTAGTGCCGAAACATGGTATCGATATTGAATTCATTCAAATTTCGGGTCTCAGGGGCAAAGGTATCGCAGCGCAACTGGGGTCGCCATGGCGTATTTATAAAGCGATTCGCCAAGCCAAAACAATTATTAAGCGTTATCAACCCGATGCTGTATTAGGTATGGGGGGCTATGTTTCGGGGCCCGGCGGTATTGCAGCATGGCAATGCGGTGTTCCTGTTGTACTTCATGAGCAAAATGGTATCGCGGGTTTAACGAACAAATGGTTATCTCGAATCGCAAAAAGAGTATTACAAGCCTTTCCGGGGGCATTTCCTAACGCACCAGTTGTCGGTAATCCAGTACGTGAAGATGTTTTAGCACTACCTGCGCCACAGGTTCGTTTAGCTGGTCGTGAAGGTGCTATACGTGTATTAGTTGTTGGTGGCAGCCAAGGGGCTCGAATTCTAAATCAAGTGATGCCGCGAGTTGCTGAAAAAGTAGGCAAACAGTTAAATATCTGGCATCAAGCGGGAAAAGCCAGTAAGGAATCGACAGAAGCATTGTATAATGAACATATGCAAGTTTCAGTCAATTCCGAGTATAAAGTTACTGAATTTATTGATGATATGGCGCAAGCTTACGCATGGGCAGATATTGTTGTCTGTCGGTCAGGTGCATTAACAGTGAGTGAAATTGCAGCCGCAGGTTTACCGGCTATTTTTGTGCCTTTTCAACATAAAGATCGTCAACAATATTGGAATGCATTACCGCTAGAAAAAGCGGGAGCGGCTAAAATTTTAGAACAATCACAATTTACCGCAGATGCTGTGGCGAGCTTATTAGAACAATGGGATAGAAACGAATTACTCTCAATGGCCGAAAAAGCGCATAGCTGTGCAATTACAGACGCAACTGAGCGAGTTGCTACCGTGATTTGCGAAGTGGCTAAATAATATTAGCCATAATTGATATCGAATTAATTAGAAGCGAAGAAATATAGTGAATACACAACAATTAGCGAAATTAAGAACATCAGTGCCAGAAATGAGAAGAGTTAGGCACATCCATTTTGTCGGCATCGGCGGTGCTGGCATGGGTGGTATCGCTGAAGTGTTGGCAAATGAAGGCTATGAAATTAGTGGTTCAGATTTAGCACCGAATGCAGTGACTCAACAATTAACCGCATTAGGGGCAACGATTTACTTTAATCACCGCCCAGAGAACGTTGAAGACGCGAGTGTTGTTGTCGTATCAACGGCTATCTCGAGTGAGAACCCTGAAATTCAAGCCGCCAAAGAATTGCGTATTCCTGTTATTCGTCGTGCGGAAATGTTGGCTGAATTAATGCGTTACCGTCATGGTATTGCCGTTGCAGGTACCCACGGGAAAACGACCACTACAGCAATGATTTCTGGGATTTATGCACAAGCAGGTCTTGACCCCACATTTGTGAATGGGGGGTTAGTTAAATCAGCAGGAACACACGCACGTTTAGGTAGTAGCCGTTACTTGATTGCAGAAGCCGATGAAAGCGATGCATCGTTTTTACATTTGCAACCGTTAGTTGCGGTCGTGACAAATATCGAAGCTGACCATATGGATACTTACCAAGGCGACTTCGATAATTTAACGAATACATTTATTAATTTCTTGCATAATCTGCCGTTCTACGGGCGTGCAGTAATGTGTATTGATGATCCTGTCATTCGTTCGTTGCTACCTAAAATTGGTCGCTACATTACTACTTATGGTTTTAGTGAAGATGCTGATGTGCGTATTACGCAATATGAGCAAAAAGGAAATCAAGGCTTTTTCACCATTGCTCGTGAAAATATGCCAGAGCTGACTGTGGTTCTAAATGCACCGGGACGTCACAATGCGCTCAATGCGACAGCCGCAGTAGCTGTTGCCACAGAAGAAGGTATTGACGATTTACATATTTTATCTGCACTAGTTGAGTTTCAAGGTACGGGGCGCCGCTTTGATTTCTTAGGGAATTTCCCTCTGCGTAATGTGAATGGCAAAGAGGGTGAAGTGATGCTAGTCGATGACTATGGCCACCACCCAACAGAAGTGGATGCAACGATTAAAGCCGCGAGAGCGGGTTGGCCAGATAAACGCATTGTTATGGTATTCCAACCACATCGTTATACCCGTACTCGTGACTTATACGATGATTTTGTGAATGTTTTAGGGCAGGTAGATGTACTGCTAATGCTAGATGTCTATTCAGCGGGTGAAAAGCATGTACCGGGTGCAGATAGCCGCTCATTGTGCAGAACAATTCGTGGTCGTGGTCAGATTGATCCTATTTATGTTGCCGATACTGAACAAATTCCGCATATATTAGCTCAAACTCTTGATGAAAATGATTTAATTTTAGTTCAAGGCGCAGGAAATATTGGTAAAATAGCTAAAAACCTAGCTGAAGCAAAATTACAGCCACCGATGGTTGAGGAATAAAAATGACAGAGAAAGTTGCGGTTCTATTAGGAGGCTCATCTGCTGAACGTGAAGTTTCACTTCAGTCAGGAAATGCTGTGCTGGCGGGGTTACGCCAAGCAGGTGTTGATGCTCATCCTATTGACCCCCAAGATTTCCCTGTAGAAACCTTGAAAGATGCAGGTTTTAATAAAGTTTTTATTGCGTTACATGGCCGAGGTGGTGAAGACGGTACATTACAAGGGTTGTTAGAAACACTAAACCTCCCTTATACCGGTAGTGGTGTTATGGCTTCAGCGCTGAGTATGGATAAGCTGAGAACAAAACAATTATGGCAAGGTGCAGGATTAAGTGTATCGCCATATGTTTACTTAACACAGCAGCAGTATAAGCAGGCATCTCATGAGCAAATTGTCGCTAAAGTGCAATTGTTAGGGCTACCTCTGATTGTGAAACCTAGTCTAGAAGGTTCTAGTGTTGGCATGAGTAAAGTTGATAGCCTAGAGTCATTGCCGGCTGCTTTGGACCTCGCGTTTCAATTTGATGAAACGTTGTTAATTGAAAAATGGCTGAGTGGCCCAGAGTTCACGGTTGCTGTGTTGGGAGATAACACGTTACCGTCAATTCGTATTCAACCACCGGGTATTTTTTATGACTACGAAGCAAAATATTTATCTGATGAAACTCAATATTTTTGCCCAAGTGGTTTAGGTGAACAGCTCGAATCTGAGCTCGCAGAATTAGCACTGAAAGCTTACCAAGCCGTTGGCTGCGAAGGCTGGGGACGAGTTGATGTAATGCAAGATAATGATGGTCAATTTTATCTGCTGGAAGTTAATACATCACCGGGTATGACAAGCCATAGTCTAGTACCGATGGCAGCTCGACAGGCTGGTATGAGTTTTTCACAGTTAGTTGTACAAATTTTAAAATTGGCTCGTTGATATGTCACAAGCAGCACTAAACGTTAGGCATCATAATCAAAATAATGACGAGGATCCACGTTCAGGACCGAGTAATGGTGCATTTTTAGGTGGGTTATTTTTCTTCCTATTTGTGCTTGGCACTATCCTCTGGAGTGGTTGGATGGTGATGACTTGGATGAAAGATGCTGACAGGTTGCCGATGTCTAAATTGGTGTTAACGGGGGAGCGCCATTACACCACAAATGATGATGTCAGAAAGGCCATTTTAGCTTTAGGGCAGCCGGGGACATTTATGACCGTTGATGTCAACGCTATCCAGAACCAAATAAGCATGATGCCATGGGTACGCCAAGTGACGGTGCGTAAACAATGGCCAGATGAATTGAAAATTCACATTGTTGAATACCGCCCATTCGCTAGGTGGAATGATCAAAACATGGTAGATGAACAAGGCAGAGTATTTAACTTGCCAGTTAGCGAAAATGGTAAAGGGGATTATGTGTTGCTGTATGGGCCACAAGGTAGCCAAAAAGATGTCCTTAAGGAATTTGCAGTTTTTAAGAACACGTTAGCAGCACATAACCTAAAGCTAAAATCATTATCGATGACAGCCAGAAATGCCTGGCAAATTATTTTAGACAACGATGTTAGAATCGAATTAGGTAAGAAAGATGTGTCAGAGCGGTTAAATCGGTTCCTTGAACTGTATCCGCTTTTGCAGCAAACAACGGATAAACGCGTTGACTATGTTGACTTACGTTATTCCAGTGGTGCTGCGGTGGGCTGGGCGCCACTATTGGTCGATGCTCCACCGGAGTTACAATAAAGACGATGACTAATAACAAAAATTAGGCAGAAAAAATGATTAAAGCAACGGACAGAAAATTAGTGGTAGGCCTTGAAATTGGAACTTCCAAGGTATCAGCCCTTGTTGGCGAAATTCTGCCCGATGGTATGGTTAATATTATTGGGGTGGGAAGTTGTCCATCTCGTGGAATGGACAAAGGTGGCGTAAACGACCTTGAATCAGTGGTAAAATGTGTACAAAGAGCCATTGATCAGGCCGAATTAATGGCTGACTGCCAAATTTCATCGGTTTACCTTGCACTATCGGGTAAGCACGTCAGTTGTCAAAATGAGATTGGTATGGTGCCAGTTTCAGAAGAAGAAGTGACGCAAGAAGATGTTGACAGTGTTGTGCATACAGCAAAATCGGTACGTGTACGTGATGAACACAGAATTTTGCACGTAATACCACAGGAATTTGCAATAGATTACCAAGAAGGGATTAAAAACCCAGTTGGTCTATCGGGTGTACGTATGCAAGCAAAAGTTCATTTGATCACCTGCCATAACGATATGGCGAAGAATATCGTCAAAGCCGTTGAACGTTGTGGGTTAAAAGTTGATCAGCTTATTTTTGCCGGTCTCGCTGCAAGTTATAGCGTTTTAACGGAAGATGAGCGTGAATTAGGTGTATGTGTCGTCGATATCGGTGGCGGCACAATGGACATGGCGGTTTATACTGGTGGGGCTTTACGCCATACGAAAGTGATTCCATATGCAGGCAATGTGGTGACAAGTGACATCGCATATGCGTTTGGAACGCCACCCAGTGATGCAGAAGCCATTAAAGTGCGCCATGGTTGTGCAGTCGGTTCTATCGTCAGTAAAGATGAAACCGTTGAAGTACCAAGTGTTGGTGGGCGACCACCAAGAAGTTTACAGCGTCAAACCTTAGCAGAAGTGATCGAGCCAAGGTATACTGAGCTGTTAAATTTAGTAAATGAAGAAATTTTAAATTTACAGGAACAGTTACGTCAACAAGGTGTCAAACACCATTTGGCAGCTGGTATCGTGTTGACTGGTGGAGCTGCGCAAATCGACGGTTTGGTCGAGTGCGCTCAAAAAGTGTTCCATACGCAAGTGCGTATTGGTACACCGCTCAACATCACAGGATTAACGGATTACGCGCAGGAGCCATATTATTCAACAGCGGTAGGGCTTCTGCATTACGGTAAAGAAAGCCATTTAGGTGATGATACCGAAGTAGAAAAACGTGCATCAGTTAGCGGGTGGTTTAGTAAAATAACCAGTTGGCTGAGAAAAGAATTTTAATTTTGATAAAGAAGCATATTATTAGCTTCAAAAGTAGTAAGCACAAAACGGAGAGACATTATGTTTGAACCAATGGAGCTAACCAACGATGCGGTGATTAAAGTCATCGGCGTTGGCGGCGGCGGCGGCAACGCCGTTGAACACATGGTGCGTGAACGTATTGAAGGCGTTGAGTTCTTCGCTGTCAATACAGACGCACAGGCGCTGCGTAAAACCGCAGTTGGACAAACTATCCAGATCGGTACAGGTATTACCAAAGGTCTGGGTGCGGGTGCAAACCCTGAAGTCGGCCGTAATGCCGCTGAAGAAGACCGTGAGGCGCTGCGTAATGCTTTAGATGGCGCAGATATGGTCTTTATCGCAGCGGGTATGGGCGGCGGTACAGGGACTGGTGCAGCTCCGGTTGTTGCCGAAGTTGCCAAAGAATTGGGTATTCTGACAGTTGCTGTTGTGACTAAGCCTTTCAATTTCGAAGGTAAAAAGCGCATGGCATTCGCAGAAGCGGGTATCACTGAGTTGTCAAAACATGTTGACTCATTGATCACTATCCCAAATGATAAATTATTAAAAGTACTTGGTCGTGGTATCTCATTACTGGATGCTTTCGGTGCGGCAAATGACGTACTAAAAGGTGCAGTACAAGGTATCGCTGAACTGATTACTCGCCCAGGTTTAATGAACGTAGACTTTGCTGACGTGCGTACTGTGATGTCAGAAATGGGCTACGCGATGATGGGGTCAGGTGTAGCTCGCGGTGAAGACCGTGCAGAAGAAGCCGCTGAAATGGCCATTTCTAGCCCATTATTGGAAGATATTGACCTGTCTGGCGCTCGTGGTGTGTTGGTTAACATTACAGCTGGTTTCGACCTGCGCTTGGATGAGTTTGAAACGGTGGGTAACACTATCCGTGCCTTCGCATCTGATAATGCAACTGTGGTAATCGGTACATCTCTTGACCCAGAAATGCACGAAGAACTGCGTGTCACTGTTGTTGCTACAGGTATTGGTATGGACAAACGTCCAGAAATTACTCTAGTTAGCAACAAGATGTCTCAGCAGGCGTCAATGGAACAGCGCTATCAGCAAATGCAAAATAGCATGTCTTCATTAACAGAAGAGAAGCCAGCGGCTAAAGCGGTCAATGACCAAAATACGCAAACAAATAAAGAACCAGATTATCTTGATATTCCTGCGTTCTTGCGTAAGCAGGCCGATTAATTTTATTTATATTGGTTTCTCCGCTTTTTGTGCTAAAATTTCCTACTGATTATCTTGTATGATGATCAGTAGGACTTATAACATTGCGAGAAAAATACGATGATCAAACAACGGACACTAAAACGTATTATTACAGCGACTGGTGTTGGTTTACATACCGGCAAGAAAGTTACGCTTACATTACGTCCAGCGCCGGCCAATACCGGGGTCATCTACCGTCGTACTGACCTTAATCCACCGGTTGATTTTCCGGCAGATGCGAAATCAGTTCGTGACACCATGTTATGTACTTGCTTAGTTAATGAAGATAACGTGCGTATTTCGACTGTTGAGCATTTGAATGCTGCCTTAGCAGGGTTAGGTATCGATAACATTGTTATTGAAGTCAATGCGCCTGAAATCCCTATTATGGATGGCAGTGCCGCACCATTTGTATTCTTACTGCTTGATGGCGGTATTGAAGAATTAAATTGTGCTAAGAAATTTTTACGTATAAAAGAAACAGTACGTGTTGAAGATGGTGATAAATGGGCTGAAATGCGACCTTATAATGGGTTTAGCCTTGATTTCACAATTGATTTTCAGCACCCAGCGATTGATAGTAGCACACAACGCTACTCACTTGATTTCTCAGCGGAATCATTTGTAAATCAAATTAGCCGTGCGCGTACTTTTGGCTTTATGCGTGATATTGAATATCTGCAATCAAAAGGCTTGTGCTTAGGCGGTAGTTTTGACTGCGCCATCGTTGTTGATGACTATAAAGTTCTTAACGAAGATGGTTTACGTTTTGAAGATGAATTCGTTCGTCACAAAATGTTGGATGCAATTGGTGATTTATTCATGTGTGGACATAACATTATTGGCGCTTTCACCGCGTTTAAATCAGGCCACGCACTGAATAACAAGCTGTTACAAGCAGTTTTAGCGAAAGAATCAGCTTGGGATCTCGTCACATTTGAAGACGAAGCTCAATTGCCTGTCGCATTCAAAGCACCTTCAGCGGTGTTTGCATAAGACGTGATTATGCAGCTATCTTCGAAAGCTAATCGAAGTTAGCCCTTTCTGTTGGTTGCACTAGTACTCTCTCCGGCTAGTGCAGCCAGCCGCTCAAATCTTTCTTTTAATCCCTTCGGGCTATTCTCTGCTAATTTCAAAAGTGCTTGTGCGGTTTGTGTGCTTATCTGGCGTTCGTTCATTTTTTGACTCATTGAGGCCGTTTGCTTAGTTACTGAGCTATTTTGCCTCGATTTTCGCATAAGATCGGGATTGATTCTGATGTCGATAGAAGATAAAGATGGTAGAATGGACGTTCTTAATGCAGAAAGAAGATTGAGTTTTTCGTAATTAAGTCGGGTCATCCAACTGGCATTTGCCACTTCAATGACCATAATACTATTACGGTAGTTTGCAACACGGCACATGGGTTTGATTTCAGCCGGCAGTAACCCTTTTACAGCACGATTCAGTTTGATAATCGCTTTTGCATTACGTTGAATAGTTTGTAAAGTGTTCGATGATGTTGCCAATGATCCTTCAAGAACATCAAAAAGTGCTTGTGGATGACTATCTCTCATTTTTAGCTCCGGCTGAGAATGAAACAACGAATTACAAATAATAATTTTGTCACTTATTCATTATATAAGAGTTTGATGGGCATTTTAAATTTTTGGCGACAACTCGGAAGAAAATACTTTTGGTCCCACCTACTATTAGGTGTGGTTGCCACAGGTGTCGGCTTGCCTACAATTTTAAATGCGTTATCAGAATCTCAACACACACAGGTTAACTCTTCCCCCGTTAATCGCCAGAGCCAAGCTGTTAATGCCTTTGACAATTTATTTTCTCAACAGAATTCTCAGCGCTCTTCATCATCATCGTCATCCTATTCAGTTAATTACTGGCAGCAACATGCGGTAAGGAATGTCATTCGGCAGCTTACTTTTGCTTTTTCGGCAACGGAAGACGATGATGTAAACACGGCAGCAGAAGAGACTGAAAAGCTTATTGTCCCACAGTTGATGCTAGATACGCTGTATGCCATGTTAGCACAGCGTTCACTTCAGTGGGATGAAAGTGTTATCCAATTTAGTCATTATAACTATCCCCATATTATTGCCTACCAACCTGCAATTTGGATTGCTCAAGTCCACGGCATTCGTGCCGGCCCGTTAACAGCTTAATCTTTACCCATAGCAAGCCAGCTTAGTGCTGTGCTGTCTTGCGCCATAAAATTTAAAACAATTAATTGATTATTAGAGATTAAAATATGTTAACAAAGATTTTGACCAAAGTTTTTGGTAGTCGTAATGACCGTACCTTGCGCCGTTTACGTAAAGAAGTTGAAAAAATTAATCGTCTTGAACCCGATTTCGAAAAGTTATCTGATGATGAATTAAAAGCAAAAACGGTAGAGTTTCGTGAGCGTTTAACGAAGGGCGAAAGTTTAGAAAGCATCATCCCTGAGGCATTTGCAACTGTTCGCGAAGCAAGTAAACGTGTATTTGGTATGCGTCACTTTGATGTACAGCTTATCGGTGGAATGGTACTGAATGAACGCTGTATCGCAGAAATGCGTACGGGGGAAGGTAAAACATTAACGGCAACACTACCAGCTTATATCAACGCATTAAGTGGCAAAGGGGTTCACGTAGTTACGGTGAATGACTACTTAGCCAAGCGTGATGCTGAAAATAACCGTCCATTATTTGAATTCTTAGGTTTAACTGTGGGTATCAACCTGCCAGGTATGGCTCCACCTGCAAAACGTGAAGCGTATGCGGCAGATATTACTTATGGTACTAACAATGAATTTGGTTTTGACTACTTACGTGACAACATGGCATTTAGCCCTGAAGAGCGTGTTCAGCGTAAATTGCATTATGCTTTGGTGGATGAGGTCGACTCAATTCTTATCGATGAAGCACGTACACCGCTGATTATCTCAGGTCCTGCGGAAGACAGCTCTGAACTGTACCAAAAAGTAGATAAACTTATTCCATATTTGCAACGTCAAGAGAAAGAAGATTCAGATACTTTCCAAGGGGAAGGCCATTTTTCGGTTGATGAAAAATCGCGTCAAGTAACCATAACAGAACGTGGGCTAGTATTAATCGAAGAACTTCTAGCAAAAGAAGGCTTAATGGATGAAGGAGAATCTTTATATTCACCTTCTAACATCATGTTAATGCACCATGTAATGGCAGGCTTACGTGCTCACGCATTGTTTACCTTAGACGTTGATTATATTGTAAAAGACGGCCAAATTGTCATTGTTGACGAACATACGGGCCGTACAATGGAAGGGCGCCGTTGGTCTGATGGCTTACACCAAGCGGTTGAAGCAAAAGAAGGGGTTGAAATTCAAAATGAAAACCAAACCTTGGCTTCAATTACTTTCCAGAACTATTTCCGTTTATATGAAAAACTTGCAGGTATGACGGGGACTGCGGATACCGAAGCATTTGAGTTTAGCTCAATTTATAAACTTGATACAATTGTTATCCCAACTAACCGTCCAATGGTTCGTAAAGATTTACCTGACCTCGTTTATATGAACGAAGCGGATAAGTTTGCGGCAATTATTGAAGATATTCGTGAGAGAACCGCCAATGGGCAACCTGTTCTTGTTGGTACGATTTCTATCGAAAAATCTGAATTAATTTCTAATGCATTGAAAAAAGCTAAAATTGCTCACAACGTACTGAATGCAAAATTCCATGCAATGGAAGCGGATATCATCGCAAATGCAGGTCAAGCAGGTGCAGTAACGATCGCAACTAACATGGCCGGTCGTGGTACTGACATTATGTTAGGCGGCAGCTGGCAAACTGAAGTTGCTGCATTAGAAGAACCAACTCAAGAGCAAATTGACGAAATCAAAGCAAACTGGAAAGTTCGCCATGATGCTGTTTTAGCCTCAGGTGGTTTACATATTATTGGTACTGAGCGTCATGAGTCACGTCGTATCGATAACCAGTTACGTGGTCGTGCAGGGCGTCAAGGGGATGCGGGTTCATCTCGTTTTTACCTATCAATGGAAGATGCGCTGATGCGTATTTTTGCCTCAGACCGCGTTACAGGAATGATGAAAAAGTTAGGTATGAAGCCAGGTGAAGCTATTGAGCACCCATGGGTGACCAAAGCTATTGCTAATGCACAACGTAAAGTTGAAAGCCGTAACTTTGATATCCGTAAACAACTACTTGAATATGATGATGTTGCAAGTGACCAACGTCGTGCAATTTATACTCAACGTAATGAATTACTGGATGGCGGCGACATTAAAGAAACGGTTGATAGCATCCGCCAAGACGTATTAACCACTACGATGGATGCCTATATTCCACCTCAATCACTTGAAGAAATGTGGGATATCGAAGGGTTACACCAACGTTTAGTCAATGATTTTGACCTCGACTTACCAATCAAAGAGTGGTTAGATAAAGAGCCAGAGTTACACGAAGAAACATTACGTGAACGTATTATGGCAAAAGCGATTGAAGTTTATGATCGTAAAGAAGAAATTGTTGGCGCAGAAGCGATGCGTAATTTCGAAAAAGGTGTCATGTTGCAAACATTAGACACATTATGGAAAGAGCACTTAGCGTCAATGGATTACTTACGCCAAGGCATTCATTTGCGTGGCTATGCGCAAAAAGATCCTAAACAAGAGTACAAGCGCGAATCTTTCAGTATGTTTGCTAACATGCTTGAAGCATTGAAATATGAAGTGATTAGCACCTTATCTAAGGTACAAGTTCGTTTACCTGAAGAGGTTGAAGCATTAGAGCAACAGCGTCGTGAAGAAGCTGAGCGTTTAGCGAAAAGGCAACAATTAAGCCATGAAGCGGGTGCTGAATCTTTAATGACTGAAACCGAGGCTAAAATAGCAACTCAAGGTCACAAAATTGGTCGTAATGATCCTTGTCCTTGCGGCTCAGGTAAAAAATATAAGCAATGTCACGGTCGCTTAAATTAATTTATTATTAACTCATTAATATAAAAAAGGCGGGGTAACCCGCCTTTTTGACGAAAAAATTATGGAAAAAAAACATTTGCATATCGCGGCTGGAATTATTCGTAATTCCCAGCAACAAATTTTTATTACTAAACGGCCTGAAGGCACGCATATGGCTGGCTTTTGGGAATTTCCAGGTGGAAAACTTGAGATTAATGAATCACCTGAAGCGGCATTAATTCGTGAGCTTGAAGAAGAAGTCGGAATTGTAGTGACTAAGAGCGAGTTATTTCATCGCGTTGATCATGAGTTTGATGACCGTTTCATTACGCTTTATTTTTTTATCGTTACTGCGTGGGAAAATGAACCGTACGGTAAAGAAGGGCAAGATTCGCGTTGGGTTTGTCAACATGACCTTATTGCTGATGAGTTCCCACCGGCAAACCGTATTATTGTCGATTTATTAACGCAGAGAAGTGAATCAGCTTAATAACTGATATTGATATTAAGTGGAAAATACACAATGATATATTTTCCACTTAATTTACTGTGTCGCGACTTAACGTCTTATTTATCTGGCTGTTCACTCCAGTCATCGCTGTCAGAGATATCCCCTTGACTCGCAATTCTTTTTTCCTCACTAGCCCACTCACCAAGGTCAATAAGTTGACAACGCTTACTGCAAAATGGCCGGAAAGGGCTATTTTCATTCCAAACAACTATCTTTTTGCATGTTGGGCAGTTTACTTCAATGATTTCGCTCATAAATATATATCTCTAGCTAGCAACAGGATAACTCAAAACTAATTACATCTGGAAGTATACCATTCTCACTGTCGATATGTAGAAAGCGCAATGCAAATCTTGTTTTATGGCCTGAAATTTGTGGGTAAATAAGGTGCTCAATTGATAATTTGATACGTAGTAACTCTTTACCCTCGACATTATCTTGATAAAAACCATTATGAGATTCTTTTGTTTCGAAATTACCACTTTGACGAATTAATGTAAGGACTAGTTTTAATGCATTATTAAGTGGGTCAAGGCTTTGCAGCCATCCATTGATGGTTTTATTTCTTTCAATTTGCGGGATATTTAACCAAAGCTGTAAAGTGGGGAGATCAAAGCTACAGCAGCCTCCTGGGATGCTTAGTCGTTGGCGTACCATACTGATAATTTTATCTGTTCGTAAATGGTGGCCAAAACGTGAGGCTGACATCAATTTGGCGGTTGTATCAGATAATTGTTCAAGTAATGTAGAAATTAATTGGTTATCGGCATTAGGGGCTTCAGCCCAACTAGCTAGCTGAATTCGTTGTTTTTCGAGCTCTTTCATGAGCTCAGAACGTACTTCGCCTCTATCAAGAATTTCAATTAATTCTGAAACAGAACGAAAAAAGGCAATACCAGTAGAGTAGGAAGTAATATTACTTAGCTCATAAATTTGAGATAAAAGTGTTTCAAGGCGCAACCACGAACGAATTTTTTCATTCATTGGGTATTCATAAGTAATAAAATTTGTTGCAATTAACTCGCCCATTTTAATTCCTATTTTTTTATTTTTGCTAGTGTTAAGTACTGGTTATGTAACGCGGCTACCTTGGTTGAGAGATCCCTATCATGAGAATGGTTTGTTATTATATCATTGGCATAATCAAGTCGTTTTTCACGGCTAACTTGTGCATTAAGTATATTAGTAACTTGTTCTAAACTGGTCTTATCTCTTTTTAGAGTACGTTGAATTTGCTCTTCAACAGTAACATCAACAACTAATACCCTATCTGCCAAATGATGAATATTATTTTCAATCAATAAAGGGACTACCCATAATAGATAAGGGTAATTTATTTGTTGAAATTGTTTTTGTGTTTCTTGTTGGATCAATGGATGAAGTAGAGCATTCAGCCATTTTTTTTCATCAGGTTTGGAAAAAATAATTTCTCTTAAGCGCTGCCTATTTAGAGCTCCGTTAGGAAGAATGACATCCTTACCGAAGTGGCGAGTAATGCTTTTTAGAGCTGGGCTGTTAGGCTCAACAACTTGTCGTGCAATCACATCCGCATCAACTAGGGGAACTCCAAGTTTTGCAAACTCGTTTGCAACAGTTGTTTTACCACTTCCAATACCACCTGTTAAAGCAACTATATAAGGCATATGATTATTCATTTACTCGTTGAAAAAAAACAGATTACACTGAAATAAATCATTTGTCTTCATCCAAAGTAATATTACTGTGAATAGATTAAAAAATAAATCGATATATTATATATTAAAGGGGAAACATAATATCTATATCTATCTGAAATTATTTATAACTCAGTTATAACATTACCTAAATTAAATATAGGTAGATACATTGCTAGCATGACGATACCCACGAGTATAGCAATTAAAACGAGTAAAATAGGTTCAAGATTTTTTAGGTTTTTTTCGGTAATGAAAATATATTGCTCTGAATAATATTTGAATAAATAATTGGAAAAATAGTGTATTTTCCCAGATTCTTCAGCAATAGACATTAGCTGTACAGCTAAATCAGGAAAAAACTTAGTTTGCCTCATAGCATAGGAGAGTAATTCTCCTTTATGTACCGACATATGTACGTGTTTGCAGTCTTTTTTATATTGATTATTATTAATGGTTTGAATAGTACACTTTAAACATTCAGATAATGATAACCCTACATTAATAGTTGAATGCATCGTTAAAAAATATAAACTTAAATTATGAAGTTGTAATGATTTTTTTAATATGGGTAAATGCATTATTGTTTTTTTTATTAAGTTCAGTGCCTTTTCCTTAAATTTAAATATGAAAGGTAATAAAAATAGAATAAGACTAAGTAAGTAGGGTAAATATTCCCTTAGGAAACTTGATATGAAAGTTATAGTTTTTGTAATGAGTGGTAGTTCGTGTCTAACATTTTGATAGATACTTTCAAATTGAGGAACAACATAGATCATCATAATGGCTAATAAAACTATAGAAAAAGATGATAGAATTATTGGGTATCGTGTCGATTTACTGATGAGTAAAGATACTTTATTGTTATGCTCTAAAATTGAATTGATTGTACTAAAGCTTTCCTCGTACTGCCCTGTTTTCTCGGCAACGGTAATAATACTGATTACTGTGTCATTAAAAATGGTGGGATGTTTTTTTAAATATTGTGAAAATTTCTCTCCTTTTTCAATATGGATTATTGAATTTTCGATAATATCAGTCCAAAATGGAAAGGGACAGTTGGTATGCAATATTTTTAAACATTGTATGAGGTTAATACCTGATGATGATAATAAAGATAATTGATGAAAAAAATGAATTCGATAATTAATGTTTTTTTTATCTAATGTAAATAGTGTTTTTAATTTTATTTGTATAGGAATTAAATTTCTTTCAGTTATGTTAATAAAAGCATGTTTTTTACTTTTTGCTATTAGTGTACTGTGTTTTAATTGGTTTTTAAAATCAATGGCAATATATGAATAAATAAACATGTTAATTTACTCCATTTCCGATAATAGAATAGATTTCTTGAAGTGTGGTTTCACCCATTTCAACGCATTCTATACCTGCATCAAAAAGGCTAACAAAATTATTTGGATTTTCTAATGTATTATTTTTAAAGATTTCATAGATATTGCTTTGATCTATATATTCATAAATTGCAATTCTTCCCATAAAACCAGAAAAACAAAGCTCACAGCCTTTTGAAGACCATTCATTGATTATATGGTTATTATGCAATTCAGTTTTTTTAGGTATTGTTTCTTTGCAGTGAGGACAAAGTTTTCGTACTAGCCTCTGTGCAATAACCATTTTTAAGCAAGATTTAAGTTGACTATTTTCTATCCCCAATTGATTCATTCGCTCTATAGCACTAATTGTACAATTTGTGTGCAGTGTTGACAAAACTAGATGACCAGTTTGAGCCGCTCGGGTCGCAATCTTAGCGGTTTCTTCATCACGGATTTCACCAATCATAATGACATCAGGGTCTTGCCGTAGAAGCGCCCTCAAAATAAAAGAAAAATTAAGTTTGTATTTTTCATTAACTTGGGTTTGGTTGATCCCTTGTAGGGGGATTTCAATAGGGTCCTCAATGGTTGTTATATTTCTTGAGGATTGATTTAAATATTCTAGATAACTATAAAGTGTTACTGTTTTACCACTTCCTGTTGGCCCTGTGACTAAAATTAATCCTTGTGGCCGATTTAAATATTCTTTTAACCGTTCAAGAAGGGAAGAGCACATCCCTATGTGCTCTAAAGAATATTTTAATTGCGTATTCAAAATACGTAAGACTAACTTTTCACCATGAATGGTCGGAATGCTAGAAAGACGAATACTATAATTTTGCCCGTCAAAATACCAACTCATTTGACCATCTTGTGGAAGCCTTTTTTCCGCTATATTCATTTTTGCTAGTATTTTTATACGAGCAATAATTTCGCTATTAATTTCATAAGGAGGAGAGGGAATAAAATATAGCTTCCCATCTACACGTAATCTAATTTTTAACCCTTGTTTGGTTGGTTCAAGGTGTATATCAGATGAGCGTTTATGAACTGCTGTTTTTAATAATTCCTCAACAAAATTAATTGCAGGGGATGATGTGTTTAATAGTTCGGTTTCTTGAGGATGATAATTTGTTTCCTCCTCTTTTATTTCATGTACTGTGTTATTAAAATAATGGTCTATTTTTTCTTTTGGCCAAATATCATAACAGACAGGGACGCTAGCAATAAATTTTAATGTGGCTATTAAGTTATCATCCGGTTTTTTAGCAGCGGCGATAGATAATCTTTTTTGATTATAATCTATGATTATAATGTAATTTTTATCACATAAGCTCTTAAGTTCTTTATAAATAAATTGGTCATTATTAGATATATTCATAAATATTCCCAATTAAAAGATAAATGTTTTTTCACATAGTGATTTTAAGTTAGCATTAGTTTTATTTTCGCAAACAACTGCCCAGTTGAAGGGTTTATCTAAGGTTGGAAGGGTTGGTGTTAATGTGACTTTTAAGTCTGATAATGATTTACCAGTAGAGAACGTAATAACTCCAGATTTAACGTCTATCTTATTAATGTATTTCCCTGTTATATTTGTAGGAATATCATCACTACCTCCATTGCAATGCGATAAACTCCCTCGATTAAAACTGCATATTTCTATGCTGTTCTTATAAGGAATAACGGTCTGGAGTACATCGGTAATTGCTGCTTTTTGCATATAGCTTTGATAGCCAGGGATCGCAATAGCACTTAGAATTGATATAATTGCAATTACTACCATAATTTCAATAAGTGAAAATCCTTGTTGATTCATAAATAAAAACCTCCGTTGTTAAGTGAGGTTTTATCATAATTAGATTTTTTAGTTAAAGTTAGAGGTTAAAAAAAGCAGTGCGAAGCATTTTGTAAATATTTATTGGAAAATAGGTAAGATTGCATTTTTCTTCGAGCAGCTTCGCAATAAATAATAAAGATAAAATATAAGGTGGAGTTTTTTAATAAATTGAGTGAAGATAAATGTACCTGTTTTGTATTACGGGTAAGATCAAGATAGATATTACCCGGAGCAATAACTCAATTATTATTTAATTTATTCTTATAATATACCCAATCAAAAAATGGGCCAGGAGCTGTTTTGCGACCAGGGGCAATATTACTGTGGCCGGTAATATTATTTTTAATTAGTGGATACTCAATTATAAGTAAATTAGTTAAATAAGTAAGGGATTGATATTGTACTTCGGTAAATGGTTCGAAATCAGTGCCTTCTAGTTCAATACCAATAGAAAAATCGTTACATTTTTCTTGGCCTTGGTAGGAAGACTGCCCTGCATGCCAAGCTCGTAAATGAAAGGGGACATATTGAATGATGGTGCCGTCACGGCGTATTAAGCAATGAGCTGAAACGCGAAGATGTTTGATTTCATTAAAAAATGGGTGTTCATCAGGGTTTAAAGTTCCTGTAAATAATTGATTTATATAAGGGCCACCAAATTGGCCAGGTGGAAGGCTGATATTATGAATGACTAACAGAGAAGGTATGGTATTCGTGGGGCGCTCATCATGATGTGGAGAAGGGATATGAGTCACATTATTTAGCCAACCATTGTGTATTTTCATATCGTTATCCATAGTATTCTCTTTTCTTTTTTGTTAACACTCGTTATCTGCAAACGAAAAGATTAGCATAGATGAAACAAAGCGAGTGCACATTTTGGAGTTAAAAATGACGATACGGCGATATGATGAACAGCAAAGACGTGAAATGCTTTTTGAGCGGTTACAAATTGATATTCCTTTTATGGTCAGTGTGGCTTTGAAAGAAGATTTAGGTCAGTCTATTGATTATAAAAAAGATATCACTGGCCAGCTGTTAAATATAGATGCGCAAGCGAGTGCTCGAATTATTACCCGCGAACATGGCGTTTTTTGTGGGAAGCAATGGTTAGATGAGGTTTTTCTTCAACTTGGCGGGCAAGTCAAAATTGATTGGAAAGTTCAAGACGGTGAAACTGTTACTCCTAACCAAGTTCTCTGTGAGATGCAGGGCCCATCCCAAATTCTATTAACAGGTGAGCGCACCTCTTTGAATTTCATTCAAACGCTTTCTTCTGTTTCAAGTATAACTGCTGAATATGTAAAACAAATCACTGGTACAAGGGCGAAGTTACTTGATACACGTAAAACTATCCCGGGCTTAAGGACGGCTTTAAAATATGCAGTGTTGATGGGGGGAGGGTTTAACCATCGCTTAGGTTTATCCGATGCTTATTTAATAAAAGAAAACCATATTATATCAGCTGGTTCAGTCGAACGAGCTGTTGAATTAGCGCGTAGCGCGCATCCAGATGTCCCTATAGAAATTGAAGTTGAAAGTTTAGATGAGTTATTACGAGCCTTAAAAGCGCAAGCGGATATCATCATGTTAGATAACTTTACTCCAGTCATGATGAAAGAAGCTGTGGTGTTAACGGCAGGTAAAGCTGCACTTGAAGTTTCTGGCGATGTCACATTAGATACGATAAAAGAGTTCGCAGAAACAGGGGTTGACTTTATTTCTGTTGGTGCGCTAACCAAACATATTAAAGCCATGGATTTGTCTATGCGTTTTATTGATAAAAATCAGTAAGTAATTTGGTTAATACACGAAGCTGCCTCAGCTGAGATCCTAAGTTATAGTATTGTTGATGTAGTTTCATCTTGAGTGGCTATTTACGTTAAGTAGGCTTTAGGAATCTAGATCATTCGTTGATTAACAGTATCTAAGTGTTGATTTAAATCTTTATGGGGTTACAACAAAATATTTTGTAGCCCCTAGTCAATTGACCCATTGTGCATTTCTTTTATCCACCTATCAATTGAAACATTACAACGCTATTTTATTTTCTACATCAACTTTATTCTAAGATGATAAGGAATCGGTTTGAGTGTAATTTAACCAAGCGAATTTAAGTTAAGTTTAAAATCGGTTGTGAATTTAACGATTTATTAACATCATTATGGTTTTGATGAGTAAAAAGTACGGCCAATAGAATAATATGGTTAATTAATTATTATTAATGAATTTGAATTCAGTCTATTGGTTGGTTTAACGATTCAGTTTTCATTTATTAGCATAATAAATCGGTTTTAATGTTAAAATATGTCATGTCAAATTGCATATTTAGTTATCAATTCATGCTAAATTTTAAAAAAAATTGTTAAGATTTGCAGGATTTTATGATTTAGCGCAAGGTCTTTATGGACAGATAGTGAATACTTTGTTACTTTATTAACCCATAAATAAATTGGTATTACCAATTAACACTGGGTAATACGTAATCAATAATTACTCACTCATAAATATGGCAGATTATGACTTACGGTAAAATTCGCCAACCAAAGTTATCAGATGTAATAGAGCAGCGTCTCGAACATCTTATTTTCGAAGGGACACTACGCCCTGGCGAAAAGCTGCCTCCTGAGCGCGAACTTGCAAAACAGTTTGACGTATCTCGACCATCAGTGCGTGAAGCAATTCAAACATTAGAGGCGAAAGGCCTTTTATCTCGCCGCCAAGGTGGCGGAACATTCGTGCAAAAGAAAATGTGGCAAAGCTTTAGTGACCCTCTAGCTCTGCTACTTGAAGGCAATCCTGAATCTCAATTCGATCTTCTTGAAACTCGTCATGCCCTTGAAGGTATTGCTGCGTATTATGCGGCACTTCGTGGTACCGATGAGGATCTTGAGCGGATTCGCCAAAGCTATGAATTAATTAAGACAGCACAAGAAAATGGTGGATTAGAAGCAGAGTCAGATGCGGTATTGCAATATCAATTAATTGTAACTGAAGCTGCTCATAATGTCGTTTTGCTGCACCTATTGCGCTGTATGATCCCGATGTTAGAACAAAATATTCGTCAGAATTTTGAGTTCTTATATACCCGTAAAGAAATGTATAAAGCAGTTAGTGAACATCGAGCACAGATTTTTGCCGCTATAATGGCAAGAGAGCCCGAAAAGGCACGTGAAGCTTCTCATCGTCACTTAGCCTTTATCGAAGATTTACTGTTGGATATTAGCCGAGAGCAAACTCGCAGAGAACGTTCTTTACGTCGGTTACAGCAACATCCTGATTTGAATTAATAATATAGATCCTGACTGCTGCGTCTATATTATTGTGAATACTCTAATTGAGAGTTAAAGCGGCAACTACATCAGGGCCTATCTTCCCGCTGTTTTACGGCAACTGAAAAATAGCAGGAAGATAGGCTCCACATAAACATATAAAATAGATAACAGATAAGGAATACACCATGTCAGATATGTTAAAAAATGACGTGGATCCGATTGAAACTCGCGACTGGCTACAGGCGATTGAATCGGTCATCCGTGAAGAAGGTGTTGATCGTGCTCAGTTTATTATCGAACAGGTATTAAGCGAAGCACGTAAAGGCGGTGTTAATATTGCCGCTGGTGCATCTGGTCATTCTGATTACATCAACACAATAGCTGTTGAAGATGAGCCGGCATACCCTGGTAACATGGATTTAGAGCGCCGTATTCGCTCTGCAATTCGTTGGAACGCTGTAATGACTGTTTTACGCGCTTCCAAAAAAGACTTAGAGCTGGGTGGCCACATGGCTTCTTTCCAGTCATCAGCAACGTTGTATGAAGTGTGCTTTAACCACTTCTTCCGCGCGCACAATAACAATGACGGCGGGGACTTAGTCTTCTTCCAAGGCCACATTTCTCCAGGAATTTACGCACGTGCGTTCTTGGAAGGCCGTTTAACTGAAGAGCAAATGAATAACTTCCGTCAAGAAATTGGTGGAAATGGTCTGTCTTCTTATCCACACCCTAAATTAATGCCTGACTTCTGGCAGTTCCCGACCGTATCAATGGGTCTGGGTCCAATTAATGCTATCTATCAAGCTAAATTCCTGAAATACCTTGATAATCGTGGACTGAAAGATACATCAGCTCAGCGCGTATATGCATTCCTTGGTGATGGTGAGATGGATGAGCCAGAGTCTAAAGGTGCAATTACTATCGCCACTCGCGATAAATTAGATAACTTAGTATTTGTTATCAACTGTAACCTGCAACGTTTAGATGGCCCAGTTACAGGTAACGGTAAAATTGTTAATGAACTAGAAGGTATCTTTAATGGTGCTGGCTGGCAAGTTATCAAAGTTATGTGGGGCGACCGTTGGGATGAATTACTGCGTAAAGACACGAGCGGTAAACTTGTTCAATTAATGAACGAAACCTTAGATGGCGACTACCAAACCTTTAAATCACGTGACGGTGCATACGTACGTGAGCATTTCTTTAATCGTTACCCAGAAACTGCAGCATTAGTTAAAGATATGACTGATGATGAAATTTGGGCTCTGAACCGTGGTGGTCACGATCCGAAGAAAGTATATGCTGCATTCAAAAAAGCACAAGAAACTAAAGGCAAACCAACTGTTATTTTAGCGCAAACCATTAAAGGTTATGGTATGGGTGAAACAGCAGAAGGTAAAAATATTGCTCACCAAGTGAAGAAAATGAACATGGATGGCGTTCGTCATTTCCGTGATCAATTCAATGTACCAGTCGCTGATGAGCAAATTGAAAAACTGCCATACATTACGTTTGAAAAAGATTCCGAAGAGTACAAATATCTGCATGAGCGCCGTCAAGCGTTAGGTGGTTATTTACCCGCTCGTCGCTCAACCTTTGACGAAAAACTAGATATCCCTGCACTGGCAGATTTCAGCCAATTATTGGAAGAACAATCTAAAGAAATTTCAACAACTATCGCGTTCGTTCGTGCACTGAACGTCATGTTGAAAAACCAATCGATCAAAGAGCGTTTAGTACCAATTATCGCGGATGAAGCGCGTACATTTGGTATGGAAGGTCTGTTCCGTCAAATCGGTATCTATAGTCCTAAAGGTCAGCAATATACTCCGCAAGACCGTGAGCAAGTTGCTTACTATAAAGAAGACTCGAAAGGTCAAATCCTGCAAGAAGGTATCAATGAGCTGGGTGCGGGTTCTTCTTGGTTAGCGGCTGCGACATCATACAGCACTAACAACCTGCCAATGATCCCATTCTATATCTACTACTCAATGTTTGGTTTCCAACGCATTGGTGACTTGATGTGGGCAGCGGGTGACCAACAAGCACGCGGTTTCTTAATCGGTGGTACTTCAGGCCGTACAACACTGAATGGTGAAGGCCTACAGCATGAAGATGGCCATAGCCATATTCAATCACTGACTATTCCTAACTGTATTTCTTATGACCCAGCTTTCGCTTACGAAGTTGCGGTGATCATGCAAAACGGTTTAGAGCGTATGTACGGTGAGAAACAAGAAAACGTTTACTACTACATCACAACGCTGAATGAAAACTATCACATGCCAGCAATGCCAGAAGGTGCAGAAGAAGGTATCCGTAAAGGTATCTATAAACTGGCTTCTGTTGAAGGTAGCAAAGGTAAAGTTCAGCTGTTAGGTTCAGGTTCTATGATGCGCCACGTGCGTGAAGCCGCTGACATTCTGTCTGCAGAATATGGAATTGGTTCTGATGTCTATAGCGTGACTTCTTTCACTGAACTGGCTCGTGATGGCCAAGACTGTGAGCGTTGGAACATGCTGCATCCATCTGAAGCACCACGTGTTCCATACATTGCACAAGTGATGAATGATGCACCAGCAGTTGCATCAACTGACTACATGAAACTGTTCGCAGAACAAGTTCGTACATATGTTCCTGCAAGTGATTACCGTGTTCTGGGTACAGATGGTTTCGGTCGTTCAGACAGTCGTGAAAACCTGCGTCACCACTTTGAAGTGGATACATCCTATGTGATCGTTGCAGCGTTAGGTGAATTAGCTAAACGTGGTGAGATTGATGTAAAAGTCGTTGAAGAAGCGATTAAAAAATACAACATCAACCCAGATAAAGTTAACCCACGTTTGGCATAAGAGGTAAAAATCAATGTCTATTGAAATCCAAGTGCCTGATATCGGTGCTGATGAAGTTGAAGTCACCGAAGTGATGGTTAAAGTTGGCGACAAAGTAGAAGCTGAGCAATCGCTTATTACCGTTGAAGGTGATAAGGCTTCTATGGAAGTCCCATCGCCACAAGCGGGTGTGGTAAAAGAAATTAAAATTGCTGTTGGCGATAAAGTGACAACAGGCAAATTAATCATGGTATTCGAAGCGGAGGCGGGTGCAGCAGCGCCTGCTCCTGCAGAAGCCCCAGCGGCTCCAGCGGCAGCACCAAGCGCAGCAGCATCTAAAGATGTCGCTGTACCAGATATCGGTGGCGATGAAGTTGAAGTTACTGAAATCATGGTTAAAGTCGGTGACAAAGTCGAAGCTGAGCAATCTTTAATTACTGTTGAAGGTGATAAAGCCTCAATGGAAGTTCCTGCGCCATTTGCTGGAACGGTTAAAGAAATCAAAATTGCGACTGGCGATAAAGTGAAAACTGGCTCGCTGATCATGGTATTTGAAGTTGCAGGCGCGGCACCTGCTGCGGCTCCAGTTGCACAAGCAGCGGCACCAGCGGCTCCAACAGCTTCAGCAATTAAAGATGTTAACGTTCCAGATATCGGTGGCGATGAAGTTGAAGTTACCGAAGTGATGGTCAAAGTGGGTGATACTGTTTCCGCTGAGCAATCAATCATTACGGTTGAAGGCGACAAAGCTTCAATGGAAGTCCCAGCACCATTTGCGGGAACAGTTAAAGAAATCAAGATTGCGACTGGCGATAAAGTGAAAACTGGCTCGCTGATCATGACCTTTGAAGTGGCAGGTGCAGCACCAGCACCAGCAGCGGCTCCAGCTGCCCAACCGTCTGCTCCGGCTCCTGCGGCAGCTCCTGCACAAGCTGCACCAGCGAAAGCAACTGACAACAAAACTGAATTTGTTGAAAACGATGCATACATCCATGCAACTCCAGTCATTCGCCGCTTAGCGCGTGAATTTGGTGTTAACTTAGCGAAAGTGAAAGGTACAGGCCGTAAGGGCCGTATCCTGCGTGAAGACGTTCAAGCTTACGTGAAAGATGCAGTAAAACGTGCGGAAGCGCCAGCAGCTGCAGGTGGCGGTTTACCAGGTATGCTGCCATGGCCGAAAGTGGATTACAGCAAATTCGGTGAAGTCGAAGAGGTTGAACTGGGTCGTATCCAAAAGATTTCTGGCGCTAACTTAAGCCGTAACTGGGTAATGATCCCACATGTTACGCTGATGGAAGAAGTGGATACCACTGAAGTTGAAGAGTTCCGTAAGCAACAAAACAAAGAAGCTGAGAAGAAAAAACTGGATGTGAAAATCACTCCATTAGTTTTTGTCATGAAAGCGGTTGCTCGTGCTCTGGAAGAAATGCCACGCTTCAATAGCTCCATTTCTGAAGATGCGCAACGTCTGTTCCTGAAAAAATATATCAACATCGGTATTGCAGTTGATACTCCAAATGGCCTCGTTGTTCCTGTCTTCAAAGACGTTAACAAAAAAGGTATTTTAGAGTTATCTCGCGAACTGATGGAAGTTTCTAAGAAAGCGCGTGCAGGTAAACTGACTGCGTCTGATATGCAAGGTGGCTGCTTCACGATTTCAAGCCTTGGTGGTATCGGAACTACCGGTTTTGCACCAATCGTGAACGCACCTGAAGTTGCTATTATGGGTCTGTCACGTTCTTCAATGAAACCTGTTTGGAATGGTAGCGAGTTCGTTCCTCGCCTGATCCTGCCAATGTCACTGTCCTTTGACCACCGTGTCATCGATGGGGCTGATGGAGCGCGCTTCATCACCCTGGTAGGGCAATTAATGAGCGATATTCGCCGTTTAGTGATGTAAATAATAAGACCGGCGAATGAGCCGGTCTGTTTTATTTAGGCTGAGGCAGAGTTTTTTGCTGCTGCTACGAAAGGTTGGGAGTTACATCACGAAATGAGCCTTTTCAGGGTGTTAACAATTCTGTAAACTGCTCTCGGTGTGTACTTTTCCAGTGGAAGATCGTTTATTCAGCAGTACCGCTGGACAAAACAAAAAGAGGTCATGATGAGTACTGAAATTAAAGCCCAAGTCGTTGTGCTTGGTGCAGGCCCTGCAGGCTATTCTGCGGCTTTCCGTTGCGCTGACTTAGGTTTAGAAACTGTTTTAGTAGAACGTTATTCAACCCTTGGTGGTGTTTGCTTAAAC
The DNA here is from genome assembly GCF_028478065.1 of Providencia sp. PROV255. Classification (NCBI taxonomy): domain Bacteria; kingdom Pseudomonadati; phylum Pseudomonadota; class Gammaproteobacteria; order Enterobacterales; family Morganellaceae; genus Providencia; species Providencia sp. PROV255. Next base: position 137,884 of record NZ_JAMPMI010000009.1, on the reverse strand, counting down.
GTTGGTTGTATCCCTTCTAAAGCTTTACTTCATGTTGCAAAAGTGATCGAAGAAGCAAAAGCTTTAGCAGAACACGGTATCGTTTTTGGTGAGCCAAAAACTGACATTTCCAAAGTTCGCTTATGGAAAGAAAAAGTAATTAATCAGCTGACGGGTGGTCTGGCTGGTATGGCTAAAGGCCGTAAAGTTAACGTGGTTAACGGCTTAGGTAAATTTACTGGTGCCAATACACTGGTTGTTGAAGGCGAAAACGGTAGCACGACTATCAATTTCGATAACGCAATCATTGCTGCGGGTTCCCGTCCAATTCAATTACCATTCATTCCACATGAAGACCCACGTATTTGGGATTCAACCGATGCATTAGAACTGAAAGAAGTTCCTGAGCGTCTACTGGTTATGGGTGGAGGTATCATCGGTTTAGAAATGGGAACTGTGTATCATGCACTGGGTTCTCAAATCGATGTGGTTGAAATGTTTGACCAAGTCATCCCAGCGGCTGACAAAGATGTGGTTAAAGTATTCACCAAACAAATCAGTAAAAAATTCAACCTACTGTTAGAAACTAAAGTCACAGCTGTTGAAGCGAAAGAAGACGGTATCTACGTTTCTATGGAAGGTAAAAAAGCTTCCGCAGAACCACAACGTTATGATGCTGTATTAGTGGCTATCGGCCGTGTTCCTAACGGTAAAAACTTAGATGCAGGCAAAGCAGGCGTTGAAGTTGACGATCGTGGCTTTATCCATGTCGATAAACAAATGCGTACTAACGTTCCGCACATTTTCGCTATCGGTGATATCGTTGGTCAACCAATGTTGGCTCACAAAGGTGTTCACGAAGGTCACGTTGCTGCAGAGGTTATCTCTGGTCTGAAACATTACTTTGACCCGAAAGTTATCCCATCTATCGCTTATACTGAACCAGAAGTTGCTTGGGTTGGTTTAACTGAGAAAGAAGCGAAAGAACAAAACATCAGCTATGAAGTTGCGACTTTCCCATGGGCAGCATCAGGCCGTGCAATCGCATCTGACTGCTCTGAAGGTATGACTAAACTGATTTTCGACAAGCAATCTAACCGTGTTATCGGTGGTGCGGTTGTCGGTGTGAACGGTGGTGAATTACTGGGTGAAATCGGCCTAGCAATTGAAATGGGCTGTGATGCTGAAGATTTAGCATTGACTATCCATGCTCACCCAACACTGTACGAATCAATCGGTATGGCTGCTGAAATTTACGAAGGTAGCATTACTGATTTACCAAACGCAAAAGCGAAAAAGAAAAAATAATTTTCTTTAATCGCACAGATAAACAGTATCTCTAGTATGCTGCTTATCGCCAAAGCGAATTGAAGCCAATGTGGAAACACATTGGCTTTTTTTGTTTTTTTGAATATAAACAATCAGTCACATGGCTCTGTTCTGTTATTTATTAAAATCAATATTAATTGTTTTATAAGTAATACGTGTTTAATTTTAAATGACCGAATCTTTATTAATAATAACGTATAGATGCAGTTAATAAAGGTAGTTTTAATTCACCTGAAGAATCGTTACAGAAACATTATGAAAAGCATGGAAAAGAAGTTGGTGCAAGTGATATTGAACAATATCAACGAAAAGCTGAAGAGTTTTCAAGAAGTTTAAAAGGCGCTAAAGCCTCTAAGATAAGAGGGGCTACAGACAACGTAACTCGTTATTATAAGAACGGGAAATATTTAGATAAAACAATCGAAGGAAAGATAATATCGTTTGGAAAACAATAATAGAGAGGAATACGTTATGTGGCATGATTTAAACATTAAAAATGTGGGCCGTATAGAGAAAACAGTTGCTGAATTCACAATTACAATGATCCCTATTTTGCCTTATTCAAAAATGAAAGTGAAAATTTATGAAAGTCAATCCGGAAATTTTACTGGAATGACTGACTTGGCAATAAAAAGAAAATTTGATGGTTCTCCCGAATGTGCTATTGGGTATGGAGATACTATTGAGAAGGCACTAGAAGACACGATCCTTTATTTTAATAAAATGCTAAGTCAAGACGGATTCACTGAATTAACCGAAGATGATATTAGCTACGCAGAGTGGTCTGATTTTTAAAAGTTAAAAGACCCCAGCAAGTGCTGGGATCTCTGTTAACGGTTTTACTCATCCTCAGCTAGCTGGATGAACAGTTGCTCAGCTTGGCATGTAAGGATATAGCGACTACCTATTTTAAATCCGGGCTCGCTCAGTTACTTACAGCTTGAGGTGAGCAGTGGGCTGGGGGGATCGCGGTTGGGCACCTATAAATAATTTTTGTGTATTTACAAGGGCTGTTCATCTGCCATTCTTCGTTATTTATCAGAAAAACACGCAATATGATCTGACTTGATGATGCTAATGGTGTAGGCAAATGCTGGTTTGGCTATTGTTTACACCTTATCTACATCTACTAACTTTCAATCATTCGTGTAGCTAAAACAAAATAATACATATCAATAAGAGAGCATGATGGAGCTAAAACCCACTGCAATTTTAATTCATGTACCTGATGTTCAAGCGGGTTTGGCTTGGTATCAGCAAGCTTTTCCACAAGCAAAGGCACAATATCTGCCTGATTTTGATTTCACCTTACTGCATGTCGGAGACTTCACGATAGAAGTGGTGCAAGCGGATAAAAAAGTCAGTGAAGGTAAAAAAGGGACAGTATTGTACTGGCAAGTCGATAATTTTGATTTGGCTTTTGAGCATTTTACTCAACTAGGGGCAAAACTGTACCGCGGGCCAATGTTAATAGATAGTAACAATCGAATGTGCCAACTGGAAGATCCATTTGGTAATTTAATTGGCCTAAAAGGACAATAAAACCAATTAAAATATTTAAAAAAATTAAAACCAATCGCAATGATTTACCTTATCAATTAGTAATATAAATAAAATTGCGATAAAAAATATAATTTGTGATAGCTGATGAAAAAAGGCACTAATTAGGGTGCTTTAAATTTTAAAATGCATTATAAAAAGTATGGTTTTTTCGGCATTTTACGATGGTTAATAGTATCTTAAGCTGAAAACTAACCAGTAATGAAGTGTTAAGGCGTAAAGTTAGTAGTTAAATGTTGCTTTCTTGTGAATGAATTAACATTACGTTTAAATTCTGCTATGCTGATCGCCCGAAGCTGGGCATAATTTTACCGCCATTGAGATTATGCGAGCAAATTCCTCTGACCTGGCACCGGATGATAATTTTGTCAGTATGGTGCAGACAGCCGGGTATATAAATAACAAAGAAGCGAGGAGAACGTCGTGCTAGAAGAATACCGTAAGCACGTAGCCGAGCGTGCCGCTCAAGGGATTGTCCCTAAGCCATTAGATGCGTCACAAGTAGCTGCACTGGTAGAGTTACTCAAAAACCCACCCAAAGGTGAAGAAGATTTCCTGTTAGATCTGCTGACCAACCGCGTCCCCCCTGGTGTTGACGAAGCAGCGTACGTAAAAGCTGGATTTTTAGCCGCGATAGCTAAAGGCGAAACTTCCTCCCCTCTTATCTCCCCTGAAAAAGCCATTGAACTGTTAGGTACCATGCAGGGCGGATATAACATCCACGCACTGATTGAAGCGCTGGATGACGAAAAACTAGCACCAATCGCCGCTAAAGCACTTTCCCACACCTTACTGATGTTTGATAACTTCTACGACGTAGAAGAAAAAGCGAAAGCGGGAAATGTTCACGCGAAACAAGTTATTGAATCATGGGCAAATGCCGAGTGGTTCAAAGAGCGCCCTGCGCTAGCAGAAAAAATGACAGTTACTGTGTTCAAAGTGACTGGTGAAACTAACACAGATGACTTATCGCCAGCTCCTGATGCATGGTCACGTCCAGATATCCCATTACACGCATTAGCGATGCTGAAAAACGCACGCGATGGTATTGAACCAGACGATGCGGGCAATGTTGGCCCAATCAAGCAAATCGATGCGCTGAATAAAAAAGGCTTCCCATTAGCTTACGTGGGTGATGTCGTCGGTACCGGTTCTTCTCGTAAATCAGCGACTAACTCCGTGCTGTGGTTTATGGGTGACGATATCCCATTTGTACCAAATAAACGTGGCGGTGGGGTGGTATTAGGCGGCAAAATTGCACCAATCTTCTTTAATACAATGGAAGATGCAGGAGCGTTACCGATTGAAGTGGACGTTTCTAAACTGAATATGGGTGATGTGATAGACATCTATCCATTTAAAGGTGAAGTTCGTAACCACGAAACGGGTGAACTGCTAGAAACATTTGAATTAAAAACAGATGTACTGATTGACGAAGTTCGTGCAGGTGGTCGTATTCCACTGATTATCGGCCGTGGTTTAACCAGCAAAGCACGTGAATCTCTGGGCTTAGAAGCGACAGATGTATTCCGTCACGCGAAATCCGTTGCACAAAGCAATCGTGGTTTCTCATTAGCTCAAAAAATGGTTGGTCGTGCTTGCGGTCGTCCAGGTATTCGCCCTGGCGAATATTGTGAGCCAAAAATGACCTCTGTAGGTTCACAAGATACAACTGGCCCAATGACCCGCGATGAACTCAAAGACTTGGCTTGCTTAGGGTTCTCTGCAGATTTAGTCATGCAGTCATTCTGCCATACCGCAGCGTATCCTAAACCTGTTGATGTGACAACACACCACACCTTACCTGATTTCATCATGAACCGTGGCGGTGTTTCTCTGCGTCCAGGCGATGGTATTATCCACTCATGGTTAAACCGTATGTTACTGCCAGATACTGTAGGTACAGGTGGTGACTCTCATACGCGTTTTCCAATTGGTATTTCGTTCCCAGCGGGTTCAGGTTTAGTCGCATTTGCTGCGGCAACAGGGGTGATGCCACTGGATATGCCTGAGTCAGTATTGGTTCGCTTTAAAGGTGAAATGCAGCCGGGTATCACTTTACGTGACCTCGTTCATGCAATTCCACTGTATGCAATTAAAGACGGCCTTCTGACCGTAGAGAAAAAAGGTAAGAAAAACATTTTCTCTGGCCGTATCTTAGAAATTGAAGGCTTACCTGAGCTGAAAGTTGAACAAGCGTTTGAATTAGCAGATGCATCAGCTGAGCGTTCAGCGGCGGGTTGTACTATCAAATTGGATAAAGCGCCAATTATCGAATACCTGCAATCGAATATCGTTCTATTAAAATGGATGATAGCGGAAGGTTATGGCGATCGTCGTACTATCGAACGCCGTATCAAAGGAATGGAAAGCTGGATAGCGGACCCACAACTGCTAGAAGGTGATGCAGATGCGGAATACGCAGCAGTGATTGAAATTGACCTCAATGATATCAAAGAGCCAATTCTGTGTGCACCAAATGACCCAGATGACGCACGTTTATTATCTGATGTTCAAAACGAGAAAATTGATGAAGTTTTCATCGGTTCCTGTATGACAAACATCGGTCACTTCCGTGCAGCAGGTAAGTTATTGGATTCCCACAAAGGCCAATTACCAACACGTTTATGGGTTGCGCCTCCAACTAAGATGGACGCAGCACAGTTAACCGAAGAAGGTTATTACAGCGTCTTTGGCAAGAGTGGTGCACGCATTGAAGTCCCAGGTTGTTCTCTGTGTATGGGTAACCAAGCACGTGTGGCAGATGGTGCAACGGTTGTTTCCACTTCGACACGTAACTTCCCGAACCGTTTAGGGACAGGTGCGAATGTTTACCTCGCATCAGCAGAACTGGCTGCGGTCGCTTCCTTATTAGGTCGTTTACCAACGCCGGCAGAATATCTGCAATTTATGGATAAGGTCGATGAAACAGCAGCGGATACCTACCGTTATCTGAACTTTGATCAATTATCACAATATACCGAAAAAGCGGATGGCGTGATTTTCCAAACAGCCGTGTAATCAGGTAATATTAGTCATGAAGGCTCCTGATTTAGGAGCCTTTTTTGCTTCAACTTAATAAGTTAGTTAAATATATTCAGAAATTTCGATTAAATTTAAATCGATATCACGTATGTAAATTGATCTGATCGCCCCAGTTGCCCCAGTACGATTTACTGGTCCTTCGATAATTTTTACACCTTGTTGTTCAATCTGTTTTTGTACGTCACACAGCGGTATATCACTAATAAAGCATAAATCGAGTGAGCCTGGCACAGGCAAGTGCGCTTTGGGTTCGAATTCTTTTCCATATTGGTGAATATTGATTTTTTGTTGCCCGAAACTTAGCGCGTGGCGCTGTTCACCAAAGGTAACAACTTCCATTTTTAATACGCGTTGGTAGAAGTCAATGCAGGCATCAAGGTTGGTTGTGGTTAGCACTATATGGTCTAAGCGATTGATCATTATGGCTCCTATGCTTGAACTATGACTATTTTAGTTATTTGCCTATTTAATAGTAAATGAATCATATGATTTATGTGCTGAAACCGATGCTTTACTCCGTTTTATTTTTTCTGGTGGTAATACCTCTCAACAAAGCGGTTTGACTCGCGTTATACTAGGTTCAATAACGCAAGAGTGAGGGACTGCATATGGACTACCAATTTTTCCAAGATATCACCGGAGCTATCTCCGCTAAATTCTCGATGGATCATGAGGCTATTGGATATTGGCTTAATGAAGAGGTTAAAAATAACCTTAGTCTGTTAGATGCTATTGAAGAAAATTATGAAAAAATTAAAGGTAGTGAAAAACAATGGGAGCTTATTGGTCACGAATATACATTATTGCTTGATGATGAAGAAGTGATGATCCGTGCCAACCAACTATCATTTGAAACAGAAGGGTTGGAAGAAGGAATGAGTTATTATGATAATGAAAGTGTTGCATTTTGCGGTATTGATGACTTCTTATTAATGTTAAAAGATTATCGTATTTTTGTTATAGAAAATAGATAAAATAATTTTATTTAGTGATTTGTTTTGTGTTTCAATAAATCACCGCTATTATTTGCAGTGTGCGGCCAGCCATTAAACGCTTTGTTAAAGATTAATTGGCTGGGATTAATATTGATAATTGGATCCTAAAGGGCATATATATGAATACTGATGATGTTACAGGCGCGTTGAATGATGCAACGAATTGGTTTGTGGCAAACCAAGATCTGTTAGTTCAGTATGTTGTGAATATCGTGTCTGCTATCGTTATCTTGATTGTCGGGATGATGATTGCAAAATGGGTCGGACGTGGTTTACATCGCGTGATGACCATGAAGGGCATTGATTCAACAGTCAGTGACTTTTTATCGGCGATTGCACGCTATACCATTGTTGCGTTCACCTTAATTGCTGTATTAGGGAAAATTGGCGTACAAACTGCCTCTGTGATTGCGGTAATGGGTGCGGCCGGTTTAGCGGTTGGCTTAGCGTTACAGAACTCACTGGGTAACTTTGCAGCAGGTGTTTTGCTGGTGGTATTTAGACCACTAAAAGCGGGAGAATATGTCTCGATTGGTGCAGTTGAAGGCACAGTGCAAAATGTACAAATATTTTCAACGACGCTAAGAACGGCAGATGACCGTATTATTGTTATTCCTAATGGAAAGATAATTGCCGATAACATTATTAATACCAGTCGTGAGCCTAATCGCCGCCAAGATATTATTGTTGGTGTTGCTTACGATTCTGATATTGATGTGGTGAAAAAAGTTTTAGGGGATATCGTCGCTGCGGATAGTCGTATTCAGCATGCTAAAGGCGTGACTATCCGTTTACATGATATGGCGCCATCCTCATTAAATTATTTAGTACGTTTTTGGACCACCAATGGTGATGCATGGCCGGTGTATTGGGATTTGCTTGAGGAGTTTAAGCGAGCATTGGATAAACATAATATTGGCATTCCATTCCCACAAATGGATGTTCATGTTCATAAACAAAATACGTCTATCAAACAAGATCCTGCAGAGTAATATTTAGCAGTATCATTAAAAATAAGAGCCTGTCTTTGATGGGCTCTTTTCATTTCTCACACCTCTATTCTTCTTACTGAATTGTTTTTAGTTATAAGTGATGCTTATGACCTATTAGACTTAATCATTTCCACTAATGATTTTTTCTCATTAATATTCATGCATATTAATTGAATAAAAAACCGGAATTAATGCATGTTTTCAATCTATTTACAGGGTGCACTGTTAGGTGCCGCAATGATATTACCTTTAGGTCCACAGAATGCTTTTGTCTTGCAGCAAGGCAGCCGAAAGCAGTTTCATTTAATGAGCGCATTATTATGTGCATTAAGTGATACCGCTTTAATTGTCGCGGGTGTTTTTGGTGGGAGTGCTTTATTAAGCCAGTCTGAAATATTAATGCAGTTGATTACATGGGCTGGTGTAGCATTTCTTATGTGGTATGGCTATGGTGCGTTTCGTACTGCCCTTAGCCCTGATGAGGTAATACTTCAAACGGAAAACCGAGCTATCACGAGATGGAAAGTGATTGTCACATTGTTTGCTGTCACTTGGTTGAACCCTCATGTTTATTTAGACACCTTCGTTGTCTTGGGCAGTGTGGGAGGCCAATTAGAAAGCCAGCTGAGACCTTGGTTTACGGCGGGTGCTTTAACAGCTTCCTTTGTGTGGTTTTTTGCGTTAGCAATACTTGCTGCTTGGTTTTCACCCGTGTTAAATAAACCGCGTTCACAGCGCATTATTAATGTTTTTGTCGGTAGCGTGATGTGGTTTATTGCATTTCAACTCGCTATACAGGGGCTTAAAGGGCTCGGTTTTCTTTCTCAATAACAATATATCTTCAACAGACAAGCAATAACGTTCAATTTCTCATTATTCTGACTGTACTTTTTGTTCCATGTGTTACTGTTAAATTGAGCTCAGGGATAGTTTATTACTAATTATCCCTTTTTTAGCGATAAATAATTGTCTTGGGAGGTTCTGTGAAATTAAAATCTTTAGTTTTAGCTGCGATGGTAGCAGGTGCTACGGTTCCGACCATATCATTGGCTGACCCGTTACCGAATGGTCCACACATTACTACTTCGGGTAACGCAATCGTGAAGGCGGCTCCAGACATGGCGACGCTGAATATTTTGGTGGAAGTTACTGCAAAAGATGCGGCAGCGGCAAAAGCTGGGGTCGATAAGCGAGTTGCGGAGTATTTTGAATTTCTTAAGAAAAATGGTATTGAAAAACAAGATATTAACGCAGCAAATGTCCGAACTCAGCCTAAATATGATTATAGCAGTGTGAAACAAAAATCAACTATCGAAGGCTACACGGCAACACGTTCTGTTGAAGTGAAAGTGAAGAAATTAGACCAACTTAATGTCTTGTTAGACGGCGCTTTAGCTGCGGGTCTCAATGAAATAAATTCAGTACAGTTTGGTGTGGCTAACCCGCAGCAGTATCGTGATGAAGCACGGTCTCAAGCGATTAAAAATGCGACGGAACAAGCCAATATCTTAGCGAAAGGCTTTAATGTTCAGTTAGGCCCAGTGTATAGCATTAACTATAATGCGCCAGCGGCGGTGCCATATCCAATCGCTGCAAGAAATTACGGCGGGGCAATGAAAGCCTCTGTTGCTCAAGACCTCAAGATTGATGAAACCTATGAACAACAGAGTATTGATTTTAATGACCAAGTCGATGTGGTATTTGAATTAAAACGCTAGCTTTTTGCTGCTGGTTCATCTTCTTGTTTTAACATCTGGCGCCCAGTTTTTAATAGGGCGTCAGTCACATTTTTCATTGTGCGGCTTTCAGGTGCGAAGCGGTGCCAGTAAAGCATGCGTCGTTGGCATAACCCTGGAGTTAAATCAACCAATTCACCATTCGCCAATTCACTGGCTATCTGCAAATGTGGGATCATACAGCAGGTCGAACCTTGTTTCGCTAACTGCACAAAGGCCTCCGAGGAGTTCACGATATGGCATGGGACACTACCCGGCGACAAGCCAAAGTTTTGTTGAACAAAGGCTTGGTGCATATCATCTAAATGGTCGAAAGCAACCGCAGGTGCTTTTAATAACGAAGAGCGAGTAACGCCATCGGGAAAATATTTTGCCGCAAAGCCGGGTGATGCGACAAAAATATAGTCCAGTGCGCCAAGTTTATCGACTAAGCAACCAGGTAAGGCTTGAGGTTGAATACTGATAGCGCCTACCACTTCACCGCGTCTTAAACGTTCTTGGGTTCGTGTTTCATCTTCAACCTGAATATTTAACCGAATAGGGCTATTGCCTAATACAGGGTTTAGGGCTGGAAGAAACCAAGTTGCCAAGCTGTCGGCGTTGACGGCAAGTGAAAGTAACAACGGGGTGGAGCCACTATTTTCATCACCTAACCATTGCTCTTCTAATAATTCGACTTGATGAAGCAGTGCTAGTAATTTTTGCCCTTGTTCAGTTGGGTGTGGCGGAACGGTACGCACAAGTAATGGCTGCCCAAACAGATTTTCTAACTGCTTTATGCGTTGTGAAACAGCAGATTGCGTGATGCAGAGCTTTTGAGCTGCGCGCTCAAAGCCGCGTTCACGGATAACGGCATCCAGTGCTTGTAATGCGCGATAGTCAGGGCGCTTCATCAAAAAGATCTCCTTGTTGTTATTCTACCAAGCACTATGCCATATTTTTACACGCAACACTTAAAAATATTATTGTTGTGGCGTAAATCCCAATAACCATGACACAAATACAACGAACAAGGCTGCAACTTATTGGGTGTCCGGTATATACTAGTTATTAATAACCTTAATCACGACTCAATTAAATCTTAAAAGGCATGAGCATGACTCAGGACGAATTAAAAAAAGCGGTAGGTTGGGCAGCACTTGATTACGTAAAACCGGGCACTATCGTTGGTGTTGGAACGGGTTCAACGGCTTCACACTTCATTGATGCATTAGCAACAATGAAAGGTCAAATAGAAGGCGCAGTATCAAGTTCAGAAGCATCAACTCAAAAATTAAAATCATTGGGTATTACGGTATTTGATTGTAATGAAGTAGATTCATTAGATGTTTATGTTGATGGTGCTGATGAGGTTGACCACCACATGAATATGATCAAAGGAGGTGGTGCCGCATTAACACGTGAAAAAATTGTTTCTGCAATTGCAAAAACCTTTGTCTGTATCGTTGACCAATCTAAGCTAGTTGATGTGTTGGGTAAATTCCCACTGCCTGTCGAAGTGATCCCAATGGCACGTAGCTATGTGGCACGTGAATTGGTTAAACTGGGTGGTACACCAGAGTACCGTCAAAATGTAATTACAGATAACGGCAATGTCATTTTAGATGTCCATAATTTAAATATTGTTGACCCTGTGGCACTCGAAAATACCATCAACGGAATTGCGGGTGTCGTGACTGTTGGGTTGTTCGCGAATCGTGGCGCAGACGTCGTTTTGATGGGAACTGCAAACGAAGGCGTTAAAACCATCAAGTTATAATCTATATCGTATTCAATTATTCTAATAAGCCAGTGACATTATACCCACTGGCTTTTTTGTTTTACTAATATTTTGCAATTAGTTTATGAGCTGATAAACGCTAAATTAATTAACCAGTTTTATAAATATCATCAATTTGAAATTTATTTTATTTTTTTTTATATCGAGCTATTTTGGTGATATATCTCACACAAATAGGCATTGTGCAGGAAAAATCCTTATTTTGTGTTACCGCCCCTGATTTTCTACCATTTAACTTCTTTTTCTTCGCGCTTTTTAGTACCCATTAAGCAAACGGTTGTATTGCTACTGCGCTATTTTTTGCTATGTTGGTATACGCTCATAGCTCAAGGTAGATAGATGTCATCTCTCTTGAGCTATGTTAGGCAAACACATATGTTCATCTGTTATAAATCTTAAGTACGTTCACGATAGGGTAGGGAAATGGTTAAGGTATCTTTGCAAAAAGACAAAATTAAATTTTTACTGCTAGAAGGTGTGCACCAAAGTGCGGTTGATAACTTAAAAGCCGCGGGCTACACCAATATTGAATATCACAAAAGTGCGTTATCCGACGAAGAATTAAAAGAAGCGATTAAAGATGCACGTTTTGTAGGTATCCGTTCCCGTACTCATCTTACTGAAGAAATTTTCGCTGCAGCAGAAAAACTCGTTGCAGTAGGTTGCTTTTGTATCGGCACCAATCAAGTTGATTTAGATGCCGCTGCAAAGCGCGGTATTCCTGTTTTTAACGCACCATTTTCGAATACACGTTCTGTTGCAGAAATGGTATTAGGCCAGTTATTACTTTTACTGCGTCGCATTCCTGAAGCCAATATGCAAGCACACCGCGGTATTTGGGAAAAACAAGCTAAAGGCTGTTTTGAAGCGCGTGGTAAGCGCCTTGGTATTGTTGGATATGGTCACATTGGTACTCAGTTAGGGATCTTAGCTGAAGGTATCGGTATGAATGTTTTCTTTTATGATATTGAAAACAAACTACCTTTAGGTAACGCAACACAAGTTCGTTCTTTAACTGAACTGCTGAATATGAGCGATGTTGTGAGCTTACATGTACCTGAAACACCAAGTACGAAAAATATGTTTGCTAAAGAACAATTTGATCGTATGAAACCTGGTTCTATTTTCATTAACGCATCACGCGGAACGGTGGTTGATATTCCTTCACTGGCTGAAGCGTTAGAAAGCAAGCATTTATCCGGTGCAGCGGTGGATGTCTTCCCAAGCGAGCCTGCTGCAAATAATGACCCTAATGACCCATTTATCTCTGAATTGATTAAGTTCGACAATGTGATTTTAACGCCGCACATTGGGGGGTCTACAGAAGAAGCTCAAGAAAATATTGGACTAGAAGTGGCAAGTAAGTTGGCGAAATACTCAGATAATGGTTCAACCTTATCTGCGGTTAATTTCCCTGAAGTTTCTCTGCCAGTGCATACTGAAGATACAAACCGTTTCTTGCATATTCATGAAAACCGTCCAGGTATTTTGAATAGCATTAACCAAGTATTCACGGAAAATAATATTAACGTTGTCGGCCAGTATTTACGTACATCAGGTAATGTAGGTTATGTGGTTATTGACGTATTAATGCAAACGCCAAACCAAACAGATGAAGCGCTTCAGAAATTAAAAGACTTGCCAGGCACCATTCGTGCGCGTTTATTATTCTAAACTACGCTAAAAATTGAGTGAAATAATGGCGCGGGTATTTATGACCAGCGCCATATTTTTTGCGGCGTAATAATTTCGGGTAAGGGAATATCCCAGTGTGCGATAGGGAGCTTTTCGACTTGCTGGCAATTATGGGCAAGGCCAATTGGATAAAAACCGGTTTGTTGCCAATTTGCTAGAGTTCTATCATAGAACCCACCTCCCATACCTAACCGTTGCCCTTGAGTATCAAATGCCACTAATGGGATAAGCATGATATCCAGTTTTTCGAGTGGTAGCGCATCTCTGACATCAAGTGGTGGCTCATCAATATGAAATCGGTTTTTAACAAGTTGGCTATCTGGACGATAGTGAAGAAACAGCAAATGGTGACGACTAAAAGGATGTAAAACAGGAAGGTACACTTGCTTACCTTGAGCCCAAAGTGCATGAATAAGCGGCTTTGTGTTAATTTCCCCATCAAAAGAAAGAAACAGAGCAATATTATTGGCTTGTACAATTTTCGGGTGGTGTAATGCGTTATGCATGACTTGCTCAGCGGCACTTTGTTGTTGTTCAAGGCTTAGTTGGCGGCGTGCCTGACGGATAGTTTGACGTACCAGCTGGCGTTGTGTCGAGAGAGAATCTTGCATGTGATAACCTGTTATAAATACGATAAAAACAGTTAATCCAGTAATTATATTACTTAGAGTATATCGTAAGATGAACGGTTATGTAGAAAACAAATGAAAAATAAGCAGAAACTTAATTGAGGGTCTCCAAGATGCCGTTGTAGGCTGTAACCCTTGAACCCTTGGTTCAAGGTGAACGCAGTTTAGCAACCTTTAGGCTTCCTGAGCGAATCAGGCATGCTCACCAGCGCCATAACCACATTCTATTTAGTTGAAATATCGGCTCAGGGGACTCGCCCACTCACGCGCATCTCAGAGAAATTTGGTTTGAGAACTTATCGTTACTCAGTGATTTCATTGTACGAAACTAGATTTAAAATGCAACCTTAATTTTGTATATTTTTTTCTACTAGTGTCTGATTAATAAGCAGATTTACTCTAGGGGCAATACCTGCCTCTCAGTAATTTTCACCTGATCGTGCAACGCTTGTTCGATTGTGTGCTGCAACATTTTTATTTTCTCTTCCATATTATAAGCATAATCACGCGTTTTTGTCTTTTCTTGTGCTAATTCGTGACAGACGTTCAATGCTACGATAAAAATAAGCTGTTCCATATTGGTGACACCGCTTCTATCTTTCAGATTTTGCAAGCGCTGTTCTAATTCTTTAGCCGACTCAAGAAGGGCTTCTTTTTGTTCTGATGGGCAGTTGACTCGCATTGAGCGCCCGAAAATCTGGATGTCGACAGGTTGTGCGGACATGATACCTCCATACTGAATAATACTCGCCGTAAATACATCATATTTGGCGCAATTAATAGATAAGACAAAAGCATACTGGTCTAGCGGCTATCCTTGATGGTAGCATATCACGAATCATAAGCTAACATGACGAATTCAGATGTCTATACAAAAATCTTTACCAAACTATGAATCACTGGACAAACTCCTGCAACAGCACTCAATCGCACTTACTGCTGCGGAAATCCATGGTCTAATAACCGGGTTGATCTGTGGTGGGGGCCGTGACCATAGCTGGCAAACGTTAGTCCATGACCTTGCTAACGATGGTTTAGCTTTCCCTCAAACTGTTGCACAGCCACTGCGAGAACTTTTTGATACCACATTTGAAGCACTTGATGACAGCGAGTTTGCATTTGCCATGCTATTCCCTGACGAAGACGCTTCTGTTTTTGACCATGCTGATGCACTGGCTGGTTGGGTTAATCACTTTTTATTAGGGCTTGGAGTTACACAACCGAAATTGGCTGATAAAAAAGAGATAAGCGAAGTTATCACCGATTTACGCAATATTGGTATGCTTGGTTATGATGAAGACGAAGACCAAGAAGAACTTGAGCAAGCGCTAGAAGAAGTGATTGAGTATGTCAGGGTGGCGGTACAATTATGTTACATTGCATTGATTGAGCCAACTAAAGGCCCAACGACAGTGGAAAATGATAAGCCCGTTCTTCATTAATTTCTATTAATGTGCGTTTTCAAAGCCACTTAACTTTGTCGATGAATAATTTATTACTGATAAAATTAAGTGCTTGAAAACGGGATGTATCCAGTTTTAAGTCATTTCGCCAGTGTATGTTGTATGTGATTGGTTAAACACAAGCAATATATTCAGCAATCTAATTATTCTGATAATAAGGCAAAAACGGTATGAATAAACAGGAATTTATTTCTCGTCGCAATGCATTATTGGCTCAAATGCAATCAGGCAGTGCAGCAATTATTTTTTCAGCGCCTCCTGCGCAGCGTAATGCGGATTGCGAATACCCGTACCGTCAACACAGTGATTTCCTTTATTTGACGGGGTTTAGTGAGCCTGAAGCTGTATTAGTCCTGATTAAGAGCGATGAAAAACATAGCCATACTGTTCTTTTTAACCGTGTTCGTGATTTAACTGCTGAGATTTGGTTTGGTCGCCGCCTTGGGCAAGATGCTGCTCCTGAGAAGTTAGGTATTGATAAAGCGTTACCTTTCAATGAAATAGAAGAGCAGCTTTATCAATTATTAAATGGCCTCGACGTGGTTTATCATGCTCAGGGTGAGTTTGCCTATGCCGATAAATTGCTATTTGATGCCTTAGATATTTTACGTAAAGGCAGCCGTCGTAACTTACGAGCACCACAAACATTGGTAGATTGGCGGCCGATTGTCCATGAAATGCGCTTATTTAAGTCGGAAGAAGAAATTAACACCCTGCGTATGGCTGGGCGAATTTCTGCTCTAGCACACGTCAGAGCCATGGAAACTTGCCGACCTAATATGTATGAATATCAACTTTGTGGTGAGTTAGAGCACGAATTTACTCGCCATGGTGCACGTTTTCCTTCGTACAACTCTATTGTGGGCAGTGGTGAAAATGCCTGTATTTTGCATTACACTGAAAATGAGAGCCTAATGAAGGATGGCGAATTAGTCTTAATTGATGCGGGTGCAGAGTTTGAAGGTTATGCAGGGGATATCACACGTACTTTCCCAGTTAATGGTAAATTTAGCCAAGCACAACGTGAAATTTACGATATCGTCCTCAAAGCATTAAATACCGCGTTAGAGCTATATCGTCCGGGAACCAGCATCCATGAGGTGACTCGTGAAATTGTTCGTATCAAAACTGAAGGCCTCGTTGCACTTGGAATTTTACAAGGCGATGTGGATCAATTGATCGAAAACAAAGCATATCAGCCATTCTTTATGCATGGTTTAAGTCATTGGTTAGGGTTAGATGTACATGACGTAGGTTTTTACGGTACAGACCGGGATCGTGTGCTTGAAGTTGGAATGGTATTAACTGTCGAGCCTGGTTTGTATATTGCTCCAGATGCCGATGTGCCACCGCAATATCGCGGAATTGGTGTACGTATCGAAGATGATATTGTGATCACCGAAAACGGAAATGAAAACTTAACAGACTTAGTCGTGAAAGACCCTGATGAAATTGAAGCCCTAATGGCAGCAGCAACGCACAATTTAGGGTAGATGTCAGTCATCATAGAAAGGTAATAAACAACGCATGAATGTGATCATCGTGGGGGGCGGTATGGCGGGTGCAACATTAGCACTGGCGATATCATCCCTTAGCCAAGGAAAATTATCGGTTTCATTAATCGAGGCAGCTTTGCCAGATGGTAAACATCCCGGGTTCGACGCACGTGCGATTGCGTTAGCCCACGGTACTTGCCAATCGTTAGCAAAAATAGGTGTCTGGCCTGCTTTAGCAGATTGTGTGACTCCCATTAATCACGTTCATGTGTCTGATAGAGGCCATGCTGGTTTTGTAAACATTGCTGCCGATGATTATCATATCGACGCTCTAGGCAATGTCATTGAATTGCACGAAGCTGGCGCCCGCCTGTTTTCGTTGTTACGTAAAGCCCCTGGAGTTACCCTTTATTGCCCTGCAAAAGTAGAAAATGTTCATCGTGAACAAGATATCGTTACGGTCACCTTGGATAATGGCGATAAGGTAACCGGGGAATTACTGATTGCTGCTGATGGTAGCCATTCCGCGATAGGTAAAGCCTGCCATATGCAATGGCAACAGGATGACTATGGGCAAGTGGCTATTATCGCGAATGTGAAAACCGCCATTGACCCGCAGGGCCAAGCTTTTGAACGTTTTACTGAATTTGGCCCATTAGCACTATTGCCGATGTCACAAGGCCGTAGTTCATTGGTTTGGTGTCATCAACAAGAGCAAGCAGACACCATCAGGGCTTGGGATGATGCGACATTTATGGATAAATTACAGCAAGCGTTTGGCTGGCGGTTAGGTGAAATCGTCATGGCAGGTAAGCGCCATTGCTATCCACTGGTATTGCGTAAAGCACTTAACCCAGTCAGTCATCGAGTTGTGTTAGTTGGAAATGCCGCTCAGACTTTGCATCCTATTGCGGGGCAAGGTTTTAATTTAGGTATCCGTGATGTGATGCAATTGGCTCACATGGTGGTAAATGCAGACGCGAAGAGGCAAGATATTGGACGTTATTCACTCCTAAGCCAATACCAGCAAGCTCGGGCGTTAGATAGAGACAAAACGGTTACGATAACCGACGGTTTGGTTCGTTTATTTGCGAATCGCTGTTTACCGCTTATTGTCGGGCGTAACTTAGGTTTAATGGCAATGGAAATGTTACCGCCAGCTCGTGATGTTTTGGCTCGCCAAACATTGGGTTGGGTTGCACACCAATAACCACGAAATAAAGAGGAATAAAGAATATGCAATCATTTGATGTGGTTATCGCCGGTGGTGGTATGGTTGGGTTAGCACTCGCTTGTGGGCTTGAGGGGAGTGGGCTACGTGTTGCAGTAATTGAGAATCATCCACCTAAGGTACCATTTAGTGCAGCAGAACCGCACGCATTAAGGGTATCAGCTATTAATGCGGCAAGTGAAAAGTTACTGTCCTATTTAGGTGTTTGGTCAACGATTAAAGGAATGCGAGCTTCTGCATATAATGGCATGGAAGTTTGGGATAACGATAGTTTTGGGCGTATTACTTTTACCGCTCAAGAGCGCAACTTAACGCATTTAGGGCATATTGTTGAAAATAATGTCGTACGTGATGCACTATGGCAAAAGGCGTCGCAGCTTCGCGATGTGACATTATTAGCACCCGCAACGATTAAAAAAGTAGTGTGGGGAGAAAATGATGTTTTTATTACGTTAGATGATGAAAACATGTTAACAGCACGGTTAATTGTGGGGGCTGACGGGGCAAACTCGTGGTTGCGTAGTCATGCGGATATCCCATTAACCTTTTGGGATTATGAACATACCGCGTTAGTTGCTACGGTCCGAACTGAAAAACCTCACGAAGGTGTTGCTCGCCAAGCTTTTGATGGTAAAGGTATTTTGGCGTTTTTACCATTAAGTGACCCGCATCTTTGCTCGATTGTCTGGTCTCAGCCAGCCACCGAAGCAGCAAGGCGCCAGTCTTTAGAACCTACTGATTTTAATAAAGAATTGGCAGTTGCATTTGATATTCGTCTTGGTCTTTGCCAAGTGGAAAGTGATCGATTAACTATTCCATTAACTGGACGCTATGCAAGGCAATTTGCGGCGCAACGTTTAGCGTTGTTAGGGGATGCGGCTCATACCATCCATCCATTAGCGGGCCAAGGGGTTAACCTTGGTTTTATGGATGTCGCTATGCTGATTGGTGAAATTAAACGTTTGCACCGTGAAGGCAAAGACTTTGGTCAATATTTATACTTGCGTGACTATGAGCGTAGCCGTAAGCACAGTGCAGCGTTGATGTTAGCTGGTATGCAAGGCTTCCGTGAATTATTCGATGGTAATAACCCTGCGAAGAAGTTGCTGCGTGATATTGGGTTAGTATTAGCGGATAGCTTACCGGGGGTTAAACCTCAATTATTGAACCATGCGATGGGGCTGTTTGATATGCCTAAGTGGCTGGAACAGCTCCAACAAGTAGAATCAAACGATTGAGCCATGTATGTTTAATTATCTAAGGGCTATAATGAGCCCTTAGCTTAGTGATGAACAAGGATATTGCTTGCCCTTTCAGTACATTTGCCCTAACTAAGTTAACCGAACTGGGTGTCACCGCGATTATAGGTTAAGTTAGGTAAGCTTACTGAGCCTTTATTTTGCAGTTTATTAAGCGCTTCCCAATCACCGTATACTTGCACACTATGATGAGGCGCTAGTATTTCCTTAATTGATAATTTATGTGGGAGATCTAGCAAGTTCAATTGATTATCTGCATTTTTGTAGTGAACCAGTGCCCGGATGTATTTATCACGGTCCACATCGGTGTACCCATCTACCAGTCGGCCATAAACCTCATCGGTACCCTCATTCTCTACAGTAAAGTAAGTGTCCCGCATGTCTTGAATATCGTCAGCTAATTCCTTTGCTTTTGATTTAATTTGTTGAATTAACTCTTTTGATCCTTTAATGGAATCTGAGTTTTTTAATTTATTAATTAATAAAAATAAAGGCTTTTCTTGTATTTCTGTTGGTAAGTGATTTGCGTTAAGCGCTGTCACAAATGAGTCTTGATGAGATTGCAGATGTTCTTTCGGGATCTCAGATTCCATATATCGGATGTTCTTGAAATTTATTGTATTAAAATTTGAGTATTCATTGGTAATTGGCATATTAATCCTTTTGATATTCACACTATTTTCGTTATTTCATGAGTAATTATGCTGATTTTTTTATTATCAAATATCATTTTTCGATAAAACAAACCATATTTTTTATTTCTTCTTAGTGACTCAATTTAGTGAGTATGAATACCTAAAAACACGCAGCTATTTTTAACTATGACTGAAAAAAACTAATTACATTCATTTTTCGCATTAGTTTTATTTATATTGCTATGGTGGGTTTTATTTATCAAGGTATCATTCAAATTCTAGTTTTGGTGATATTTTGCACCATTAGACTCTAAATGTAAGGGTTTTGAGTGATCATTCTCAATTATTTAACAAAAATCGCTGGCAAAATCAGAGCGCAATCAGTAATACAGAGGAATGGTAGCCCTATTTTTTTTTATAGAATAGAACCGCAAACAGTGGTAGGTTTTTAAAAAGTTATCGTTTGCGTCGGGTTAAAATTATCACGTGATTTTGTTGCAGATGGGTAATTTTCACCACGCAATCACCCTGTCATATTAATAATGTAAAGAGGGTATTCATGGTAAAGCAAACAACACTATATGATGAACATATAGCCTGCGGTGCAAAAATGGTCGATTTTCATGGTTGGATGATGCCGTTGCATTATGGTTCACAGATCAATGAACATAATTTTGTCAGAACCGAAGCAGGGATGTTTGATGTTTCCCATATGACTATTGTTGATTTACACGGCGAAGGCTGTCGTGATTTTCTGCGTTATCTTCTCGCCAACGATATCAATAAACTTACAGAGCAAGGTAAAGCCTTATATACAGGCATGCTGAATGCTTCTGGTGGTGTTATTGATGACCTGATTGTGTATTACCTCGCTGATGACTTTTATCGTCTCGTCGTCAACTCAGCAACACGTGATAAAGACCTCGCTTGGATTGAGCAGCATGCTAAAGGCTATGCTGTTGAAATTCGTGTTCGCGATGATTTAGCACTATTGGCTGTTCAAGGGCCACAAGCGCCAGAAAAAGTTCATTCATTACTCAGTGCGGAACAAAACAGTGCTATTGAAGGAATGAAACCATTTTATGGTGTTCAAGCAGGGGATTTGTTCATCGCAACCACTGGGTATACTGGTGAAAAAGGTTATGAAATTGCCCTGCCTAAAGAGCAGGTCGTTGAATTTTGGCATAAACTGCTTAAGTCTGGAGTTCACCCTGCGGGCTTAGGGGCACGTGATACCTTACGCCTTGAAGCCGGTATGAACCTATATGGGCAAGATATGGATGAAAGCATTTCTCCCCTTGCCGCGAATATGGGCTGGACGATCGCTTGGAAACCTGAAGATCGTCAATTTATTGGCCGTGAAGCATTGGAAAAATTACGCGAACAAGGTACTGAAAAACTTGTCGGTATTGTGATGCGTGAAAAAGGTATACTGCGTGCGGGGCAAGTTGTCCGCTTTACTGATGAACTTGGGAAACTACAAGAAGGGGTGATAACCAGTGGCTCTTTTTCGCCAACCCTTGGCTTTAGTATTGCGTTAGCGCGTGTCCCGAACGGAATTCAAGGCAAAGCAATTGTTGAAATCAGACAAAGAGAGATGCCAGTTGAAGTCGTTAAACCGGGCTTTGTCCGTGAAGGAAAATGCTTAGTGTAATTTGGGCGAATCTAATTAATAAATTTAAAAATTGAGAGGCTAATGATGAGCAATACACCTAAAGAATTAATGTACACCCGTGAACATGAGTGGCTGCGCGATGAAGGTAATGGTGAGTTTACGGTTGGTATCACCGAACATGCGCAAGAAACGTTAGGTGACATGGTGTTTGTTGATTTACCCGAAGTAGGTACTGCAGTAAGTGCAGGTGATGACGTTGCAGTCGTCGAGTCAGTTAAAGCGGCATCCGATATTTACGCTCCTCTGAGTGGCGAAATTGTGGCGGTTAATGGCGAACTGAATGATGCGCCAGAACTTGTGAACGAACAGCCATACCAAGAAGGCTGGATTTTCCGTATTAAAGCATCCGATACCGCAGAGCTGGCGGATTTAATTGATGCGGCGGGTTATACCTCTATGATCGAAGCCGAAGAATAAAATCCTAGTCATATTTCTTCTTGTGGCGGCGTTGGCTTCGCTCATTCGCCCTAGTCACATACTGATGTATGCTCCTAGGGTCTTATTCGTTTGCCGCCTAGCCACAAGATGAACTATTTATAGGATTTATTAATACGCTTGTTTTATGGGTGGATGCACTCAACAACTCGGGTCACATACTTGTGTATGTCCCCCAAGATTGTCTACGTTTGCCGCCTAGCCACAACGCAACCTATTTAGAATAAACACTTTTTAGTGATAGCCATAAGATGAGCTATTTAGAGGATTGATAAAATATAATTAGTAAGAAACAAGAAACAAGAAACAAGAAACAAGCAGCAATATCATTGATTTTAAGCGTTATCTCGCAAGTTCCGTAATAACCGCCCTACAACTTATGCATAGCAGACAAAGGATGGGAACACAGATATGTCGATGTCACTGAGTCAATTAGAAAACCGTTCAGAATTCATTTCGCGCCACATTGGTTCATCAGAACAACAATTAAAAACCATGTTAGACACCGTGGGTGCAACGTCATTAGATACTTTGATGGACAAAATTGTCCCTAAAGCCATTTTGCTTGCAGAGCCACCAAGAGTGGGTGGGGGAGCAACTGAGCAAGAAGCCTTAGCTGAATTAAAAGCGATAGCGTCACTCAATAAGCGCTACAAAAGCTACATTGGTATGGGGTATGCGCCTGCAGTGCTTCCGCCGGTTATTTTGCGTAATTTATTAGAAAACCCGGGTTGGTATACCGCTTATACGCCATACCAACCGGAGGTGTCACAAGGTCGTTTAGAATCATTATTGAATTTTCAACAGGTAACTATCGACCTTACTGGTTTAGACCTTGCCTCTGCGTCGTTATTAGATGAAGCCACTGCTGCGGCTGAAGCTATGGCAATGGCAAAACGGATCAGCAAACTGAAAGATGCAGAACGCTTTTTTGTAGCAGATGATGTTCATCCGCAAACGCTAGATGTCGTTCGCACGCGTGCGGGTACTTTTGGTTTTGAAGTGATTGTGGATAGCGCAGAGAAAGCATTGGAACACGAAGGTGTTTTTGGTGTGTTACTTCAGCAGGTTGGCTCGACAGGTAATGTCCATGACTACAGCGCGCTCTTTGCTCAGCTAAAAGAGCGTAAAATTGTCAGCTGTGTTGCTGCAGATATGATGGCACTAGTATTACTGACCGCACCGGGTAAGCAAGGGGCGGATATTGTCTTCGGTTCAGCGCAACGTTTTGGTGTTCCCATGGGTTATGGTGGACCTCATGCGGCATTTTTTGCGTGTCGTGACGAATTTAAACGGGCAATGCCGGGACGTATTATCGGTGTGTCTCGTGATGCGGCAGGTAATACTGCACTACGTATGGCGATGCAAACCCGTGAGCAGCATATTCGCCGTGAAAAAGCGAACTCGAATATTTGTACATCCCAAGTGCTGTTAGCCAATATTGCAGCCATGTATGCGGTTTATCATGGACCAAAAGGGCTGAAAATAATTGCAGAGCGCATTCATCGCTTTAGCTCTATTTTTGTCAAGGCATTAGCAGATGCAGGTTTCGTATCACGCCATAAAACTTGGTTTGATACACTTTGCATTGAAGTCGCAGACAAAACAGCAGTGCTAGCGCGTGCTGAAAAAGCCAAAGTGAATTTACGCACTGACATTCGTGGTGCAGTCGGTGTGACTTTTAGTGAAATCACGACCCGCCAAGATTTAAATGAATTGTTTGCAGTGATCACCGGTGTCGAAACTAAGCTGGATTTTGAAAAACTAGATCAGTCAGTTTCCGCGACAGAACAAGCAATTCCAAACACGATGAGACGTGATGATGAAATTTTAGTACATCCCAACTTTCATCGTTACCACAGTGAAACCGAAATGATGCGCTACATGCATAGCTTAGAGCGCAAAGATTTAGCATTAAACCAAGCTATGATCCCACTCGGTTCTTGTACCATGAAGCTTAATGCGGCTGCGGAAATGATCCCAATTACCTGGCCTGAATTTGGCGAGCTACATCCGTTTTGTCCACCTGAGCAGGCGCAAGGTTATCATCAAATGATAGAACAGCTTTCTCATTGGTTAGTACAATTGACCGGTTATGATGCGGTTTGTATGCAACCTAACTCAGGGGCTCAAGGTGAATATGCAGGTTTATTAGCTATTCGTCGTTACCATGAAAGTCGCAATGAAGGGGAGAGAAATATTTGTTTGATCCCAGCTTCTGCTCACGGTACTAATCCAGCTTCTGCGCATATGGCAGGTATGGAAGTGGTGGTAGTGCGTTGTGATGATGAAGGTAATATCGACTTAACTGATTTACGTGAAAAAGCCCAGCAACATAGCGAAGCTCTTTCTTGTGTGATGGTAACTTACCCATCAACCCACGGGGTATATGAAGAAAGTATTCGTGAAGTGTGTGAAATTATTCACCAATATGGCGGCCAAGTATACCTTGATGGCGCAAATATGAATGCTCAGGTTGGGTTAACAACTCCAGGCTTTATTGGTGCGGATGTTTCTCACCTAAATTTACATAAAACATTCTGTATTCCTCATGGCGGTGGTGGCCCAGGTATGGGGCCTATTGGTGTGAAAAAGCACTTAGCACCGTTCGTACCGGGGCACTCTGTGGTTGAGCAAGAAATGTTAACTGACCAAGGTGCGGTATCAGCCGCCCCATTTGGTAGTGCATCAATTTTGCCAATTAGCTGGATGTATATTCGTATGATGGGCTCTTATGGCTTACGCAAAGCCAGCCAAGTTGCCATTTTAAATGCTAACTATATTGCTAAGCGTCTTTCTGGTCGTTATGACATTTTATATACAGGGCAAGAAGGCTATGTGGCTCATGAGTGTATTGTCGATTTACGTCCGATTAAAAAAGACACGGGTATCAGTGAACTGGATATTGCTAAGCGTTTGATTGATTATGGTTTCCATGCACCAACCATGTCTTTCCCTGTGGCGGGAACATTAATGATTGAGCCGACAGAGTCTGAAAGTATTACGGAAATTGATCGGTTCATTGATGCTATGTTAGCTATCCGTGATGAAATTGACCAAGTAGTGAAAGGCCAATGGACGTTAGAAGATAACCCATTAGTGAATTCGCCTCATGTGCAAACAGAGTTAGCAGGGGAGTGGCCTCATAGTTATAGCCGTGAGCTTGCCGTATTCCCTACTGAACAAACGAAAGCGAATAAATATTGGCCTGCGGTAAAACGCCTTGATGATGTGTATGGGGATCGTCACCTACACTGTTCGTGCGTACCGATTGAAGATTATATGTAGGAATAAATCACACCTTTCATTAAATAGTGTGAATTAAATATGTTTTAGGCTTGATTTCGATAGTTTACTGAAATCAAGCCTTTATTTATGGATATTTCTAACCTAAATATTGTGAAATCCCCGTATAATTTTTACCTTGGTATAGCTTTTCCACTTCACCTGTTTCCATAACGACTTGGTAAACCCCTCCATTAAGGTCGGCGACATACATCAGTTTTGCTGGTTTATCATATGTCAGCCCAATTGCTTCTTTAAAACCACGGCTTATTACCTTGTAATGGCTTAATCCATCAGCAGTAATATTGGCACAATTTAAGCTATTACCATCGGGCTCAGCGCCTCTATCTGTCCAATATAAAATATGGGTCTCTTCATCAAGCAATAAATCAATAGGTTCGGGTAGGTCTTGAAGGAGCAATTGAATATCGTTTCGTTGATTGGCTGATTGTTGGGTTTTAGGCGTTAATGGCACCCTAAAGATACGACCTAAATTACCTTTAGGGGTTCCTTTTTGAGTCCAGTAGAGCCAATTATTTGCGACATCAACAGTAATGCCAACACATTGGTCTAAGATATCTACTTTATTGTGTTTATCTCGGGGTCTTGCTACATGGACGAATAAATTAGAACCATCGATATTACACGATGAAACCATACCTCCTTCACGGTCACACCAATATAATCGTTGATTCACTAAATCAAGATGTAATTGTTTTGGCGTTCTTATTTTTCCATTGCCTAATAGCATTTTTCTGCCAGTGCCATCAAAATTCATCACATTGATGGAGCCATCGTCAGCTTCATAATCATCCCCCATATTGCTCCAATAAATTAATCGATTAGCAGGGTCAATAGCAATGCCGTCAGGGGTTCCACCGAGTTCTTCGATAATTGGGATTGTTTGACGAGTTGATTTATTGAATTGAACTATAGCGGGTGAATGGACATCTAGTAGTAAAAGGTAAGGATTTGAATATTCATTGAATTTTTGCATTTTAAACCTCACAGGCAAATGTTCAATGATAAAGATAGGAGTGATATTAATAATTAGCAAGTTATTAATATTGGTATTTCTATATAAGTCGAGATTAATAATTATTAAAAAATATAAAGTGGTTTATTATTTAAATTAAAATAATGAATTAGTGAAAGGTATATCTTACTATGGGCAATACATATTAGATTAGATGAGTGTAAAACGTTAAATGAAGCGGCTTTTCAGCCGCTTTGGGCGACAATTACAGCAACCAGCCTTTTTGCTGAGCTAGCTCCAATTGTAATTTAAGTTGTTGATAAAATTCAGGTAGGATCTGTTGAATATAATCACATTTACTGAGAACTTGTTCCAGACGAATGTGGTTTTCGACCCAGCTTTGCCCTTGATTGTGCAGGTTCATCAGCATTGGCATTGCTCGGTCAATGGCATTCGCATACACAGATTCCGGGGTTTCTAATGCATCATATTCATTCCATAAAGCTAGCAATGTTTCATTTTGCGGGCTAGGCAGTAAGTTAAAAATACGCTTAGCCGCTTTAACTTCTTCTTCATGAATAGCATCACGAGCGGCATTATCAAATACCAATACATCACCTGCGTCAATTTCAACAATGTCATGCACAAGGGCAAGTTTTATCGCATGTTCGATATTAACGCCTTGTACATAGGGTGCAAAACTCATGGCTGCAACCGCAAATTGCCAACTGTGTTCTGCTGTATTTTCTTGGCGTTCACGGTTCAATAACTTATTTTTACGATAAACACTTTTGAGTTTATCTAATTCCATCAAAAATTGGACGACTTCGGTAAAAGCCCCAAAATTAACCACCTCTACGGGCTTGCTACCTAATGCAGATGACATAAAAACTCCAATTAATTCTCTTCTAATGAATAAGGTAATGGTGCGATAGTTAGATGACTTTGCTCATCACCCATAACGCGGAAAACGCTATCGGCTTCCATATCGTTATTCATAATGACTTGTACATAGATTTCGCCACTACCTAAGCGAATTGCCGCTAGCACGGTTCCTGTACGGCGCCATTTATCACCAAGCTGCCATTCCACACCTTCACCAATAGCAGGAATGGTAGTGCCTGTGCCTTTTAAGGTATACATCGCACGTTTATTTGCACCGCGGAATTTTGCACGGGCAACCATTTCTTGACCGGTATAACAGCCTTTTTTAAAGCTAATACCATGAGGTAGGGCTTGTAAATTGGTTGCTTGAGGTAAATGTTGAGCACTGTTTTGTTGATCGATAACTGCAAACCCAGCTTCGATATCAAGGGCTAGCCATTGTTCATCATTGACCTGAATAGCACTCAAGGTTTGAGCCATTTTTTGTGCCGTTTCTTCGCTTGTGATCACCAGAAAACGCTCTGTGGGTAATGCAAAATGCAATATGGTAGAAGCGCCGTCAGTAACCACTTGGTTTTGGTCGTCTGGTAATGTAGTAAAGAGTGTTGCCAGCGCTTCTCTAGCGCCTTTACCTGCGACCCCGATTAATTTTAGGTCCGGTTTCTTTTCAAAAGTGACTTTCGAGAAAACAGCATATTTTTTCAGTTCAGCGAGTTGTGAATCGGCAACGCTAGTTCTTAATAGATAGGAATAGCCATCTAAGTGATGGAATAAGCGGAGGTCACTCCACATCTTACCTTTGGGATCACAGTGTGCTGTTAATGCGTGTGATTGTGTGAGTGTGGCAATATCCGCGGTCACTTGGCCTTGCAGATATTTTTCTGCATCGGCGCCGTGAAGGTGAATAAGTTCCCAGTTTTCCAGTGAAATCAAAACGAGTGGTAAAGACTGAGATCCGAGAGGAAATTGCTGTGTACTATCAATGTGGTTAGTCATGATTTCACCTATTGTTCTTTGATAGATAAGGGTGCCTAATGGTAAAATAGCTAGATAACATTGCAAGTAGTTATTATGATGAACCTGTATTATCTAATAGTTTTTCATCAGCTGTTTGTAGAAAAACGGTATTTTACTACTAAAATTACAACTATGTAGTCTATAACATGTTTTCTTGGCGGATAATCTGTTAGAGTATGGAAAATAATCAATCTAATCAGTTAACTGCAAAAAAGGCCGTAGTAAAATGGATATTGAGAATAAAGCGCGAATTCATTGGGCATGCCGCCGTGGTATGCGTGAATTAGATATTTCAATCATGCCGTTTTTTGAGTATGAATATGATAACCTGACAACCCAAGATAAGCAGGTATTTGTTCGATTATTAGAATGTGCGGACCCTGACTTATTCAACTGGTTAATGAATCATGGCCGCCCAGATGATGACGAACTTTTTCGTATGATTAAACTGATTCAGGAAAAAAATAAAAATCGTGGTCCTGTGGAAATCTAATCTCTCCATTTCATGGAAAACTCAATTGTTCTCAACCTGTGTTCATGGGGTCATTGGGATGTTTTTGCTTCTGACTCCATGGTCTCCTGGTAACTCAATGATATGGCTGCCGCTACTAGTGGTTGTCGTTGCGAGTTGGGCAAAGAGTCAGAAAAATATCAGTAAAATAAAAGGGGTTGCTGTACTGGTTAATGGCAATAAGCTTCAGTGGAAGAAAAACGAGTGGCGAATACTGAAAGCACCTTGGCTTACTCGTTACGGTATATTGCTGACATTAGAAGCGTTACAAGGCAAACCGCAAAAGATCCATTTATGGGTAGCTAAAGACGCACTTTCGGAGGAAAATTGGCGTAATTTAAACCAGTTATTGCTGCAATACCCTGATATCTAGGCTACCAAGATCAACCGAATTGGTGGCCTAAATACCGCTAGGTGCCGCTCACTTTGGGTTATCGATGAGCAAGCAAACATCAGTTTGCATTATAATAGAGCTTCAATTTCCTGAAAAATCTGTACACACCATTGTGCGATGCGTTCATCGGTCTGTTCAAACTGGTGAACTTCATCTAATGCAAGCCCCACAAACATATCACCGGTTTCATTGAGTGGTTTAGGGCTATCAAAGGTATAGCCTTCGGTCGGCCAGAAGCCAACGAATTTAGCACCAGTTGGTTTTAGTTGATGGTAGAGCATGCCAAGGGCATCAAGAAACCACTCGCCATAATCTATTTGGTCACCAAGACCATACATCGCAATGATTTTATTTGCGAGGTTAAGATTGGGAAGCGCTTCCCAAATTTCAAGCCAATCTTCTTGTATTTCACCAAAATCCCACGTAGGTATTCCCAAAATAAGAACATCATACTGTTCCATTTCTGCCGGCGGTGTATCGTTAACGTTATGCAGTGTGACGAAATCATCGCCGAGAATATCACGTATTTTTTCTGCAACCATTTCGGTATAACAGGTACTAGAACCGTAAAAAAGACCTATTTTCATATATATTATTACTATGTCCAGCTATGGTTTTCATCACAAGAGATGTATTGTAACAGAAGCCGGCACATTCAGGCATAATAGAATCGTGTGGTATTATCGAAAGGAAGTAGATCTGTCGTGGAAACAAAACAACTTAATCCATTAATTGAACAATTTCTTGATACAATCTGGCTTGAACAAGATCTTGCTGAAAATACATTAGCTTCTTATCGTAATGATCTTCAATTATTAGATAAATGGCTTGATGCTCACCAGTTGCATTTAGAAAATGTTCAATCTATTGACTTACAATCTTTTTTTGCTGA
The DNA here is from genome assembly GCF_028478065.1 of Providencia sp. PROV255. Classification (NCBI taxonomy): domain Bacteria; kingdom Pseudomonadati; phylum Pseudomonadota; class Gammaproteobacteria; order Enterobacterales; family Morganellaceae; genus Providencia; species Providencia sp. PROV255. The sequence goes on along the minus strand of NZ_JAMPMI010000009.1, from coordinate 107,990 downwards.
ACGCATTGATTGTGGATATAAAGCAACCAGTTCAGCACGTTTATTAAGTGCGATGCGTCGGTTATTTCAATATTTGTATCGGGAAAAAATTCGCCTGGATGACCCCTCCGCGGTCATTGCTGCACCCAAAATTCCGCAGCGTTTACCCAAAGATTTAAGTGAAAAACAAGTTGAAGATTTATTAAACGCCCCTGCTACCGAAGATGCTTTAGAGCTACGTGATAAAGCCATGTTAGAAGTGTTATATGCCTGTGGTTTGCGTGTATCTGAATTAATCGGTTTAACGTTCTCGGATATAAGTTTGCGGCAGGGAGTTATTCGTGTTGTCGGTAAAGGCGATAAAGAAAGATTGATTCCCTTGGGGGAAGAGGCAATATATTGGCTAGAGAAATACATTGATGAAGGTCGCCCTGATTTATTAAATGGCAAAACGAGCGATATTCTATTCCCAAGTAAACGTGGCACGAAAATGACTCGGCAAACGTTTTGGCACCGAATAAAATATTATGCCGTACTTGCTCATATTGACAGTGAGCTACTTTCACCGCATGTTCTAAGACACGCTTTTGCCACCCATTTACTCAACCATGGGGCCGATTTACGCGTGGTACAAATGTTGTTAGGTCATAGCGATCTATCAACCACACAAATTTATACTCATGTTGCGACTGAGCGGTTACGAGTATTGCATGAGCAGCATCATCCAAGGGGGTGATGCATGATTAAAGGACTATCTATGAAACGCAAATTGTTATTATTGGCTGCCGCATGTATTGCGTCGTTTACTTCCACAGTCTATGGGGCAACGGAAGAAAAAGTTATCCGTGATACATTGGAAAAATACAATATGGTTGTTGAGGTGATTAAACCTTCACCCATTGTTGGGCTGAATGTGGTTGAAACATCAACCGGCGTTGTATACATCACAGATGACGGCAAGTATTTATTGCAAGGGCCAATTTATGATATGAGCGGTAAAAACCCGGTTAATATCAGTAACCAGCCGTTATTGAAAAAAGTAGAGGCGCTAAAAGATGAAATGATTATCTTTAAAGCTCCCCAAGAAAAGTATGTTGTGACCGTTTTTACCGATATTAGCTGTGGTTATTGTAAGAAATTACATGAGTCTGTTGATGAATTAAACCGCCAAGGTGTCACAGTGCGTTATCTGGCTTATCCACGCCAAGGCGCAGATAGTGACGTAGGGAAAAAAATGGCGTCTATCTGGTGTAATGGCCTACAACAAAAGGCACTAACTCAAGCGTTTAAAGGTGAGGACGTTGCGATCATTGATGACTGCAAAATTGACCTAAGTAAGCATATGAGTGTGGGTAATTTATTCAAAGTGACGGGAACCCCAGCAATCATCCTACCTGATGGGCAAATGCTACCTGGTTATATGAAACCGGATGCCCTTGTTCAATTACTCAACCAAAAATAGTTAATTATTGTGAATGTAGAAACGCTCTTACAACAAAGACAGCAACAAAGCTCTGCGGCTCAACTTCCTGGCTTGCCTGAACTTTTACAACGGATTTACCAACATCGAGGCATCACGGACATAACTCAGTTAGAGCGTAAAGCGGCTAATTTATTGGATTATCGGTCATTATCGGGTGTTGATAAGGCATTACCACTACTTTATCGCGCACTAATTGAGCATGAAGCTATTACTATTGTTGGTGATTTTGATGCCGACGGAGCAACAAGTACGGCATTAGCTATTCGAGCTTTAAAATCAATGGGATATAGAAATATCAACTATATCGTTCCGAACCGTTTTGAAAATGGCTATGGTTTAACGCCATTGGTTGTTGAAGAAGCCCGTAAACGTGGAACAAATCTCATTATAACGGTTGATAATGGCATTTCATCTCATGAAGGGGTTGGTGCCGCTAATCATTATGGAATGAATGTAATTATTACCGACCACCATCTGCCGGGGGGAACGTTGCCTGCTGCGGATGCGATAATCAACCCGAACTTAAATGAATGTTGCTTTGCATCTAAATCATTAGCGGGGGTAGGTGTCACATTTTATTTAATGTCAGCCTTACGTGCGTATTTACGTCAGCAAGGATGGTTTGCGAAACAAGGGCTTGCAGAGCCTAATTTAGCCGAATACCTTGATTTGGTTGCATTGGGAACCGTTGCCGATGTGGTGCCTCTTGATACCAATAACCGTATTTTAGTTCACCAAGGGCTAAATCGTGTTAGAGCAGGGCGTTGTTGCGCGGGAATTAAAGCCCTCGTTGAGGTTTCCAACCGCGATTTATCTAGGTTAGTGGCAAATGATTTTGGTTTTGCTCTTGGTCCTAGATTAAACGCGGCAGGTCGATTAGATGATATGTCAGTGAGTATTGAATTATTACTGACAGACGATATGGCATATGCAAGGGAACTGGCGAATGAGTTAGATGGGTTAAATCAAACTCGTCGTGAGATTGAAGCGGGTATGCAACAAGAAGCACTCGTGCTTTTTAATCAATTCGAATACGGTGAAAACCAGTTACCGAATGGCTTAGCCATATATCATCCTGAATGGCATCAAGGTGTTGTCGGTATACTCGCTTCAAGGATCAAAGAACAATATCATCGTCCGGTTATCGCATTTGCCCCTGCTGGTGATGGTTTATTAAAAGGTTCTGGCCGCTCTATTCAAGGTGTTCATATGCGGGATGCACTAGAACGATTAAATACGTTACAACCCGGTATCATGCAAAAATTTGGTGGGCATGCAATGGCTGCAGGTTTAACTTTACATGTTGATCAATTTGACGCCTTTAAACATCATTTCGAATTATTGATGGGTGAATTAGTTCAACCTGAGCAATTAGCTGGGGTGATCTGGAGTGATGGTGAACTTTCTCGCCATGAGTTTTGTTTAGAAACGGCTGAACTTATTCGAGAAAGTGGCCCGTGGGGGCAAGCATTTCCAGAACCTATTTTTGATGGCGAGTTTCAATTATTGCAGCAAAGGCTTGTTGGTGAACGTCATCTGAAACTGATGCTAGAGCCTGTGAATGGTGGGCCAATGTTAGATGCAATCATGTTTAATATTGATGTCCGTAGATGGCCAGACAACAGTATCAAAAAAGCTAAAATAGCCTTTAAATTAGACGTAAACGAATATCGTGGCCAAAGAAACGTACAATTAATGATTGAGCATATTTGGCCGGATTAAGCTGGTAATAAACCAGAAGAATAACCAGTAAATAGCGTTTGATGGCGCTATAAACATGAGATAAATTCCGCTATACTAAGCGGTTTGTGAATAAAAAATTATTTTTGACTAACCATAAGATATTGAAAAATGACGTTTGAAATAAACCCAGTAAAAAGTAAGATTCAGGACCTGTCTGAACGGACAGTGGTTCTGAGGGGGTATCTTTGACTATGATGCCAAGAAAGAACGCTTAGAAGAAGTCAACGCTGAGCTTGAACAGCCAGATGTCTGGAATGAACCCGAGAGAGCACAAGCCCTTGGTAAAGAACGCTCATCGCTTGAGGCAATTGTTGAAACGATTGACCAGATGATGCAAGGCCTTGAAGATGTTGAAGGTTTATTAGAGCTAGCGGTTGAAGCTGATGATGAAGACACATTCAATGAAGCAGAAGCTGAATTAGAGCAATTACAAGGCAAGTTAGAGCAACTTGAATTTCGTCGTATGTTCTCAGGCGAATACGATAGCGCAGACTGCTACATTGACTTACAAGCGGGTTCTGGCGGTACTGAGGCTCAAGATTGGGCAAGTATGTTATTACGCATGTACTTGCGTTGGGCCGAGTCAAAGGGCTTTAAAACCGAAATTATCGAAGAGTCTGATGGTGATGTTGCCGGGCTAAAATCGGCAACGGTCAAAATTATTGGTGACTATGCCTACGGATGGTTAAGAACGGAAACGGGTGTTCACCGTTTGGTTCGTAAGAGCCCGTTTGACTCGGGTGGGCGTCGCCATACTTCTTTTAGTTCTGCGTTTATTTATCCTGAAGTTGATGATGATATTGATATCGAAATCAATCCAGCAGATTTGCGTATCGATGTGTACCGTGCATCTGGTGCTGGTGGGCAGCACGTAAACAAAACGGAATCAGCGGTACGTATCACACATATTCCAACCAATATTGTGACGCAATGCCAGAATGACCGTTCGCAGCATAAAAATAAAGACCAAGCTATGCGCCAGTTAAAAGCGAAGCTATACGAACTGGAAATGCAAAAGAAAAATGCAGATAAGCAAGCGATGGAAGAGAACAAGTCTGATATTGGCTGGGGAAGCCAGATTCGTTCTTATGTCCTTGATGATGCAAGAATTAAAGATTTACGTACTGGTGTGGAAACGCGTAACACGCAAGCCGTACTGGATGGTGATTTGGATAAATTCATTGAAGCTAGTTTAAAAGCTGGCCTGTGAGGGAAAAATGTCTCAGGAACAACAAGGTGTTGAACAAGCACCTGATTTGAATAACGAACTTAAAGCCCGTAAAGAAAAATTAGCGGCACTGCGTGAAAAGGGTATTCCATTTCCAAATGATTTTCGTCGTGAAGATATTTCCGACAAAATTCATGCTCAATATGATGATAAAACATCCGAAGAGCTTGAAGACTTAAATATCGAAGTATCGATTGCTGGCCGTATGATGACGCGTCGTATCATGGGTAAAGCGTCATTTGCCACGCTACAGGACGTTGGCGGACGCATTCAAATTTATGTATCGCGTGATGACTTGGCAGAAGGCATCTATAACGAACAGTTTAAAAAATGGGACTTAGGCGATATCTTAGGTGCTAAAGGCCGTTTGTTTAAAACCAAAACTGGCGAGTTAACTATTCATTGTCATGAAGTTCGTTTATTAACCAAAGCATTGCGTCCATTACCTGACAAATTCCACGGTCTATCAGACCAAGAAACACGTTACCGTCAGCGCTACCTTGATTTAATTGCGAATGATGAATCTCGTCATACTTTTATTGTTCGCTCGAAGATCCTCGCTGAAGTACGTAACTTTATGGTTAGCTACGGTTTTATGGAAGTGGAAACACCGATGATGCAAGTCATTCCAGGTGGTGCTTCTGCACGTCCATTTGTGACTCACCATAATGCATTAGATATCGATATGTATTTGCGTATTGCGCCTGAATTATACCTCAAGCGCTTAGTTGTGGGTGGTTTTGAACGAGTATTTGAAATTAACCGTAACTTCCGTAATGAAGGGCTATCTCCACGTCATAACCCAGAGTTCACTATGATGGAACTCTATATGGCTTATGCGGATTACCGTGACTTAATCGCGTTGACAGAAGATTTATTCCGTACACTGACACAAAAAGTATTAGGTAATACCGTAGTTCAGTATGGCGAGCAAGAGTTTGATTTTGGTAAACCTTTTGCCAAACTCACCATGAAAGAAGCGATTTGCAAATATCGCCCAGAAACCAATGTTGCTGATTTGGATGATATGGATAAAGCGGTGGCGATTGCTCAGTCTATCGGTATTAAGATTGAAAAGAGCTGGGGCTTAGGCCGTATTCAGTGTGAAATTTTTGAAGAAGTTGCAGAAAGCCACTTGATTCAGCCAACATTTATTACTGAGTATCCAGCTGAAGTTTCACCATTAGCACGCCGTAACGATGACAACCCATTCATTACTGACCGTTTTGAATTCTTCATTGGTGGCCGTGAAATTGGTAACGGCTTCTCGGAATTAAATGATGCAGAAGACCAAGCTGAGCGTTTTGCTGAGCAAGTTCGTCAAAAAGACGAAGGTGATGATGAGGCAATGTTCTATGATGAAGACTATGTTACTGCATTAGAACATGGTTTACCGCCAACGGCCGGTTTAGGTATTGGTATTGACCGTATGGTGATGTTATTCACTAATAGCCATACTATTCGTGATGTTATTTTATTCCCTGCTTTACGTCCTAGCAAAGCTTAAATGCATTATGCCCGGTTAATTCCGGGCATATATTTATAAGCTATCAATATTACTCTTCACATGTTTTATTCAAGTGGTCATTTTAGTTAAAAAATAAAACACCATTTACTAGACGTTAAATGAGTAACGTAAAATGAAATCACTGAAAAGTTTTTTTTTAGTGATTATGACTATGTAATCACTATGTTTTAATTAAAAATAAATTTGAGTTACGAATCGTATCAATTTAATATAAGTAATTCTGACAGATAACTGCTATGCTTTATTACGTAGTTGAATGTCTATAAATATGTTTTTTGATAAAAAATTGATTCTATTTATAATTTTTAATTACTGTTAACCTGTAGAATTGAATTAAGCAGGTTACCCATATTTGGTGTGATGGCGATTATTTTCATGTCATAGGCTTAAATGTGTCAGCAGCTTGATAAATGAAATAAGATTTTTTGTTAGCTAGCATTTTATTTGTTAACAATTGTTTCAGATGACAGAACTAAAATAAGAGTTTACTTGAAAGGTATTGAATTGCTAGTAAGGTTTACCAAGTAACCTAATCGTTATCTGACATAAAATAATAAAAAATTCCGAAAAAGGTGTTAATTTACTCCTTTATTGGACGACTAGTGAGAATTAGCTCATAAAATTAATGAAAATATAGCAATAAAATAATTTTAAAACTAAAGTTAAGTTAATCATAAATTTATGAGATGACTCTATTTCTACGTTCGGACTTATAGAAAATAGCTAATTTTTAGCTTACACTAGGTTTTTTGGACATCATTATAATAGCGAAGAAAAGTGCTGGTAAGGTAACCATATGTTTTTAAAAAATAAATTTCATGTTGCATCTTTGCTTATAGCAGGTACAGCTCTTCTTTCAGGTTGTACATTTGGCTCAGACACATACAATACAGCAACACCGAATACCCCAAGTAAACAGACAGTCAATGCAAGTACCGCTCAGCCAGTAACACAACCAACTGCGGATACGAATTCAGGCCAGACTGATAACACATACCCTGAATCTCAAAAAGTTTTAAATAGTGCCATTAGTCGTACACCAATAGCATCAACAAGCTATGGTGAAAATGGTGCTGATCAGCAATCATTTGCCCATTTAAATACGTGTGTTAAAGAATTAAACGCGCTCAAAACACTCTCACCTAAAGATTACAATCGCTTAGTAGGTTCATTTAAAGAAGTTAGCGAAATCAACCGTCTATATCGACAAGTTGAAAGTACTGCTAGCCCAGACACAATTGAATTATTACAAATGGCGATCGAATCCAAAACTAAAGTGTTGTGCGCAAAAGTTCGTTATAACTCAGTATTGTCTACCGAATCAACATTGAAGAAAATTAGTGGATTATGAGAATAAACCTTAGGCTTTGTGTGTCACTGGCACTTGTTACGACTTTTTTTAGTCATGCTCCAAAAGCAGAGCGCTTTAACAATATAATTGATGATTTTGATACTTACCTTCAAATGGAAAAAGAAGGCAAAGTGCAAGAACAAAAGCAGCAATTGCCAGTTAATACACAAAACCAAGGTTATGATATCTTTTCTTCGCTATCTACTGTTCCTGCGCCAAAAGAGAAACAAAAATCTGCGGCAGCTAAAGCTAATAAAGGAACTAAAAGTAAAGCAACAGGGAAGAATAAATCTGCGGCTACATCAACAAAGAAAACAGATGTAGTGAAAGCAGATCCTACTGAGCCAGAAAAAACGACGTTTCCTGAGGTGTGTGCGGTGACGACAGAAAATGGCGTAGCCCCTATTTTATTGTCGTCTTACCCTTATTTTTTTCAAAGCAATCAATGGGATCCTGCTTATCTAGCAAAAGATTTCGCAAAGTATCAATTAGTTCTTGACCCTCTCGGCTTATATGCGTCTAAATTTGCTAAGCCAACTGGTATTAATGCCTCTGCTTATCTTGAGCAGTTAGCGCAATTAATTGAACGTCAGCAATTAACTCATTTATATAAGTTTGGTATTGCTCAAGGAGTAGGCCAACTTATTGCCTATAATCATTTACTCAATGATGAACAACTTGTTTCTGAACTCATTAATCATAATAAGAGTATTGCGCAATTAACGCATACAATTACCGAAAAGCAATTTGAGATTGATAAATTAAATGATGAGGTTCTGAAGAATAAAGAGCAAATAGCTCAATTACAGACGATTGTAGATTCATCAGATGACCAGTCTTTAGTTGACACATTAAAGGCTAAATTGGCGGATGCACAAAAAACAATTGAGCAAAAGCAAAATAGCCTTGAGCAATTGAGCCAAGAAAATCAACAAACTCAAGAAACCATTGCTCAGCTTGAAAAGCAATTAAATGAAAGTGTTGTTGAACAAGCCCAACTTAAACAGCAATTAGCAGAAAAAGAACAGCAATTTGCCTCAGCGAATTTGAAAATTGAGCAACTGACAGCTGATATTGCAAAATTAGAGTCAGAGGCTAAAAATCAACTACAACTCGTGGGTAACACTGATGAACAGATAAAATCAGTGACAGCTGAGCTTTTACAGCAAAAAGAGTTGTTAAAACAAAAAGAAAATGAACTAGCAACGGCTAAAAGTGAAAAAGATGGCGTTCAATCTTCTTTAGTTGCTCAGCAAGAAAAAAGTAAATCACTCGAGTCTCAAAACCAGCAATTACAAGCCCAGTTGGTTGAAAAAGAACAATTAGCAGAAAAAATTCAAGCTTCCCTGGCAGAAAAAACTGAACAAGCAGAACAAAAAGTTGCATTAGAAAATGCATTAAAAGCGGCTCAGGAGCAGCTTAATTCATATCAAAGCACGCAGAATACGTTAGCAAAACAGTTGGCTCAAAGTGAAAAACAACAGGAAGACTTGCAGGCAAAACTCAGCCAGCAAGAGCAGAGTTATGCCACCGCACAAGCGCAGCTGAAGCAAGCGAAGGCGGACTTACAAAAACTCCAAGCGGATGTGGAAAAACAAACCGCGTTGATGAGCCAAGCCAGCGATCAGCAAGTTAAAGCGCTGACGGCGGATTTAAACAAACAACTGGCGTTGCTGAAGCAAAAAGAAGACGGGTTGAAGAGAGCGGAAACCGAAAGCCAAACCACCCGTGACGCCTTAGCCAAACAGCAAGCGGATGCGAAAGCGTTAGCCGAGAAAAACCAGCAGTTGGTCGCAGAGCTCCAGCAAAAAGCGCAACAAGCAGATAGAATTCAGGCGTCATTAGCGGAGCAAACCGCGAAAGCGGCTGAGAAAGTGGCGTTAGAAGCCGAACTGGCCGCGGCGAAAAAACAGCTAGCCGAGCAGCAAGCCGCGCAAAATGCGTTGTCAAAACAGTTTGCGAACAGTGAAAAACAGCAGGCGGACTTGCAGGCAAAACTCAGCCAGCAAGAGCAGAGTTATGCCACCGCACAAGCGCAGCTGAAACAAGCCAACGCAGACCTGTTGAAGTTACAAAAAGATGTTGAAAAACAAACAGCGCTAATAGGGCAAGCAAGTGACAAGCAAGTTAAAGAGCTAACAATAAACTTAAATAAACAGATTGCCCTATTGAAACAGAAAGAATCAGCTTTAGCTAAGTTAGAATCTGAGAAAAAATCAATTAATGATGCTCTTACTGCCCAAGAAAATGAGAAGAGAAAACTTGAGCAGCAAAATCAGCAATTTGTTAAGCAGACTAAGTCTCAAGAAGACAAAATTAACAAACTTGAAAGTGATATAGCGGCTAAAACAAAGAAACAGTCTGAGGTTGAGCAAAAACTGGCAGACACAAATAAGCTTTTTGGTGATTTAAAAACGACTTCTCAGAAAGAATTAGCATTAGCACAAGAGAAATTGAAAAAATTACAAACAGAGTTAGATTCGCGTAAATCCATTTCGAGTGATGAAACTTTAAAATTACAAATTGTGGACTTGAACCGATTGATAACTCAACTACAAGATGAAAATGATGCATTAAAAGCGAGAAGTGGATCAAAAACGAATACAGGTTTGGCTGGACGAGTTCCGCCTAGTAAAGATTTAAAAGCGATCGCTGCAGAAAATGCGAAGAAAAACCAAAAGATTATTGAACAAATTACTGCTCAAAAATACAGTAAGCTCGATAACAACACTTACTATAAGATCATGCAAGCAGGCTCACCGATAAAAGACGTCAAAAATAAAGATGTAACTTTTATTATGAGGGAACAATTGACGGATGGTAAGGTTACAGTATTGTACACCGATCAAAACCCTGTCACATTGCCTTATAGCCAGTTACCAGCTCCATTAAATTCCTTTGTAGAACGAGCAGGGGAAGGGGGCATGGTTAAGGTATATATTAAGCCTGAAGGAGGGTATGGTGTTGAAGGTATACCTGGTGAAGTACCACCAAACTCCATGTCAATTATTGATTTGAAAATAATTAAAGCAAAATAATATAATTTTTGTCTAAGTTTATCTTAAAGGTAATTTGTCACTGAAAAGGCAAATTACCTTTTTTGTGATGTATTAATTTAAAAGGGAGTATAAGAAGTATAAGAAGTTTAGGTGAATACTTAAAAGGGGGAGAGCTGCTTGCCGTTCTGCCAGATTATATTTCTATAACTGACAGGGCATGAGTTTGAATATTACTGAGCGGTTAAGCTGCTATTCTTGACCGACTCGGAGTGTATCCAAATCTTTTTCGATAAGTTTGAGTGAAGTAAGATTGACTTGAAAAACCAGCTTCCATTGAAACTTCAACAATACTCATTGTTGTGTTAATTAATAACTGGTGTGCATACATAATACGTTTTTCACTAATCCAAGAACGTGGTGATGTAGCATAAACGGTATTGAACAGCTCTTTAAAGGTTGTTAACCCCATGCCAAAAGTACGTGCAAACTCACTTAATCTCCACTCCTTAAGATAATTATTTTCCATAAATAATTGCAAACGCTCTACTTGGCGACTACTCAGCTGTCTAAAATTAGATAACAATAAAGCACCTTGTTCACTGTAGCTCAGTAATAATAATAACTCGCTTACTCTGAGTGAGAAGATAACATCAGGGTATTCATTATTGATAAATGCATTTAAGCTTGCTTTAATTTCGTTAATGAGAGGAGAAGAATTAAATTTAATTACATCACATGGTAAGCCTTCACCGCGGTCTATTCCACTTAACTCAGCACCATGATTGGAGATGAAGTTACGTAAAAACTTATCATCTAAAGAAATCCAAAGTAAATCACAATTTGTTGTTTCAGCGAGCTGCAATGAGTAAGCGCCTTGTTTGTGATATAAGATATCACCTTCATTTAAACGTTGAGAGTTAGATGGGGTTTCTAGTAATACTGAGCCTTGCTCTACGATTAAAAGCCCTTTGGTTTCTAAATCGATAATGTGATGAGCTGCGTTACTATTAACTTTTATTTGTTTAATTACGTATTGATTTGGTGAATTTACTACTTGCATGACGATACCTTCATTAATTGTATTTAAATATAACTTCAAAATTAAATGTTCAACAATTTCCACCTGGTGATATAAAGCATGGATGTTATTAGTATGTTTGAAATTATATAAATCGATTAATTTTGTGTCACATTGTAATTCCAAATATAAATAAATGTTTCCAAATATATATTTTCCGATCTTTTTCTGCAAATGGCTCGGTATTTATTGGTTTTAAAATGGTATTTTTTCTGTTTATTCCTATAATTTTAATTAGTTTAGATTAAAATTATAAATTAATAAAATTAGTCGGTTGTTAATATATTATTATTTATTACACATAAAATGTGTTTTTTTTCTACTTTCTGCTCACTTATCATTTTTAGTATAGTAATATGAATTTTAGCTATGCTAATGGTGATATTAGAATTCGTTAAAACTATTATTGATTAATTTCATTAATGTAATAATTGATTGCTAACTTAATTTATTTTTTTTTTATAATCGTATCGATTGATATTATTTATTAATATGAGGGTAATTGCTGTTAAGATGTGACTTGAGTCTCATTTTTTAGTAGATAGGTTTGAATGATGGCTCTGATAGGTATTTTAAATATATGTTTTGATAAATAGTTTTTTCTTGTTATTACTTTTCTCGCTTATTATTGTTTAATATACCCGTATTTTATTACTTCTCCTTATACTGTATTTTGCTTAAGTAGAGGGTTAGTTTGAGTTATGGTTACGCTTATCGAGGTTCTTGCTTCCGAGCTGTGCGTTTATTTACTTTGGTAGGTAAATCAGGAACAGGTTTACGATCATCAATTAAATGGCGTATAGCGAGTATTGGGTGATGGATTAACATTTTAGGGCCAGCCCAGCGCATAACTAGCTTCATTTGTTCCCGCATTTTGGGTTGGTAACAATGGATTGGACATTGTTTACATGCTGGTTTTTCTTCCCCATACCGGCATTTTTCTAGCCTATTAACGGCATAGGAAAATAATTTTTGATAAAAATCAGGAGATTCTAGTGGCGCAGGGTAGGCTTTTTCATAGATTTTTATCATTTTTTCAATCGTTTTAATTTCACGATGAATGCGTTTGCCAACCATAGAAAGTCCTTAGAGAATTAAAACATATATTTAATATACAGTTTTAAGAGGCGAATGGTTAGCTAATGATGATTTATTCGTGTTTTTATTGATAGAGCTCAATTAAATGGTGAATTTTCGACGCAATAAAAAGAGGGTAAAAAATTACCCTCTTATATTAGTGTGAAAAACCACTTAGCTAAGACTAAATGAATCAATATAATATCGTCATTTTTAGAATGTTAGCTAAGTTTGTGATTTTCGTTATGTGAGAAAAATACCAGATATTATTATCGTGATAAGCTATTGACTCGAGAGCATTATCTTTTGCATTTCATCTTTAAGATGTAATTTTTCTTTTTTTAGCTTAGCGACATGCTCATTGTAACCAGCTCCAGAAGGACCTTCTAATTTACTGATTTCTTTGTCGAGTTGATGGTGTTTTTCATAAAGAGTCTGAAAACGGGGATGTGTAGAGATTAATTTTGAAACTAAATCTTGATCTGCTGATAACATACTACCTCCTCAGAATGTATTAAGCCTCAGATTCAGTATAAACATTGCGTACATTTTGTACATCCAAATAGCTTGTAATTTACATAATTTTTATTAGTTTTATGATCTTTCTACTAGAATTAAGTCGTATTACATTGCTTTACCTGAGTTATCTCTATTTTTGTAATTAAGAATCATCTATAGTGATAATTACGACGTAAATGACTTAATATGTATAAAAGTCTGGTTTTAAAAATTAGTTTTATGTTCTTAAATAGGAATAAATAATGAAAAAAGCGATTTTATCTGTAATGGCAGCGGCACTAATTTCATCTTGTGCAGTAGCAACGGAAGATTTGGAAAAGATCGCGCCATATCCAAAAGCTGAATCGGGTATGACTCGTCATGTAATTGAATTAACCAAGCAACAAAATGAAAATGACTTTATGGTTGAGTTAGTTATTGGAAAAACGATCAAAGCAGATTGTAACCGCCAATGGTTTATGGGTGACCTAGACAAAAAGACATTAGAAGGTTGGGGTTATGATTATTATAAACTCGACGAAGTAAAAGGCCCTGCGTCTACCATGATGGGATGTTCTGAGCCGGCAAAAGACCGTTTTGTGACAACTCAGTTAGGTGATGATGCATTTGTGCGTTATAACAGCAAGCTACCAATTGTGGTTTACGCTCCAAAAGATATGCAAGTGAAATATCGCATCTGGTCTACAGACGATAAATTAATTGATTCAGTTAATAAATAAATATTCAAGAAAATGCCGCATTTAGCGGCATTTTTTATAGCAATTAATTTAGCGAATAACAAATACAGATGTTTTCGCATGGCGCACAATAGCGGATGCTGTGGAGCCTAATAGGTAGGTTGAAGTGCTTGGGTGATGAGAGCCAACAACTATTAGGTCGGCACCAATTTCTTGCGCATAATCCAAAATTTCGTCTTTGGCGGAACCAATACCAACTTTGCAGTTAATACGTTCATCAGCAACTTTGATATCTTTAATGACCTCTTCTAATGCACGCATTGCGAGAACTGAGCGTTCTGCAGAATCTTTATTGCTTTCTGGTAAGGCGGCAATTTCAATACCAAAAAATAATTCAAGACTTGGAATAACGGATAGAAAATGAATTTCGGCTGAGCTTAGTTGCGCTAGTGCCTCAACGTGTTTGATGATCTCTTGGTTCAACTCATCTTCTAACAAATCAATAGGAACTAGGATTTTTTTATACATAGCGACCTCATTTTCGTGTTATTTGAAATTAATTACAAAGGCTTATCTTCAATATATCATAAGTTAAATGGAAAGTAATAAATGCTATAACGTGCGCATTTATCGCTTAGAGTTAAGGTAAATATAATTAATTATTTGAAAATAAAGGATAATTATTGTTGAGTCACCCTTTGTTTACAATTATTAGTGAGACTTTTAACAGGAACTATGCGATTATTGATTTTAAATATCATTAACCAATTGATTTAAAAGGTTTATTTGAATGATAATTATTTTGTTTTTCATTAAAGAATACATCATATGAATATGAATAATGCCTCGCCCAAGAAAAAAAGTGAGCTCGAGCTACAGCAAATAAAATTTAATGCAGCGAAGAAAAGTACACTCATCAGTGTCGTTGTTAATACACTCTTATCCATTTGGCAGATAATTATTGGTGTTATTTCACATTCTTCAGGGCTAGTTGCTGATGGTATCCATACCTTGTCTGATTTAATTGCTGATTTTGTCGTATTAATCGCGAATAAAAAAAGCCATAAAAAACCTGATGAAGATCACCCCTATGGCCATTTTCGTTATGAAAATGGTGCCTCATTAATATTAGGAATAATTTTATTAATTGTTGGTGTGGGGATGGTTTGGTCTGCTATTGAAAAGTTACTCAACCCAGATTTAATTCCTGAAGTACATACCATAGCTTTGGTCGCTGCACTGATCGCTTTAGTGGCAAAAGAAGGTTTATTTAGATATATGCTTCATGTTGCTAACAAAGTGAATTCGAGTATGTTAGTTGCAAATGCTTGGCATGCACGCTCTGATGCCGCTTCTTCATTAGTTGTTGCCATCGGTATTATTGGGAGTTTATGCGGTTTACGTATTTTTGACCCGATTGCTGCCCTCATTGTCGGGACTTTTGTTTTTCGCATGGGGTTCAAATTTACGAATCAATCGATGCAAGACTTAATGGATAAAGGCGCGAATGAGGAAACTTTGCAGGAAATTCGTTCTGTTTTAGATAATATAAGTGAGTTATCGGGATATCATGATTTAAAAACACGTAAGTCGGGTGATTTTTTATTAGTAGATGTGCATCTAGAACTTGATGGAAATATGAGTATTACTGTTGGCCATGAGATTGCGGTAAATGTACGTAACAAGTTGATGGAAAACCCATTAATTTTAGATGTTATGACTCACCTTGACCCTTAT
The DNA here is from genome assembly GCF_028478065.1 of Providencia sp. PROV255. Classification (NCBI taxonomy): domain Bacteria; kingdom Pseudomonadati; phylum Pseudomonadota; class Gammaproteobacteria; order Enterobacterales; family Morganellaceae; genus Providencia; species Providencia sp. PROV255. The sequence continues at coordinate 92,591 of NZ_JAMPMI010000009.1, read as the reverse complement.
GATAAAGATGTTAAGCATTAATCATACGTTTATTTTATTTTTCGATAAGAACCGAGCTTTAAAGTGGCTCGGTTTTTTATTGCAAGCTATTATATAAAAATGACTTATTAATTATTGCATCCAGTTGATAACAAGGCGAAAATTAATATGTTGTTTCATAATGGCACAATATAGTATTTGTTCAAAGTATAGGGAACATGTAGCAAACTCTACAAATTTGTACTCTATAGTGATTATTGAATGATTGAGGAAAAAATGCGGTTAACTCAAGAACAATGTCAGACATTTCGCGCTCCAAAAGTAATTGCCCTTACGAATCAAAATGGTATGAAGGTTATTCTCAGTAGCTTAGGAGCTAGTTGGCTTAGCTGTATACTTCCGTTAACAACAGGAAAGCGAGATGTTGTTTTGGGTTCACCCAATATGGCGAAACAGATGGAGCAAGGGGTATATCTTGGTTCGATAGTCGGGCGAGTAGCTAACCGTATAAATAACTCTCAATTTACGCTAAATAAGCAACATTATCAGGTAACGGGTAACCAAGGAGTACATTGCCTTCATGGTGGAAAACATAATTTTAGTCACCGTATATGGGGTATTTTTCAACCAACTCCACAGAAAGCTATTTTTTCTTTGGCGTCTCCTGCTGGCGAACAAGGTTTTCCGAGCCAGTTAGACGTTGAAGTGAGTTATGAACTTACAGAAGATAATCAAGTGGTTATCCATCATAACTACCAAGCTACCGAGGCTTGCCCTGTTAACCTTGCGAATCACATCTATTTTAACTTAGCAGGAGAGGATTCGGTTAGAACGGCTTTAGAGCATGATTTATATATTGATGCAGACCAATATTTGCCAACAGATATGGACGGTATTCCAACGGGGGAATGGCATAATGTTGCAGAAACAAATTTTGATTTTCGCCAAAGTAAGCGAATTGGCCGGGATTTTTTACAAGATGATGTGCAGCGTCGTGTTGGGGGCTATGACCATACGTTTATATTAAACAACGCATTAACTGATGGTGAGCAGACAGTCGCAATCCTCAGCGCACCAAGTGGTGATGTGTGCCTCAATATCGCCACTACACAGCCTGCATTACATGTGTACAGTGGAAATAATCTGTTTGCAACGTCAGGGAAAACCCGAACGTATGTCCCTTATTCAGGGGTAGTGATGGCTACTCAGTTTCCAACAGACGGCATTAATCATTCGGAGTGGGGCACGCGATACAGCTCGATTGCTCTTTCTCAACAAGTGTATCGAAGCCAAACTCGTTACCAATTTATTTTCTAATCTAGCTGGTGAATATTCAGCGCCTCTATATTAAGGCGCTGAATTGAATTACTGGTTAATAATTATTTAGACTTAAATAACAAACAAATCCAGATATTCATTGACGGGCATTTTTTCTAGCATGGGTTTATCGAGAGAGGCTTTTAGAATTCGAATTTGTTGGGCTTCTGGGAATTGCCTTGCTAAATTAATTCTAAATTTATTCAATAACAATGGCATACCCTCTTTGCGGCGGCGTTTGTGACCAACTGGGTATTCGATAACAACTTCATCAAGCACTTGCCCATCTTTCAATGTGATGGTTAACCCGTTGCTAATCGAACGTTTTTCAGGATCATGATAATCTCGAGTAAACTGTGCATCTTCGGTGCAATACATTTTTGCACGTAATGCATCAATACGCGCATCTTTGGCAATATTGTCTTCATAATCAGCTGCGGTTAAACGACCAAAAATTAATGGGATAGCAACCATATATTGGATGCAATGATCTCTATCTGCCGGGTTATTTAATGGGCCTTTTTTATCAATAATACGAATACAAGCCTCATGGGTACGAATGGCAATAGACTTAATATCTTGTGCCGATTTCCCTAATTTCTCAAGGGTTTGATAGAGTTGTAAAGCTGCTTCTACCGCTGTTTGGGAATGAAACTCAGCAGGGAAAGAAATCTTAAACAACACATTTTCCATGACATATGAGCCATAAGGGCGTTGAAAACGCAGTGGTTGTCCATTAAATAAAACATCGTAGAAGCCCCATGTTTTTGCGGTTAACGCCGTTGGGTAGCCCATTTCTCCTTTTTGAGCCATTAAAGCCAACCGAACTGCACGGGATGTGGCATCACCGGCTGCCCATGATTTACGGGACCCTGTATTGGGGCTATGGCGGTAGGTACGTAAGCTGTGCCCATCAATCCATGCTTGGGAAACGGCATTGAGAATTTGATCTCTTTCCAGCCCTAATAAATGTGCAACAACCGCAGTTGAGGCTACTTTAACTAAAATGACATGATCAAGGCCAACTTGGTTAAAGGCGTTTTCTAACGCAATACAACCTTGAATTTCATGCGCTTTAATTAATGCAGTCAAAACATCTCTAATGACTAGTGGCGCTTTGCCTTTAGCAATGTTTTCACGTGAAAGCCAGTCAGCCGTCGCCAAAATACCGCCAAGGTTATCTGATGGATGGCCCCATTCGGCAGCAAGCCAAGTGTCATTAAAATCGAGCCAGCGGCACATGGTACCAAGATTAAAAGCGCCTTGCACAGGATCTAATTGAAATTGTGTGCCTGGGATTTTTGCTCCATTTGGCACAATTGTTCCTGGCACAATAGGTCCTAATAATTTTTTACATGCGGGGTATTCAAGGGATTCCATACCGCAACCCAGCGTGTCGAGCAGGCAATGATAAGCTGTATCATAGGCGAGGTCAGAAATAATCGGGTAATCCATTACATAATCAACAATATCGCTGATCACTTTATCAAATTCAATTTGTTGCGAACGCACGGTTTGTGTTGTCATTAGGTTACCTTTTAACGCTGTTCTATAGGAGTAAATAATTGATTTTCAGGCCCAATGTAGTTAGCTGAAGGACGAATAATTTTGTTATCTTGTCGCTGTTCAATAATATGGGCTGACCAGCCAGCGGTACGCGCCATAACAAATAACGGGGTAAACATAGCGGTGGGGATGCCCATCAGGTGATAAGCCACAGCCGAAAACCAATCTAGGTTGGGAAACATGTTTTTCTCACGTTTCATCACGGACTCAATGCGATCCGCAACGGTATAAAGATGCCGGTTTAAACTTTGCTCTGATAACTGTAAAGCAACAGATTTGATAATGGGATGACGAGGGTCTGCGAGGGTATAAACTGGATGGCCAAAACCAATGATAACCTCACTATTTTTAATGCGTGCGGTAATATCGTGTTCCGCTTCGTCCATCGAGGCATAACGTTGCTGAATTTCTAAAGAAACTTCATTTGCGCCGCCATGTTTTGGACCACGCAGCGCGGCAATTGCCCCTGTCATCGCTGAGTAAAAATCCGTACCTGTCCCAGCAATAACTCTTGCTGCAAATGTGGATGCGTTAAATTCATGTTCCGCATATAAAATTGCCGTAATATGCATGAATTTTTCCCATTGAGCAGGAGGTTTTTTACCGTGTAATAGGTGTAAGAAATGCGCACCAATCGAATCATCATCTGTTTGGGTTTCAATACGCCGTCCATGGTGGCTAAAGTGGTACCAGTACAACAATATCGACCCTAATGACGCTAATAAGCGATCAGCGATATCTTTAGCACCAGAAAAAGGGTGCGATTCTTTTTCTGGTAAAACACAGCCCATCATTGATACGCCTGTGCGCATGACATCCATCGGGTGTGCGTTAGCGGGTATTGATTCTAACGTCTGTTTAACGCTTGCCGGTAACCCTCGAAGGGATTGCAGTTTTTCTTTGTATGCAACGAGTTCAGTTGCCGTAGGGAGCCTTTCATGGATGAGCAAATGTGCGATTTCTTCAAATTCACATTGTGTTGCCAAGTCGTGAATATCAAACCCGCGATAATGCAGGTCATTACCATTACGCCCAACGGTACAAAGGGCCGTGTTTCCGGCTGCTACACCAGAAAGTGCAACTGATTTTTTAAGTTTAAATTGAGGAGTTTCAGTGTGGTTAAGTTGTTCATTCATCATTTATTCCTTGTAGGGGATTGAGGTAATGCAACTTTCGGTAATAATAAGTAATTAAAAATTAAGATTTTTTCTGTGAAAATAATGCATCCAGTTTTTGCTCATAATCGTAATAATGAATACTCTGATACAGCTCTTCTCGAGTTTGCATTAGCGGAATGACACTTTTTTGCGTGCCTTCTTTACGTAATGTTGTATAAACCTGTTCAGCCGCTTTGTTCATGGCGCGAAATGCAGAAAGTGGATATAGTGCGATGGCAATGCCAACACTGCGTAATTCATCAAGAGTAAACAGTGGGGTTTGGCCAAATTCAGTTAAATTGGCCAGTACGGGAGCAGAGGTGTTATTTGTAAATTTTTGATACATAGAGAGTTCTGTAATAGCTTCTGGGAAAAGCATGTCCGCGCCTGCGTCTAAGTAAGCTTGTGCACGTTCCAGTGCGGCATCAATGCCTTCTACCGCTAATGCATCAGTTCGAGCCATAATCACAAAACTGTCATCGGTTCGTGCATCAACAGCTGCTTTGATGCGGTCGACCATTTCTTGTGTCGAAACAATTTCTTTATTAGGGCGGTGGCCACAACGTTTGGCACCCACTTGGTCTTCAATATGTAACCCTGCTGCACCTGCTTTACAAAAGGATTTCACGGTACGGGCAACGTTAAAAGCGGAAGGGCCAAAGCCAATATCGGCGTCAACCATTAGTGGTAAGTCACAGACGTCGGTAATGCGTCGAATATCAATTAAAACATCATCTAACGTTGAAATACCTAAGTCAGGCATACCTAATGATCCTGCGGCTACGCCACCCCCAGATAAATAAATAGCTTTATAGCCAGCTTGTTTTGCAAGGAGTGCGTGGTTGGCATTGATCGTTCCAACAAGCTGCAATGGCGACTCTTGCTTGATAGCCTCGCGAAATTTGTGTCCTGCACTAAATGATGACATAGCGACCTCATAAAATGTTAATCAGTTGTAATGAGATTAGGGTAACAATAGTCATATAGCAATTGGCGTGCCAACCTTGAATTAAGAGGTGTGGGAATATAAATTTATTAAAAATCAATTGGATATTGATTTTTCTGGTTTGTGATAGAAAAAATAAAGTTAAAATAATCAGTTGGAATGTTTCAATGAAACAATATATTGTTAAGTGAAACGGAAATGAAACACGATGAGAAGGTATGGCGATGATGGATAAACCGATTATTTGGACGGTTTCAGTGTCCCGGTTATTTACACTGTTTCGAGATATCAGCCCAGAATTTAGTGAACAAGCGGAAATCACACCACTTAATCTTGGTTTTGAACAGGCGGTAGAGGCCGTTCGTCAACGATTACAGGAAGGGCATTGTGACGCCATTATTAGTGCGGGTTCAAATGGTGCTTATTTAAAAAGCCATGTTTCAGTACCGGTTATTATCGTGAAAACCAGCGGGTTTGATGTTATGCAAGCATTAGCCAAAGCACGAGAAATTAGCGATAAAATTGGGATCATCAATTATAAAAAGCCATTTTCATCATTAGATGAATTTCAGCAGCGTTTTGGTTTGCAAATTGAACAGCGTAGCTATGTTACCGCAGAGGATGCGAGAGCTCAGCTTAAGGCACTGAAAGCTTTGGGGATCTCCGTTGTGGTGGGCGCTGGGTTAATCATGGACTTAGCAGATGAAATGGGGATGACAGGGGTTTTTGTTTATTCCACACAAACCATACGGCAAGCATTTTCAGATGCTATCGAATTAAGCCTGATGTCGAGGCGTGAAAACCATTCGCAAGACAAATATCTCCCCCCTAACCCTGCAAAAGTTCGTTATACCATTAATGACCTGATTGGTTCATCATTACAGATGGAACGTGTTAGGCAAACCATTATGTTGTATGCACGCTCTGATGCAACAGTATTGGTTCAAGGTGCGAGTGGAACAGGGAAAGAGATGGTGGCACAAGCTATTCATCACGAATATACCTTATTTAATCAACATAAGCGAAGTAAACAACAAATGCCTTTTGTGGCCGTAAACTGCGGAGCAATACCTGAAACATTATTAGAAGCCGAATTATTTGGCTATGAAGAAGGTGCCTTTACGGGGTCTCGCCGCGGTGGCCGAGCAGGCTTATTTGAACTGGCGAATGGGGGAACACTGTTTTTAGATGAAATTGGTGAAATGCCTATTGCATTACAAACAAAGTTATTACGAGTGCTCGAAGAGCGTTCGGTAGTGCGAGTTGGTGGGTATAAACCGTTACAAGTCAATGTTCGGGTCATTTGTGCAACCCACTGTGATTTAGACGGTTGGGTAAAAGAAGGGCGCTTTCGAGCTGATCTATTTTATCGGCTCGGGGTACTAAGAATGCGAGTACCAACGCTCAATGAACGTGGCGATGATATTTTTGTATTAGCGGAGCGGCTGCTTAAATTAGCCTTTGCAGGATTAAGGTTGCCGTTACCTTCCTTTCGTGTACAGCAACTAATTGTATGTAAAGAATTTTTTCTTGAGTATTCATGGCCCGGCAATGTTCGAGAACTCAGAAACTTAATGGAGCGAGTCGCGCTGTATTGTAGTGCTTACCCAGAAAAAGCGATCACAACACAAATGTTAATAAGTTTATCTCCAGAAAGGCAGGGTAGCGAACACAAGGACGTCGTAATAAAAGATAAATCACATGAACCATTAGAAGACGTAATGGCAAGATTTAATGGGGATCGTAAAGCGGTGGCCGAGTATTTAGGAATTAGTAGGACTACGTTATGGCGCCGACTTTCCTCCCATTCCTCCAGACCGAATTCTCGTATTGCACCAAGGAAGAGTAAGAATTAGTATTTTTATGCATTCCTCTAATTCGATTTATAGTGTTTTCACTAAATTTTAATGAATCTCTATTAATTTTTAAATAAAAAGAAAAAATAAGGGAATAACAAACAAAAAAGTGAAATAAATTGTTTTAGTAAATTGAGCAAGGCAAATTTGCTTTATCAATCAGCTTATGCAGCAGGAGAAAACAATAAATAATTTTTTTTGTGATTAAGCACTTTTTAGGTTCCTTATATTTAGTTTAAGTTGTATCTAAAAGTAACAGAGGTGGTTTTGCATGTTTTTTTTATAACTAACTGTTATTTAGGTAATAAGTTTCTTTTTCTTGCCGTTTTTGAACAGGGTTTACCTACAAAAAAAACGTGATTTTTCTCACATAAATTATTTTGTTAGTCACCATTAGATTTTCTCATTTTAACTTCGTGATTGAACGTTCTATATTGCGCTCAAATTAGTCTTATCTTTGTTTTTTTACTACTGCACTAATCGCCGAAATGTGTTCTTTCTTGGGAACACAATGTTGTCGTATTCTACGATGTAGTTGCAGCGCATATTATTTATTTTGTTAGTTGGAGAGTGGGGCGTGAATCAGTCCACTACTATCATGCGCAAACGCGACAATGCATTCGTTCCTGTTGCAGGGTTAACGATTTTTGCTATTGCATCGGGTTATTTAATGAGCTTAATCCCATTATCTATGGGAAGCTTTGGTATTGATACGCAATATGCCGGCTGGTTAGCGAGCGCGTATTATATTGGTTTATTAATTGGCTCAATGTTAATTGAACCTATTATTGCCAAAATAGGCCATCGTCTTGCGTTTATTGGTTTTTTATTGATGCTTGCCGCGACAGTTATCGTACTGCCATGGACGCCAACCATTGAAGCTTGGTTGCCGAACCGCTTAATTGCAGGGGTTGCGGTGGCGGGTATTTTTGTGGTTGTCGAGTCTTGGTTATTGATTGGCGATAATCCGAAAGAGCGTGCTAAACGTTTAAGTTTTTATATGACGTCATTGTATGGCGGAACAACACTTGGCCAGCTTGCTATTGGTGTTATTGGAACCCATGGTGCTTATCCATTTATGGTGGTATTAGGGTTATTATTATTAGCGGTAATGCCACCGTTATTAGTGCGCCAAGGTCAGCCAGAAAGTGGTTCTCATCAGAAACTCTCATTGAAAAAAATTGCTCGTTTAAGTAAACCTGCAATTATTGGCTGTATGGTTTCTGGTATTACTATGGGAACTATTTATGGGCTAATGCCGTTATCATTGAAAAAAGACCAATTCACCACTGACCAAGTCGGTGTGTTGATGGCCTCAATTATTCTTGGTGGGATGTTAATACAGCCAGTTGTTAGTAAATTATCTATCTTAATGAGTAAAACCTTGTTGCTTGCAATGGTTTCATTATTAGGTGTTTTTGCGATGGGTGTTATTTATATTTCGAGTGATTATTTGGTGATGATCGTTGCTTTAGCGTTACTCGGTATGTCAACTTTTGCCTTATACCCGGTAGCGATAACATTAGCGTGTGATAGCCTAGATTCCTCCTACATTGTGGCAGCAACTCAGGTGATGTTGTTTAGTTACAGTATCGGTTCAGCAATGGGACCTATCGCCGCTGGGACATTTTTAGGCCAACATAATGGTTTAGTGAATTTTTTCTTTATTGTGCTGTTAGTAACTGCAATTTATATGTTAATTGCCAGCTTACGTCGCAAAGCCAGTGTGTTAGCAAATTAATTTTATCAATAAATAAAACCAATAAATAAAAAGCTCTGTGAATTATTGCAGAGCTTTTTTGTATTCTAATTATTTCTTTTTATTCACGGTTGAAGGTGCCAGTTGTGCTTCAATGGGGGAATGCCTAGTGTTACGTACAATACGTTGTTCCCAAAGCTCCCCTAATTTGAAATCCCATGACAGCGGTGATATTTTTGTTCTACCTGCATTTGGAGCGAAAGTGAGTTCGCTGAAATACAACGTATTTTCATCAGACATCAAAAAATCAGCTCGGCAATAATCAAAAGGAGTGACGAGTATTTCTGCTAACCGTAACATCTCTTTGAATAATGGCGGTTCAGATACGGGTTCTAGCATGTTTGGATAACCAAAAGTCACGGGTTGTAACTGCCAGTTGATATCATAAATATTAATAAATTCATTACCAAATTCGTCGGTATAGTCAATTTCTGCATAGACAGGCTTACCGGAAAAACAATGAACCCGGCATGTTTCTGGTACTAACTTCCGGTTTTTATTAGCGAATAAATCAATATATTCTTCACACATAATTTGTGCGGGAATAGTTTTATAATGACGCTCTCGAGTAATATAGTAAAGATTTTTAGTTAAATGAAAATCCAATTTGTTTTTAGCTTTTAGCCAATTAAATTGTGCTTTGTTTCGACAAATAATACTACTGCCACTGTCGTGATTACATTTTAAAACAAAACGCTCTGGCAGTTTGCTTATATCAATTTCATCGACATTTTTATAAGTATCAATGATAGGAACTAAATATTCATTTCCTATTGTACGTGAGATATATTCCCTTACCGTAAGTTTATCTGCAAATTGTGAATATAATGGGTTTTTATCTCGCAACATTCTAAAATTCACTTTCTCATTAAAGCTTTTTGGGGCTTTAAAGTCAGGGCGGTAATTGAGTTTTTTAGTAAATTTATTAGTGAGATATGTTTTGTCACTCATAATGAGTGTACGTAATTTTTTTATAAAATACTCTGCTTTTTTCATGCGAGCACCAACCATTCTAAAATTGTAGTGTGTAAATGAAATCTAATTTTTATTTGATTATATTTTTTATAACTTAAATAAAACATCAATAAATGTAACGGTCAATTTAATAATTTCTTAATAAATAAATAGTAAACAAAAGATAAATAAAGGTCATTTTGTTAATAATAGCCGGGTATCTGTATGCTTTTATATCAATAATTAAATCAATCGTTTTAATTATTCGTCATTAATAATAAGGGTATTGCCTATTTAAAGTGTAACATAGGCAAGAAAGATAGACCTTAAGGGTTTATTTAGATAATGACCTCTAAACAAATGGATTTAGAGATGGCATTTTAGAAAGTTGTTATTTTTTAAATTACTAAAATTGTTATTGCAGTGGCGGTTGTCCCATTTGTTTTAAAAATCGTATTTGAGCTGCAACGAGTTGTTTGTAATCAATACAACGGTATGGCATATCGTACTGTTGGGCCAATTTGGCTAAGATGTGTGCTAGAGCAGGGTAATGGCGATGGTGCCAATGAGGGAAAAGATGATGTGTAAGGTGATAATTTAGTCCCCCAGTTAAGCGCCATAAAAAATGGGGAGTTGGTAGCCAGTCACAAGCCGTGACAAAATTATGGTGGTACCAGCCATGCGTGATTTGTTTATCCTCAGGTGCAGTAAAAAACTGTGTCTCTGCCCAATGTGTTCCTAATAATAAATAAATTACAAAAATGGAAGCAACCATCTGGCTCAACAAGTACGTGATAAATATTGCAGTTAAGCTGATCCCATGATGGTGAGCCACTATTACTGGGATACCAAGCATCAATATTAAGTGTCCTATCTTGCTACCTAAAAATAACCCCCAACCTAGTTTACCTTCTAAAACTTTCTGTGTTTTTAAGCGTGTTTTCCCCGTTCGATCAGACCAATCAAACACCAGAGCTATCCATGTGAGTGACAATGATGCGACGAAAGGCCAATAAATATGTTGATATTTCATAAAAGGTCGCCAACGCTGAAAGGGTGTTTGGCGGAATATGCCATTTTCTTCAGTGTCTAAATCATAATGTTCGATATTGGCATAATGGTGGTGATAATGAACGTGGCGTGTGCGCCAAAATTCCGGTTCTAATCCTAAGGGTAATGTAACTAAACGCCCAAATAACCGATTTTTCCAGCCGGATTTAAATAAGGTATTATGGCAGGCGTCATGTTGGCCAATCACATTTAATAGCATGATGAGTAAGACAAATACAAAATAGGACAATATGTAAACTGTGGTAGATGTTGTAATGAGAATTGGAAGATAACTCAGAACAGCAACAATAAACAAGACGCCAATTGCAGCAAGGTCAGCTAGGCTGGCATACACGTGATCGTGCTTAGTTTGCAGATATTCCTGACTTGCTTGTTTTAATGCGGTATGAAATTGTTGTTCGTTAGCATTGGCGAACTTGAGTTCGAATTCGGTGTGATGCATGTGATTCTCATTTGAGGTTATCTTCTTTATATTCAAAGAGTATATCTTTACTCAGTAAACCGTCGTAAACAAATATGAAAGGAGGTGGGAGTTTAGGCTTATTCTGAATCAGATATCATCGAAAAAATTAAATCTCGAAAATTTAAATGCGTTTTTTTGATGAAAATAGTAGAAATTAATATTAATGCGGATAAGAGATTAAATACGAGATATGGATTAATTAGATTGATATGTTGTTTTATGAAGCATTTGGTAATAATACGTATTGCTTACCTACTGAGGTACGGAAACTAGCTACATCCTTGTAGAATAATCCTTTAATATTAAAGTATCAGGGAAAAATGTGTCTGTCTGTAATAAATCATGTAAAAAAAACATTTTAACTTAATACTCATCATTAATAATAAATGATTGTTATCATTTTAGGTGGGTTTATTTTAATTACTCGTTATATTTGTTTAGCCTAAGCTAAATTAGGAGCTTACCTATATTAATAATGTGCCAAAATGATGAAATAGCCACAGGTAAATTATTTTTTGAATTAGGAATGTGACATGAAAAAAATACTGTTAATAATTTTATCAACACTGATTATTCCAGTATCCGCTCAAGCCGGTTATAAATATTATGGTTGTGATAAAAAAATCTATCAATTAGAAAAACAGCTAAAATATGCCAAAATGCACGGTAATCGAAATAGAGTCATGGGGTTAGAGCGTGCTATTTCAAATGTACAAAATAACTGCTACGACCATTATTCCGGAGCCACAGGCCCAACTAAATTAAATCATCGATATAGTTTTACTGAAACGGATCATTTAGAGCAGCAGATAGAAGCGTTACAAGATGAAATTGAGCGTTTAAAAGCCGCAAAAAACTAGCTTAATAAGTAATATTAAAATCAAATATTACTTATAAACGAAAACCGTGTTGGATGAATTTAGCGCTATTGCTGCTTGTCATAATTATTGTGATATTCACTTTAATTGTTGTTTGGCTATAGCGCATTGAATTAATCAATGAAATAATAAGTTAATGTCGTTTTCTTAATTCAATATGTCTTCTTATGGTTATTCGTCCTCATCAGCACTGGTTTTTTCGGTTATTCGACTGGCATGGTTCTGTACTGTCAAAAATAACATTTCGGCTTTCTCTAAATATAATGATATCTATCGTAGCAGTACTCAGTTTTCAATGGTACGAACGATTAGGTATACACTTAACGATTGCTCCTTTTAGCTTACTGGGGATTGCCATCGCAATCTTCCTCGGTTTTCGTAATAATGCCTGTTACAGCCGTTTGATTGAGGCGCGAACGCTTTGGGCTTCATTATTAATTAATCAAAGAAATATTTTAAGGAATATTAAAGGGTTATTACCTAATGACCAATTAGCTCAAAAGGAGTTTGCGAATCTGTTGATTGCTTTTGGTTGGAGCCTTAAACACGAACTAAGAAAAACCAGTCCAATCATTGACTTGTACCGGTTATTACCTCGAAATATTTTTGATGAGGTTATCCGAAGTCCGTTTCCCACTAGCCGAATATTGTTGCAGATTGGCCTAAAGGTGGGGGAATTACGTGATAAAAAAGTCATCAGCGATGTACTCTTTCAAGCCATTAATAAAGATATTAATGCATTATCGGACGTACTTGGCGGCTGTGAACGTATTTCGAATACGCCGATCCCGTTTGCGTATACGTTAATTTTACAGCGAACAGTCTATCTATTTTGTTCGTTACTTCCTTTTGCATTAGTCGTAGACCTACATTTTATGACGCCATTTGTTTCTGTTTTTATTTCTTATACCTTCCTAGCGTGGGATGCATTAGCAGAAGAACTCGAAGATCCTTTTGGGATTGCTGCAAATGATTTACCGCTTAATGCTATTTGTAATAGTATTGAACGTAATGCATTGGATATGTTAGATATTCAACCACTTCCCCCTCAGTATCAGCCAGATAAATACTTTAACTTGTTGTAGCGTTAATCTATTTCTTATTGAAGACAGTAGAACGTGATATTCACGTTTTACTGTTTAACCTTTATACCTAATATTATTTTGTATTTTGGGGTCATAAAAATAAGCAATTCTGTACAGATAATCCTATAGATACTATACTCCCCCTATGTATATTAAAGAGGCTTAAATATGCCACATTCCCCAAAGGAAAAAAAAGCAGTCCTTACTCGGGTTAGAAAGCTGAAAGGGCAATTGTTTGCCTTGGAGTCGGCCTTGGAGGATGAAGTTGAATGTGCTGCCATTTTACAACAAATTGCTGCTATTCGCGGTGCAGTTAATGGTTTGATGGCAGGGGTATTAGAAAGTCATTTACGAGAAGGGCTTCAAGAGTCTGCGACAACACAGTTGCAAAAAGACTCAGTAGACGATGCTATCTCATTAATTCGTACCTATTTGCGGTAAATAAAGAAGGAATAACGATGAAATCACGTGCAGCAGTCGCATTTGGCCCAGGTGAGCCATTAAAAATTGTCGAAATTGATGTCATGCCACCAAAAGCTGGGGAAGTGTTAGTTAAAATTAGCCATACAGGTGTTTGTCATACTGACGCTTTTACATTGTCAGGAGATGACCCAGAAGGTTTGTTTCCTGTGGTATTAGGGCATGAAGGCGCAGGTGTTGTTGTCGAAGTCGGTGAAGGTGTTACCAGTGTTAGTGTGGGTGACCATGTCATTCCACTTTATACGGCAGAATGTGGGAAATGTGTTTTTTGCGAATCAGGTAAAACAAACTTATGCGTCTCTGTCAGAGAAACACAAGGTAAAGGTGTGATGCCAGATGGAACAACACGTTTTTCTTATAATGGCCAGCCAGTTTATCATTACATGGGCTGTTCAACATTCAGTGAATATACCGTTGTTGCCGAAGTCTCTTTGGCAAAAATTAACCCTCAAGCTAACCATGAAGAAGTTTGTTTATTAGGTTGTGGTGTGACAACCGGTATTGGCGCGGTACATAATACAGCTAAAGTGCAAGAAGGTGACTCAGTTGCTGTTTTTGGGCTCGGTGGTATTGGTCTGGCAGTTATTCAAGGGGCAAGGCAAGCAAAGGCTGGTCGTATTATTGCTATCGATACTAACCCCTCTAAGTTTGAATTAGCACGTCAATTTGGTGCGACAGAGTGTTTGAACCCTAATGATTTTGATAAGCCGATTCAACAGGTTCTGATTGAGAAAACCCAGTGGGGTGTTGACCATACCTTTGAATGTATTGGTAATGTGAATGTCATGCGTGCCGCACTTGAAAGTGCACATCGCGGATGGGGCCAATCGATTATCATTGGTGTCGCAGGAGCAGGGCAAGAGATTTCAACTCGTCCATTCCAATTAGTGACAGGGCGTTCATGGCGCGGTACGGCATTTGGTGGTGTGAAAGGCCGTAGCCAATTGCCAAAAATGGTTGAAGATGCCATGAAGGGGGATATTGAACTGTCTCCCTTTGTGACGCACACATTGCCATTAGACAGTATTAATGACGCATTCGATTTAATGCATGAAGGTAAATCAATCCGTACCGTTATTCACTATGATTAAGGAGTCTTTGATGGAGAGAATTGAACGCCATGCGTGTTTTGGGGGCTGGCAGGATGTTTATCAACATCAATCCACTGTGCTCGGCTGTGAAATGAAGTTCGCAGCCTATCTACCACCACAAGCGAAAACAGTCGCCTGCCCGGTGATTTATTGGTTATCAGGGTTAACCTGTAATGAGCAAAATTTTATCACTAAGGCGGGAGCCCAACAATTTGCGGCAAAATATGGCGTAATTCTTATTGCACCGGATACCAGCCCTCGCGGTACTGAAGTCGCTGATGACGAGGCCTATGATTTAGGGCAAGGTGCAGGTTTTTATGTGAATGCGCAGCAAGCTCCGTGGCGTAATCATTACAAAATGTATGATTATATTGTGTCTGAGCTACCTGATTTAGTCGAAACACATTTACCTGTATCTGAAAAACGCGCTATTTTTGGCCATTCTATGGGTGGGCACGGCGCTTTAATGATTGGCCTACGTAATACAGGTCGATATTGTAGTTTATCTGCATTTTCTCCGATTGTTGCTCCAACTCAGGTTCCTTGGGGGCAAAAAGCGTTTATGGCTTATTTGGGGGAAGATACGGTTAGTTGGTCTCAATATGACACCGTTGAATTGCTCGAAAAGGCTGAGGCTATTCCACCTATTTTAGTGGATGTCGGTACTGCGGATCCTTTTTACCAAGAGCAACTGAAACCAGAGTTATTTGCGGATATTTGTGATAAAAAACAATTTGAATATTGTTTGAATCTGCGTGATGGGTATGATCACAGTTACTACTTTATTAGTAGTTTCATTGGTGAACATATTGCATTTCATGCACGATATTTAAGCGATAATAACTAAAATATCATAAAGTGAGACCACTAATTGGTTTCACTTTACTATTTCCATTATTTTATCGTAATAATGCTCAAGTCACTATTCGACCACCTCATTGGAGAGCTTGCTAATTGCTTTAATTGCGCTGATTGCGACATCTTTATTTGGGTCATTACATAATTCAAGTAGGCGGTTAATCGTAATATGTTGTTTCAGCTGTATTTTACAATCGCCTAAAGCGGATATAGCGGCTATTTTTACATCATCATTTTTTCTTTTTGTTAAATCAAGTAATGTATTTATGACTTTGTTATCCATTCATTATCCTGCTAATAGGTATTAATAAATGAATTAAAACTCATTTATTTTTTAAGAGGGTAATTTCAATGTTTAAAATGCTACTAGAAGGAGGTATTTATTGATATCAAAAAACACAACTAATTTGAGTGTAGTGTGGCTGAGCTAGCGTATGAATAGGTAGTAGACATTATTACCTATTCATATTTAGTGACTAGAGAGATCGAGAAAGTTAAATAAGTTTAATTAATAAGTTTTAATTTCAAGAAGAGTATTGATAAAAAGATATTGTTTGTATATTAAAAATGGTCGGAGAGTTTACTTAGCGCTTTTATTGCAGACACTGCGACATCTTTATTTGGGTCTTTACAGAGTTCAAGTAAGCGGTTGATTGCATTTTGTTGTTCAACGGTTACTTTATAATCTCCTAAGGCAGAAATAGCTGCAATTTTAACATCATCATTTCCACGATGCGTTAACTCAATTAATGTTTCAATAATATTGTTTTCCATGTAAACCCTTTGAAATACCTGCGCGATGCTTAGGTATTCTAAGTGAAATTACTTGAGATTTATTTTTGAAATTTACGGGTTTATTAACGGATTATATAGATTTTACACTTTTTTGGGCTAATAACTATTTTATTAACTGAAGTGCATCAAGAGAGTAAATACTATTGATGTAAAGACTAACACCATTAAAAGTTATTGATAACATATTAAAATCGGTATGGTTTAATAATTCTTTATTAAGATAAGAATATTAAAGTACTTTACCCTTAAAGTGAGTTGAATAAAGTACTTTTTAGATATTAGTTAATGGCGCAAATAAACATGAGGCGTGTTATTTTCTGGGTGTTGAGTAACACCTAGGTCAGCTTGATACCATTGAGTTAAATTTTCAGTTGTTAAAACTTCAATAGGGGAACCTTGAGCAACAAGCTTTCCATCATGAATTAATAACACTTTATCTGCATACAGAGCGGTTAAGTTAAGGTCATGCAATACACAGCAAACACCTAATGGTCGTTGACGCGTCAGTTGATGCAGTAACCGTAAGCTATGCTGTTGGTGATATAAATCAAGTGCTGAAGTGGGTTCATCAAGAAATAAGCAAGCGGGTTGAGCTGTCGGTTGCCATAATTGTGCTAATACTCGTGCTAATTGAACGCGTTGTTGCTCCCCCCCTGAAAGTTGGCGGTAATCCCGCTGCCGTAGTGATTGGCAACTGGTTTGTGTTAACGCCTCATCAATAGCGGTATTTTTATATTCAGAACCGTAGGGGGTTCTTCCCATAGCAACAACATCTTCAACAGTAAAAGCAAATTGTAAGTGGCTATGTTGCTTCATGACGGCACGTTTTTGCGCTAATTCGTTATGATCCCAGTCACTCATCGCTCGGCCTTCAATAAAACACGTGCCATGGGTTGGGGTGTTATAACCTGTTAGTAATTTTAATAGGCTGGATTTCCCTGCGCCATTTGGCCCAATGATCGCGACAAATTCCCCTTGCTCAATAGATAAACTCACATTATCTATCAGTGTCTTTTCACTGATTTTATAAGATAAATTTTGTGCTTCTAATAAGAACGGTTTGGTTTGCATATTTAGATTCTCCCTGCAGGCTGTCGCAAAATGAGCCATAAGAAGTAGGGGCCACCAATCAAGCCTGTCAGCAAGCCAACAGGAATTTCAGCAGGCGCAACCGCAGTTCTCGCTACCGTATCAGCAATCAGTAATAACCCCGCCCCTACGATAGCTGAACCAGGAATGAGCCAGCGATGGTCAGGGCCGAGTGTCATACGAATAAGGTGCGGAACAACGAGACCCACAAAACCAATAACCCCACTCATTGCAACAGCACAACCGACTAACATGGCGCTGAGGAATAATAAAATAAATTTGGTGCGTTCAACATTAAGCCCAAGGTAATGTGCATCTTCATCCCCTAATTGCAGAATGTTGAGCTTATTTCCCTGCATTAGGCAGATAACACAAATAGGAAGAATAACTGAAGCGGCAATGGTCAGTGACGTCCAGTCAACATTACCGAGTGTGCCCATCATCCATAAACTAAATGTCCTTAGCTGTTGATCATTACTGATATAACTAAGAACACCGATGAATGACATGCACAGTGCATTGATTGCGATGCCCGCGAGAAGTAATTTTGCGAGGTTGCCATTTGATGAACGATTTAAGCTAAAAATAATAAAAGAAACGGTTAGGCTACCAATAAAAGCAGCAGCAACATGGCCATAACCTTGCATCACAGTTGGTAATGAAACAGAGAAAACGATAAATGCGGCAACGGATAAAGCCGCACCACTACTGATACCGAGTAAGCTAGGGTCGGCAAGTGGATTACGAAATAACCCTTGCATAATGGCACCAGACACCGCCAAGGCAAGACCAACTAAGATGGCAATTAACACACGAGGAAGGCGAATATTCAGCCATATCTGCCAATCCGAGTCTGTGGCAGAAGCCTGCCACAGTGCTTTTAATGAAAAGTTCATGGCGCCTGCATTCGACGCGATGAGAACTAAACCACCAAGTGCTAACAATAAAATGATAATCACCAAAAATGGGTTTTTAAAGCGACTCATTGGGATTTTTCTAATGCCTCACGTAGTTGTTGCATGACTTTAGGCGTACCTAAACTGAAGGTGAGCATACCGACATCATCAACAACCAAAAGCGCTTTATTTTTTCCTGCGGGGGTCATTGACATTCCTTGTAAGTTCCACACTTTTTCTATTCCGCCTAATGATTTAACCCCTTCCTGAGTAAAAATGATTAAATCAGGCTGGCTTGATAGCAAACCCTCTTGGGATAAAGGACGGTAACTGTCGAAGCTGCTCATGGCATTTTTTGCACCGACTGCGTTAATCACGCTATCTGCTGCAGTGTGCTTTCCTGCTGCCAATGGTAGAACGCCGCCATGGCTCATAATGAACAGGACTTTTTTATCTATAGGTGCCGTATTTACTTGGCTAAGTTGTTGGTTAAATTGATTAACCAATTGTTTTCCTTGCTCTGTTTTACCGACCACATTAGCGATAGTGGTAATTTTTTCTGGAATGGCTTCTAAACTGGGTTTCCCTGTTACCTTAATAATTTTTACGCCACTTTTTTCGATTTGCGAGAGAGCCATTGAGGGTTTAGCTAACTCACTCGCAAGTACTAAAGTCGGACGCATTGACAACACGCCTTCCGCATTAAGCATACGCATATAGCCCACGTCAGGGAGCTTGGTCGCTTGCTCTGGATGAAGACTGGTGCTATCACGGGCAACGAGCTGTTCTTGTGCTCCGAGTGCATACACAATTTCAGTCACATCACCACCTAAGGTGACGATACGTTCTGCTGCATAAGAACTAACAGAGATAAACAGCGTTGATAAGATTAGAAGCCATTGTTTCATAATAAGTTACCTAGGTTTAAATGCGGGGTAATGCGGTGACTTGTTGGCGCCATTGCTCTTGCTCTGGAGTCCCTTCCGTACGCTGCCCATACATTTGTGCGATTTGATTTCCTTGGTTATCGAAGACTTCAAGGCTTGTCACATGGCCATCTTGCGTTGGCTTACGTGTAACCCAGCATTCGGCGATACCATTTTCAATCATGTGCAAGGTGAAATCAGGATTGAAAATATTTAGCCACTTTAAGTCTGAACCTTCACTTTGGTATGGCATGATTTTTTGGATTTCACCAGTGAAAATTTGCACACATCCGCGGTTGCCCACAAAAATCATAATTTCGTTTTGATCTTTGAATGCAGTGTTAATCAGCTGATTGAAGGAATCATTAGGCACTTTCCAAGCCAAATCATCACTGACTGCGGCGAAAACTTGCTGGCGACTGAGGTTATTTTTCTTCAGGAGAACAAAAAATTGGTGAACATCTGTCATGTTGCGCCATTCTTGTTCTAGCTGTTGTTTTAGCTCTTCACTAACGGGCTGGCTGGTAAATGGCGCTGCTGCTTCATGGATGAGTTCCGGGTTATCTTGGGTAGCATATTTTTCAATCAGTGCTTGCCATGCCGCCATATCCGTTTCATCGGTGGTGTAAACTTTATGTAGCGCATCACCTTGTTTATCAAAGAATTGGATACTATGGCGCTCACCGTGTTTGCTATCTTCTGTCAAAGCAAAGATAGCGTCCCAATGGCTGAAAAACATTCGTAAATCAAGGGCTCGAGGGTTTAAAATTAAGCCGCCATGTGGGCTAAATGTCGCATTGTCATAGCGACCAACTTGCTCATGAACCACATATTCGTTGCGTGTAATCGCTTTCACTTTTCCAACAGTGGCTAATTCTGTCAACAAAGTGGGGGCATCGACGTTTAAACGAACAGCTTTGTCGTGACCAACACGACTATGCAGGAGCTGAGCTTCAGATACATTTAAATAGGCGGCGAGATCGCGAGCGTATTTGGCTTTGTTCTCTGTTTTTGCTTGTTGGTAACGCTCGTAAAGTGCTGAATTCACGTTTATCTCCTTAATATTGTGTGAATTACCATTGGAAGCTGACAAGCAGCTTGGCATTACGTCCATCTTGAGGAATGCCTTGTGATGAGTAGTATTCTTTATCAAAAGCATTGCCTAACACGACACTGGTTTCTAACCCTTTGAGTTGTCCTTCACCTTGGTAACTCACATAGAAGTCATGCACGGCATAGCCGGCTTGATGTTCAGCTTTAGAGGCTTTATTGAAGTCGGTATGGCGCGTAAACTCGCCTAACCAGCCCACTGAAAAACCGCTGTCTGCGATAGGCACAGCCAAATTACTGGTGACAGAATCAGGTTTAATTGATGTTATTGATTTTCCATTAGATTCATCTTTTCCTTCAGTATGGTTATAAGCCAAACTCCAATTGAAATAGTCGGTTTTATAATCCATCGAGGCATCCCATCCCCAAATTTTTGCACGTTTAGTATTGATTGATGTGGTGTAGTTATTTTGCAGAACATATCTATCAACATTCACATATGTGTTGATGTAATCTTTCGCTTTGGTATCAAAATAGCTGGCTTTAAATTGCAGGTTATCCCTTTCCATCAATAAGTCATCGAAACGCAGACCAAAACCATATTCTGCCGTACGGGTTGATTCAGGTTTCAGATTAGGGTTTGGTTTCCATCGATTAACGATTGGCCCCATTTGGAAGTGGACCTCGTCGTTATACATTTCCATCATAGAAGGGGCTCGGAAGGCTTCTGAATATGACGCAAATAGCATCGACCACTCTGTTGGTGTGATGCTAACGGCCCCTTTAGATGACCATTTGCCTTTTTTCACATCTTCATTGCCATCGGATGTGGCTTTATAGTGGTCATAGCGCGTACCGACAATAAAGGAAACAGGCAAATCTTTTAGGCTAATTTCATCTTGTAAAAATCCAGATGCAAAGGTGATGTCCGCATCGGGGAATTGGGTGGTATTTGCATAAGGGGTTTGTTTTTGCTTATAAGCTTCACTGCCGTAAGTCAGGTTATGTGACGCTAATGGCAAGTTATAAAAGTTAGAGCGGTTATCTGCTTTTATGCCATAAGTTTTTTGTGTACGGCCTTCATAGGGGGTTCCTTGGCCTTTTGCTGTGATATTAACATCGGAGTAATAAGGCGTGACTTTAAAATTTAACCATTCCTGTGAGCCCGGTTTGATTTGATAAGTCATCTGCGCATCACGTTGGCGGGTGGTGCGGTTAACTTTTAGATTGTCACTCCCCGCATTAATTTCTTGCGGATTTTTCGGCTCATTGGCATCGTTATTATAATAACGCACTTGGCCAGAAAGCTTTTGTGCATCATCAATTTGCCAAGTACCTTTCGCGAGCAGGTTACCGATGGTTTCTTTGTTTTTCATGTCATCGCCATTACTCATGCGGACATTACCGGTTTCTTTAGTCACAAAACTGAATAGCCCATCAAGGTCATCACTACGGCCAAATGCGGTACCACCGAAACCGAAGCTATGATCGCCTGTAGCGGCTTCGGTAAAGACACGGAAACCGTGGTCTTGGCCTTCACGCAACAAATCTTTGGCATCAACCGTTTCCCAAGCAATCACACCGCCCATAGCACCACTGCCATAAAGCAAGGCTGAAGGGCCACGGATGATTTCAACTTGCTTAATCAGAGCCGGGTCGATAAACGTGCCATTAACATGGCCTGTATCTGTGCCTTGGCGAATACCATCAACTAAAGTCAAAATGCCGCGTCGATCAAACCCGCGCATATAAATATCTTGCCCATTCGCTCGGCTGGTACCGGTGACGCCAATTCCAGGGACTTTGCGTAAAATATCATTGACCGTGCTGGCCGTTTTTGTTTCAGGTGAATCGTTTTTAATCACGGTAACCATCATCGGAGTTTCGAAGCTGTCACGTTCGCTACCTGTGGCATAGACGGTCATCACATCATGATGATTTTTTTTTGGTGTTGGCTCTGTTGTTTGTGCTTGAGCACTTGCTATCACGCCTAAAATGGCACTGGTCAGGACTGACATTCGCAAAACAGGGGACATAATTGTGATACTCCATATAGTTTTTATCTGTATTAAGCAGAGTGAATTCGCATTAATTGATGACGATGCATTGGTCTGGAGGACCTGAATTCGGTATGACACAGGAAAAATTGCATGTAAGCAGTGTCTGAACATAGCAAGAGGAGTGAACACATAACGAAAGTATAAAGCTGAGGTAATAGCAGACTACTGGTTTGTGTTCAGCAGGGCTATTTGGGATTTTGCACATGAAAGCGACCGCTGTGCGATAGTAAAGTATCGAGTGACTATCCTTGCTAATTCGATATTTAGCGGTACAAATGTGGAATACAGACGTCAGTTTAAACTCCATAAGAAACCTTTTCCTATGTTTAGATTAAGCTGGCTGCCTGGATAATTGACCTAGGTGGCTTGCGAATTAAGTTTTGGTGCGACTTACTTTGGGTTCGGTTTTACTTAGTTAAGATCAACTTACCTGTACGCGTTTGTCTCAATTGATAAAGTTCGCCATTATGTTGAATTGAGACCTTACCGGCAGGGCCCAATAATTGTTGGCTTTCTATCACGTCAGTTTTAACGGTTTGTTTTGCCGTTTCGACGGTATTTTCTGCAACTGGGGCTGTCATATTATTTACCATACTAAGTTTGTTGATAATCGAAATGATATTGATAATGATTATCTTTAGAATGATTACTAATATCAAGCAATTTTCACAATCAAACAACAAAAGAGCCACAAACAACTAAGTTAGTACGAAAAAACAGCATGAATCTAGTGGAAGCCCACTGACAAGGCTATAATTGAACTTCTCCATTCATTGCATGGGTGAATAAAATGAAAATATTACTGTTAGGCGCGACAGGGCTTGTGGGAAGTCATGTTTTATCTTTGGCTCTTGCAGACTCTCGTGTGACTCAGGTGATAGCACCAACACGACATGCATTAGCAGAACATGAGAAATTACAAGCACCTATTGTAGATTTTAATCATCTGCCTGATGAGGCTGCATTATGGGAAGTCGATGCGGTGATTTGTGCACTGGGTTCAACTCTCAAAGCAGCAGGGTCGAAAGCGGCATTTCGTCAAGTAGACTACACTTATCCTTTAACTTGTGCAGAGCTGGCCAAAAAATGGCACTGCCCGACATTTGTGTTGACTTCTGCTTTGGGGTCAAATGCGAAGTCACCTTTTTTTTATAGCCGAGTAAAAGGGCAGCTCGAACAAGATTTAATGTCACTGGGTTTTGATTCTTTAACTTTGGTTCGGCCGAATGTGATTAGTGGTGACCGCCAAACAGCGCGTTTGGGTGAAGTCGTTGTGATCCGTATTATTTCTTTTCTATCACCTATACTGCCAGCTAGTTGCCAAGTTAGCCCCGCAACAAATATTGCGAAAGCATTATTTGAGGCCGCTGTGGCTCCCTCTAAAGGGGTTCATGTTATTTCATCTAAACAGCTGATATAACACTGAGTCGTTCATTTTTATTAGTTATGCTGATTTTTATTTCACATAAAAATGTCGCTGGGGCTTTAACAGGGTTTGTCAGTCTATTCGCTTATATTGGGGCATCAATCGCAGGATATTCATTATCAATCGTTATTGAAAAATACCAATGGAATGGTTTCTATTCCTTACTATTAGGCCTATCCATTTTCTTAATTTTACTGCTAATTATTGTAATGGTAATGACGAAGAAAGAGGTCAGCGTGGAAGGTTGATTCTTCTATAGCGTTATACTAAACCAAGTCTACAATAGTCGGCTTGATTGCTTGCAAACCTACCTCTGAATTTGTGTTAATAAACTCGATTACTTGTATCGCCGTCCATCTAAGGGGCGGCTTTTTACTTAACTTGCAGCCAAATATTATTATTTTACTCAAAATGGACAGCTTTATATTTTTGTGTAAACGTTTACACTAATCGAGATGGATCACAGAATCCTATTGAAACTCGTTGCTATAATTCGTGGTAACGACAGGTTTGAAGGTGAAGTTATGCTTAAGCAGTATTGAGGGAGAAGATAAATGCAACAGGATCAACGATTGATGATAGGGCTGTGGATGGCTGCGGATAGCAATCAAATATCCCCAATGGTGATGAAATTGAGGAGACAGATAAGATGAATACAATGCCATTTAACCCTTCGGATTGCCCCCATCGTCGCTATAACCCATTAACGGGCCAATGGGTGTTAGTGTCTCCCCATCGAGCAAAACGCCCGTGGAGCGGTAAAGATGAAAAGTCATCAATAGAAGATTTACCTCAGTATGATGCACACTGCTTTCTTTGCCCAGGTAATACAAGGGTTTCAGGGGAGGTCAATCCTAACTACCAAGGGACTTATGTATTCCAAAATGACCATGGTGCATTATTAGCACAACCCTGTGCCCAACCTGATAATCAATCTGAGTTGTTTCAATCACAATCGGTGAGTGGTGTTAGCCGAGTGATCTGTTTCTCTCCTGATCACAGTAAAACACTGCCAGAGCTGTCTGTGCCTGAACTTGAAGGCGTTATCGAAACATGGCAGCAACAAATCGCCGAATTAAGTGAACACTATGCTTGGGTTCAAGTTTTTGAAAATAAAGGGGAAATAATGGGGTGCTCTCAACCTCATCCTCATGGACAAATTTGGGCTAGTGATTTTTTACCCAATGAAATTGCACGTAAGGACCACTTTCTCGCGCAATATTATCAACGTCATGACCGTAATTTATTAATTGATTATATTAAAGCAGAACAACAAGATGGCTCACGGATTGTTGTTGAAACTCAAGAGTGGATTGCACTTGTCCCTTATTGGGCGGCTTGGCCATTTGAGACGCTGTTACTACCAAAACAACATATTCGCCGCATGGATGAAATGAATGAAGTCATTCGCGCAGACCTTGCTATAGCGCTAAAAAAACTCACAAGTCGCTACGATAACCTATTTCATTGCTCTTTCCCTTATTCAATGGGATGGCACTTTGCGCCTTTTATGAATGAAAGCCAAAGTATCGAACATTGGCAATTACATGCTTTATTTTATCCACCATTACTGCGTTCAGCGACAGTGAAAAAGTTCATGGTGGGGTATGAAATGTTAGCGGAAACCCAGAGAGACATCACGCCAGAACAAGCCGCGCAACGTTTACGTGAGGTGAGTGACTGCCATTATAAACAAAATTAAACCGCTAAATAATTTATCAAATTGTAATTAACTTGGCTGTGTGCTGGGTTAAGCAAATGACGTATTAAGGATAATAAAAAATGGAAACGTTAAAGCAAACTGTTGCCACATCGTTTGAAAAAACCTTTGGTTATCAACCTGAAATATATGTTCAAGCGCCAGGGCGAGTGAATCTTATCGGCGAACATACAGACTACAATGATGGTTTTGTTTTGCCTTGTGCGATTGACTACCAAACGATGACTGCAGCAGCAAAACGTGATGATCGCATCATTCGAGTCGTTGCGGCTGATTACCATAATGAGTGTGATGAATTCAGTTTGGATGGCGATATTACATTTTTGCCTGAAAAAATGTGGGCGAACTATATACGCGGCGTAGTGAAGTTTCTCTTACAAAGAGGGTTTTCGTTTAATGGTTGCGATATTGCAGTCAGTGGAAACGTCCCACAAGGCGCGGGTTTAAGCTCTTCAGCCTCACTGGAAGTTGTGATTGGACAAACACTTAAGGCCTTGTATCAATTAGATATTAGCCAACAAGATATCGCGCTGAATGGCCAACAAGCTGAAAACCAATTTGTTGGTTGTAACTGCGGCATTATGGACCAACTTATTTCAGCTTGTGGTGATGCTGGCCATGCTTTACTTATTGATTGCCGTAGCTTAGCACTATTTCCTATTTCCATACCTGATGATTTGGTTGTAATGATTATCAATTCAAATAAGCAACGGGGCTTAGTTGGGAGTGAATACAATACACGCCGCCAACAATGCGAAGAAGCTGCTAATTTGTTTGGAGTGAAAGCGTTGCGCGATGTCACATTTGATGAATTTTTACAGCAGCAACACCAGTTATCTCCTGTCGTTGCCAAGCGAGCCAAACATGTGATCAGTGAGAATGAGCGTACTTTGGCGGCAGCAAAAGCATTAACGCAAAATGATTTGTTGCAACTAAGCGAATTAATGGCGCAGTCACATATTTCCATGCGTGATGATTTCGAAATCACAGTTAAAGAAATTGATACTTTAGTGGATATCGTTAAGTCCGTTTTAGGTGTTCAAGGCGGGGTACGTATGACCGGAGGGGGCTTTGGTGGCTGTGTGGTTGCAGTGATGCAGCAGCAATGTGTTCAACCAGTGATTGACGCGGTAGAAGCGCAATACCAGAAAGCGACAGGTTTACAAGCCGATATTTATGTATGCCAACCTAGCTCAGGTGCGAGTGTGGTGCGTTAAAAGCAAATCAACACATTGAGAAGTTGAAATAACATGATGTTTACTCAAGAAAAAAATCAGACATTAGGTTCACCCAAAGTCGTCGTGTTAACCAACAAAAATGATATGGAAATTACCCTGACAAGTTTAGGGGCAAGTTGGCTAAGTTGTATTTTACCACTAGCGAGTGGGAAACGAGACGTTGTCCTAGGTTCGCCAAATATGGATAAACAGAAGGAACAAGACGTGTATTTGGGGGCGACAGTGGGGCGCGTGGCTAACCGAATCACGAATGCACGCTTTTCTATTCATGGTGAAAATTATTTAGTATCAGCCAACCAAGGGGTGAATTGCTTACATGGTGGGAAAGATAATTTTAGCTATCGAGTTTGGGCAGTTTCACAGCCTAGTGCTCAACAGGTTATTTTTTCACTTATTTCGCCAGATGGTGACCAAGGTTTTCCTGGGGAATTGAACGTTGAGGTGAGTTATGAATTAACGGATGAAAACCAAGTGATTATCCGCTATAAACACCAAACTACAAAGAGCTGCCCTGTGAACCTAACCAATCATGCTTATTTTAATTTGGCAGGTGAAGGTAGTGATAAAACAGCTCTAGATCACGCTCTTACGATTTACAGTGATTGTTATTTACCGACAGATAAAGCAGGGATCCCCAGTGGGGAGTGGCGTAATGTGACTGGTGGTAATTTTGATTTTCGCCAAAGCAAGCTCATTGGCCGCGATTTTCTCCAAGATAACGACCAAGTTTCTGCCGGGGGATATGACCACACATTTATTCTCGAAACATCTCGTATTGATGGACGGCAAACGGTGGCATCGCTGTGTGCTCCTGAGAGGGACGTAAAAATGAATATTTCTACAACGATGCCCACCATGCAGCTTTATACAGGGAATTATTTGATTTCAGTTGCGGGTAAAACAAAATCGTATACGCCTTTTTCTGGTGTTGCATTTGAAACGCAATTTCCACCTGATGCAGTTAACCACCCTGAATGGGGGGAGCGATACAGCCCGATTTCACAGCCTAATCAAATATATTGTAGTGAAACGTGTTATCAATTTATTTTTTAGGCCTACTGTTGATTAACACCGCTGAAATGCGGTGTTTTATTTTTCTATATTATGCATAGATGAGTCTTAGCTAAATAATTTTAATATGCGCTATGCCATTGTTTTTAATTCTAGCTCATTGTTTAATAAGCCATCCTAATTGTAGAGGTGCACGATGGCGACAATCAAAGATGTGGCAAAAGAAGCGGGTGTTTCTGTTGCAACTGTTTCACGGGTGATTAATCAATCACCTAAGGCAAGCCAAGCTTCTATTGCATCAGTAAAAAAGGCAATGAATAAGCTAGGGTACCGCCCAAATGCGGCGGCTCGCGCGTTAGTGAACCAAAGCTCAAATACAATTGGGGTGCTCGTTAACGATGTGTCAGACCCATTTTTCGGTGTTATGGTTAAAGCTGTTGATGCGGTAGCTCATAAAAATGGTAAACATATCTTGATTTGTAACGGTTATCATAATGCAAAGGAAGAGCGCCAATCTATTGAGCTGTTGATTAACAACCGCTGTGATGCTTTGGTCATTCACTCTAAAGCCCTTGATGATGCAGAACTACTCCAATATGCGAACGAAGTCCCGAGTATGGTACTGATCAACCGCCATATTGATGAGATTGCAACCCGCTGTATTTCATTAAATAACTACAAAGGTGCCTACTTAGCGACGGAACACCTCATTCGTCATGGACACACTAAAATTGCGTACATCTCTTCAAATCACCAAATTGAGGATGCGATACAACGTTTGCAGGGCTATCGAGACGCATTGAAAAATAATGGTATTCAACTGCCTGATAGCTATGTTGAATATGGTGCTCCTTATGGGGAAGGTGGCGAGCAAGCGATGACTAACTTGCTGATAAAATCACTTGAGATCACTGCGGTCGTGGGCTACAACGATTTTATGGCTGCGGGGGCCATCGCGGTATTAGATGAAAATGAAATTCACTCGCCAGAACAAGTTTCGGTTATTGGTTTTGATGATGTATTGATTGCCCGCTATATCCATCCACGCTTAACAACGATTCGTTATCCCATTCAAATGATGGCAGAAAAAGCCACTCAGTTAGCACTTTCCTTAGCAAGAGGGGAAAAAACGACAGTTGAAAGTTTGATTTACTCACCGACACTGGTTCAACGTAATTCAGTTAGGCCTTTGCACGCCTAGTGATTTTATAGGCATAAAATTACCGCATTTCGTGTAAACGTTCTCATTAATATTTGATGAGCTTCACGGAATCATCAAAAAATAGATTACTTTCGAGTAATTCGTCTTCGTTC
Organism: Providencia sp. PROV255; assembly: GCF_028478065.1. Lineage (NCBI taxonomy): Bacteria > Pseudomonadati > Pseudomonadota > Gammaproteobacteria > Enterobacterales > Morganellaceae > Providencia > Providencia sp. PROV255. Next base: position 63,606 of record NZ_JAMPMI010000009.1, on the reverse strand, counting down.
TTTTCTAAAAACTTGCATTAAAATCTGTTATTTAACTCACTAAGTTAACGTTGTTGAGGATATTGTGAAAATATGTGATTCATTTAACGGTGATATTTTGTGGTAACGTTTACACTGGCTTCGTTATCATTTGGCGAAGGAATTTGATTATGCAAACTGAAGGGGTTGGGTTAAGCACATTAGATTACGGAATATTCATTCTGTATGTGCTTATCATTATTAGTGTGGGTCTTTGGGTTTCTCGAGATAAAAAAGGACAAAAAAAAGGTACAAAAGACTATTTTCTGGCAGGAAAAACATTACCTTGGTGGGCGATAGGTTCTTCACTGATTGCGGCAAATATCTCTGCAGAGCAGTTTATTGGTATGTCCGGCTCTGGCTTTTCAATTGGTTTGGCCATCGCATCCTATGAATGGATGGCAGCACTAACTCTGATTATTGTCGCAAAATACTTTATGCCCGTATTTATTGATAAAGGTATTTTTACTATTCCAGAATTTGTTGAAAAACGCTTTAATAAAACGTTAAAAACGATCTTAGCCGTATTCTGGTTAGCATTATTTATCTTTGTTAATTTAACTTCAGTTCTCTATTTAGGGTCGTTAGCATTACAGACAATCCTAGGCATTCCAATGCATTATGCTATTTTTGGTTTAGCATTATTTGCAGTGATTTACTCTCTTTATGGCGGGCTATCTGCGGTTGCGTGGACGGATGTCGTACAAGTTTTCTTTTTAATTTTAGGCGGTTTTTTAACCACAATAATGGCGGTGAGCTATATTGGTGGTGATGCGGGTTTATTCGCGGGTATGAGCCGTATGGCAAGTGAAGCGCCTGCACATTTTGAAATGATTTTAAGCCAAGACAACCCGCAATTTAGCAATTTACCCGGTATTGCCGTATTAATTGGCGGACTATGGGTTGCCAATTTATATTACTGGGGCTTCAACCAATATATTATTCAACGTGCATTAGCGGCCAAATCAATTAATGAAGCGCAAAAAGGCTTGGTTTTTGCGGCATTTCTCAAACTGATTGTCCCAATCCTTGTTGTTGTACCGGGTATTGCTGCATTTGTGATTGTTTCTGACCCTGCATTACTGGCGGGATTAGGAACAATGGCACAAGAGCATATGCCAACACTGGCCCAAGCGGACAAAGCCTACCCATGGTTAACTCAATTCTTACCTGTCGGCGCTAAAGGGGTCGTATTTGCGGCATTAGCTGCAGCTATCGTTTCTTCTTTAGCTTCCATGTTGAACTCAGTGGCAACTATTTTCACCATGGATATCTACAAAGAATACATTGCTCCATCAACCGCGGATCATAAGCTAGTGAATGTCGGCCGGATTAGTGCAGTTGTTGCGTTAATTGTGGCATGTTTTATCGCACCATTATTAGGTAACATTGGGCAAGCTTTTCAATATATTCAAGAGTATACGGGGTTAGTTAGCCCTGGTATTTTAGCGGTATTCTTACTAGGCTTATTTTGGAAGAAAACCAATGCAAAAGGTGCGATTATCGGTGTGCTGCTCTCAATTCCGTTTGCGCTATTCTTAAAACTGATGCCGTTAGGTATGCCATTCCTTGACCAAATGATGTACACCTTCTTCTTTACTGCAGTCGTGATTGGTTTAATTAGCCTGACAACGGCAAAAGAAGATGACTGTGAGGGGGCGATTATTTTAACGTCCGAGACCTTTAAAACGTCGACAGGTTTCAATATCGCATCCTACGCAATTATGGTTATCTTGTGTGTGTTATATGCGTTGTTCTGGTAGTGCAATATTTCTAACAACCTGATAAGTAAATGATAGCACTAGGCGGGAAGGAACACTCCCGCCTTATTTTTTGCATTTATTAACTTAAATAATGACCTAACATTAGTATCGAAATCATTTTCGTTATTCTCGCTTAATAATCTCCCTTCTTTATGTATGGTTAATTGTGTCTAAATTGATTTTTTTAATAACTATTTGTTATAAGTAAATATGCCAAATTGATTTTAATTTGACTTATTTTTAGGAATAATACTGAGACTTATTATTATTATCATTGGAACTATTTTGTGAAAAATTTAGGTTTATTTCGTTTACATCAGGTTGCCATTTTCACCTTGTTAGCGCTGGCTGTTCAAAACCAATCCATGGCAAATGAACAAAATAGCGACAAACAAGACTCTTTCGTTGTCAGTGCACAAGCACTCAAAGTGAATACTGCGCTGCAAGAAACGCCAAAATCTGTTTCGATTATTACGGAACAAGATTTGACTATACATGCTCCGCAAAAAATTGATGAAGCACTTCGTTATACTTCGGGGGTTGTTGCACAGCCTTACGGGGCTGATAATGATACTGATTGGTTCAAAGTTCGCGGTTTTGATGCCGCAACCTATATAGATAATAGCCGGTTATATCGAGATGGCTACTATACTTGGTTGCTTGAGCCTTATGGGTTGGAAAGTATTGAAGTCGTGAAGGGGGCATCAGCCGTTCTCTTTGGCGAATCCACTCCTGGAGGCGCTGTTAATTTAGTAACGAAAAAACCATCTATTAATGCTAAAAATGAAATATTTTTAGAAGCGGGTAATAACGATCACCAAGCGCTAGGTTTTGATCTTTCTACGGCGTCAGCCGATGCAGGTGCCCGCTACCGTTTAGTTGGAACGATGAAAAAATCAGATGGGGAGCTCAAAGACACAGATAATAAACGTATTTATCTGGCGCCAAGTGCGGCATTTGACTTGTCTGATCAGACTGTACTTACGTTAATGGGAACGTATCTGCACGATGATGGTACGCCCACGAATCCTTTTTTCCCAGCGGCGGGAACATTAATTCACTCTAATTACGGTAAAATTAAGCCATCAACCAATTTAGGTGAGCCTGATTACGATAAATACAAGCGGACTCAGTTCTCAGTGGGTTATTTATTAGAACATCAATTTAATGATGAGTGGCGTTTTGCGCAGCGTGTAAATTATGGTTACAACGACCTAACACTCAGAAGTGTTTATGCTTTCTTTAATGCAGACCCTACCGTGCAGGAATTGGGGCAAGGTATTGTTTTTCGCGATGGTAAAAACCAAAGTTTTAGTTTTGATAACAATATCGTCGGTGAATGGGATAGTGAGCGGTTTGAAAATACCTTACTTGCGGGTATTGAATTCCAATATCATCAAACCAAAGGCGATGAACAGGATAATTATGCTTTTGGTAAAATTAACCCTTGGAAGCCAGTTTATGGGCACTATACCCCACTTGACCCATCAAATAACATTCATCGCACTATTGATAAAACACAAGCTAGTATTTATTCACAATACCAAACAAAGCTTGATAGCAAATGGATTGGGGTCGTTGGTGCACGTTATGATTGGGTAAAAACTGAAAATAAAGCACATAAAAAAGCAGAAGATGAGTCTAGAAATGATGGGCAGATGAGTTTAAATGCGGGTTTAATGTATATTGCTGACAATGGCATTTCACCTTATTTAAATTACTCTCAATCTTTTGAAGTTCAATCGACAATCGACCCAACAACCCAAAAACTGTATAAACCACTTAAAGGTGAGCAATTTGAAGCAGGTATCAAATATACACCTTATTTTATGGATGGTTATTGGAATATTGCTTGGTTCGATATCGAACAAAAAAATGCGTTAGTCACAACTCCTGAACACCCTGTTGCAACACAAACAGGTAAAGTCACTTCACAAGGTATAGAAACAGAACTATTTGCAAGTGTTACTGATAATTGGGATATTAAAGCGACATACACTTATACCAATGCGAAAACAGATCAAACAGGTGGTAAGGGACGTAAACAGGCTGGTATGATCCCCAAACATATGGCGACTGTCTGGACTGACTACGAAATTCCAATCGTGAGTAACCAGTCGTTAAAACTCGGAACTGGTATTCGCTATTATGGTCAATCAAAGGATAACCCAGCAAGCAGCAACCTTTCTGTTCCTAGTGCGACGCTCTGGGATATGGCCGCGATATATCAATTATCGAACAATTGGCAGTTCCAGTTCAATATGAATAACATCCTCAATAAAGAGTATGTTTCATCCTGTGATACCTGGTGCTATTACGGCCAATCGCGCTCATTTGTGTTACAAACAAAGTACACTTGGTAATTTTAAAAAAGGCATGCTAATAATGTTGGCATGCCTTGAGTCCTTTCTATGTTTCGATTAGCAAATATTAATATCGTTCGCGATCATCGTTCTATTTTATCTATAGATTCGTTAAATATACCCACAACAGAACTCACAGTGGTTCTTGGTCATAATGGTTCAGGAAAATCTACACTGGTTAATCTCCTTTCTGGGCAGATGGCACCGGATAGCGGGCAAATTGATTTAAATGGCACGAGTCTTTCTCAATATAAAACGAAAGAATTAGCGCAAAAAATCGCATATTTACCACAAAAACTGCCAGCCTCAGCGGGGCTGTCTGTGAAAGAACTTGTGCGGTTAGGGCGTTTTCCGTGGCGAGGTGCACTTGGTCGCTGGCAAGCTGACGATGAAATTATTATCCAACAAGCGATGGAGAAAGCTGGGGTTGAGGGGTTTTCCGCGAACTTAGCAGACAACTTGTCTGGTGGAGAGCGCCAGCGCGCATGGGTTGCCATGTTACTTGCTCAACAATCACCAGTTTTAATACTGGATGAACCGACTTCTGCATTAGATATTCACCATCAATACCAGTTAATGAATTTATTGAGTGAGCTTAATAAAGTTCATGGGATTGGTGTGATTGTGATCCTTCATGACCTCAACCTTTCTTTACGGTATGCAACACACATCGTGGCATTAAAAAAAGGGAAAATAGAATTTGAGGGAAAAAGTGTTCTTCTTCATGATGAAGCAAGGCTATCGTCACTTTACGATACCCCGATTAAGTTAATACCACACCCTAATTTTCCAGAGTCAGAACATCATAGGGTTGCTATCGTATGCGCTTAAAAGTCAATTTGCTTGGCCTTATTTTATTAACAAGTACATTATTATGCTCATTTTATACACGGGCTTATTCTGTTACGGACAGTCGTGGCATTATCGAGTTCAATTCGCCGCCTCAGCGTGTTGTGGTTTTAGATTGGGATTTACTGGAGCAGCTATTAACCCTTGAAGTCACACCTGTTGGCGCCACGGAATTAGAGAGTTACCAGCAATGGGTTGTTGACCCTGTTGTTCCTTCTTCAGTCAAAGAGGTAGGAACCCGGGCTGAACCTAATTTAGAGCAAATTGCCGCATTGAAACCTGATGTTATTATTGCAAGTAGCGCGCAAGAAGATTTACTGCCTTTATTGGAAAAAATAGCGCCAGTCGTTTATTTATCAAATTTTGCACGCCAAGATGACTCAGGGCTTGTAGCCATTGCGCATTTTAAAACGTTGGCTCGCTTATTTGACAAGACCTCTTTTGCTGATGAATATCTAATGAAAATGGATAAACGTTTTGCTGAATTAAGATCACAGCTTGAACGAGCTTTTTCCACGAAACCAGATATTGCTGTTATCCGGTTTTCAAGTTTAAGCACTATTTTTCTTTATACTGAGAACTCAACGCTAAATTATGTTCTTGAACAGCTTGCATTAAAGCCCGCAATTTTAGTTCCCGCACGTGCTTGGGGAATAGAACAGAGACGAATAAATTCATTACAATTTATTAATGACGGGTACGTGTTATATATCAAACCATTTGTAGAAGAAAAAAAACTAAATGATTCTATTTTATGGCAGTCGATGCCCTTTGTTAAGCAAGGGCGGGTAAATAGTGTTCGTCCCGTTTGGAATTATGGTGGTGTATTCTCCTTGCAATTAATGGCGGAAGCATTAACAGAAAGCTTATTACAGGTTGCTCCTCATAATGACAACTAAACAGTACTCAATACTATTTTTTGTATTAATGGTATTTGCGCTGATTAATCTTCAGCTCGAACCTGGGGTTATACTCAGTCAACAATTATTTTTAATTATTCATCCTGCTTCAGCCGATACGTTTGCTGATTATTTTTATTTATATGGCCAATTACCACGCCTTGCTATGGCATTATTAGTGGGCGCGACTTTTGGTTTATTGGGCAGTTTGATGCAGCAATTAACACAAAATAATCTTACTTCACCACTGACCTTAGGTTCATCATCCGGTGCTTGGTTAGCATTAGTGGTAGTTAATATTTGGTTTAGTAATGAGATTGGGTTATATCAAACGCTAGCTGCGATGGTGGGAGCATTACTTGCATTTGGGTTGGTAATATTAATTGCAGGTATTCGCAATATGACAGGCATTCCGTTGGTTGTTTCGGGAATGGTCATCAATATTTTGTTTGGTGCTATAGCGACTGCATTAATTACATTAAATTCTCAATTTGCACAAAACATTTTTATGTGGGGAGCAGGAAATCTAGCGCAAGATGGCTGGCAAAAAGTGGTTGGTTTATTACCTTTATTGTTCCCTATCATTATTATTATCTGTTTTGCACCTCGTATTTTGACATTATTGAAATTAGGTCATGAGGGGGCTAAAGCTCGTGGCTTATCCGTTTTACCTACTTTCTTACTTTTTATTGTTTTAGCATCTTGGTTAGTGGCGGCGACTATTTCAACTGTAGGGGTTATTAGTTTTATTGGTTTATTAGCCCCAAATATAGTACGGCGAATGGCGAATATGAGTGCAAGGCAAGAGCTATTAAACAGTGCAGTTGTAGGCGCGATTTTATTGCTTCTTGCAGACAGCGGGGCTATCGCACTAACAAACTACCTTAATATTGTGGTTCCTACGGGGGTAATGACTGCTGCTATTGGCGCTCCTTTATTGATCTGGTTTAGCCGCCGAGCAATGACAGCCCAAGATCAATTATCGATAGGGTTATTACCAACAAAAATAATACTTTCCAAAACCACGGTATGTATTCTTATTTTATTGTTAGCAAGTGGAGTTGTATTTTCACTTTGCTTACAAACGAATGGTGAACAATATTATTGGCAACTGCCATCAAGTTTTCAATGGGATATTAAATGGCCTCGTTTATTAGCGGCTATATTCTCTGGCTTAGCATTGAGTATTGCAGGCGTTTTATTACAAAGAATTATTTATAACCCGTTGGCCAGCCCAGATATTTTAGGGGTTTCTTCAGGTGCTACAGCGGCACTTGTTCTATTTAGTTTACTATTAGGCACTGCTATTCAAACCTCATTTTGGGGTATTGCTTTAATCGGGAGCCTGATTGTATTAGGGCTATTGTTGTACCTAGGTAAACGACATCAATACGCACCAGCAAGCTTAATTTTGACAGGGATCTGCCTAACGGCAACGTTAGAAGCTTTTGTTCAGTTCTTTTTAGCTCAAGGTACATTGAGTAGCTATCGGATATTATTATGGCTTTCAGGGTCAACTTATCGTGTGGAAGGGCAACAGGCCATTATTTTTTCAATCAGTATTGTTGTGTTAGCTATATTAGCGATCACGTTAAATCGTTGGCTAGTTTTATTATCAATTAGTCGGTCATTTGCACAGGGAAGAGGACTAAATTCACAATTAGCGACTATATTGCTATTAATCTTAGTTGCATTATTGTGTGCTTTTGTCACTTCTACTGTTGGCCCTATTGCATTTCTTGGTTTAGTTGCACCCCATATGGCTTTTTTAGTTGGCGCTAAAAAGGCGAAACAACAACTTATTATTAGTGGGTTGATCGGCAGTATATTAATGGTTTGGGCAGATTGGCTAGGACAAATTATTATTTATCCAACACAGATAGCTGCTGGAATATTTGTCGCTATTTTAGGTGGTGGGTATTTTTTATTGCTGATGGCGATGAATAAAATCAAGTCATAATTTATGGTATAAATATGGCTAGCCAAATCGCTATTCAAGGAGACCTAACTAATATTGATAAGTCAGGTCATATCGCTATGGCCATAAAAAAATATAAATACGAAAAGAAAATAGTAGTATTTATCTTATCCGTATTATTTCAATATCACAGCTCCAGAATGGAAATAAAAAGGTGAGTTAAGTTGAGCCACGCTCAATTAATTGCCATTCGAGGATTTCATGGCTGTCATCGAGTTTCGGGTGCTTAATTTTATTGAGAAGCAGTTGAACGCTACGGATGCCAAATTGATGCATCGGCTGTACAATAGTACTTAATGGCGGCGTAGTTACTTGACCGAAGGGCACACCATCAAACCCTAACACGGCAATATCATTCGGAATATGCCAACCTTGCTGATGCAAAACACTCATTGCACCGCCTGCAATGACATCAGAAATCGCGAATACGGCATCGGGTTTGGGCGCATTTTGCAGTAACTTTTCCATGGCCTTCGCCCCCGCGGTGTAATCTAATTCTTCTACATATTCGATTTTACAATACTCAAAGCCAAGTTCAGCGAGGGCCTTTCGATACCCTTGTTCCCGTTGCTGCGAATAGAGGTAACGCATATCACTGTTAATTAATGCAATGCGTTGGCGATTTTTCGCTGCTAAATGATAAACGCCAGCGCTAGCGGCTTGTAAATTATCAATAGTAACCGAAGACGCACGAAATTCAGGATCCCCCTCACCACACTGCACCCACGGAAAATCCCCAATCATATCAGTAAGTCCCGGCAAACAACTCACTGCATCCATAGTGATGACGCCATCAACAACCTTACCTCTGAGTAAACTCAGATAAGCGGATTCACGCGTTGGATTGGATTCAGAATTACATAACAAAATATGATAGCCGTGGCGTTCCGCTTCTTCTTCAATACCTCGTACAACCAGTGAACAAAAGGGGTTAGTTATATTAGACACTAACACTAATAGCATGCGACTACGCGAGGTGCGTAGTTGGCGCGCTAATAAATTAGGCTGATAATTACACTGAGCGATGGCGGCGAGAACTTTATCGCGAGTTGCCGGTTTGACAATATGTTGATCATTCAATACCCGTGAAACCGTTGCGGCAGAGACTCCTGCGATTTTCGCCACTTTTTCTATCGACATTGTTCACTTTTCCTTTTGTCTATTGCCATCTACAGTATGCAACATCGTGATGAAAAGTACGATTGATACAAGCAACTTGTGATGCAGATTGCAAATTTATCTTTTAGGTCATTATTGAACCATTCAGCTAGTTGCTGAAAGAAACAATTTGGCTATATTTTATAAATGAAATCGATTTCAGTAAAAATGTAATCGATTTCATTTTTGAGTTTAGCTGCCATTTAGTGAAAAGCCTCATTTTATAAACAATAAAACATGAGAGGTAATGAATGGATATACAACTACAGCTTGCGAAATACACTGATCGGAGTGAAGTCGCGCATTTGATTTATCACTCAACGAATGTCTGGTACCAGCAACATGGTTTAGGCGAAATATTTCAGTCTGCGCCTGAAGAGTGCCATTTATTTGTTGATGTATACCAACAACTTGATCCCGACTACCACTGGGTAGCCCGTGATTCACAACTTAATATTCTTGGCTCGTGTTTTTTTCACCCACGAGAAACCCATTTGGGTCTTGGGATTATGAATGTCCATCCCAATGCATTTGGACAGGGTATTGCAAAGAAATTATTGTCCAAAGCAGATGAATTAGCAGGAAATATCCCCATTCGCTTAATTTCAAGTGCCCTGAATTTAGACTCTTATTCTCTTTATCGCCGCGGCGGTTTTACACCTTATGCAATTTACCAAGATATGGCGATTTCAGTACCAGAGCAAGGCGTAAATCTCCCTCGTTTGACCGAAGGAATTGTGCGAGATGCTCGAACCGAAGACTTACCGGCTATTTTACAATTGGAAGCGGATTTATTGGGTATTAGTCGTCAGCGGGATATTGAATATTTTTTGAATGACACCAGCGGGTTATGGCGAATTGCAGTCTGGGAGCATAACCAGCGCATCGAAGGTTATCTTGCCTCTATCGCACACCCCGCATCGAGGATGCTAGGACCCGGCTGCAGCTATCGTGATGAGGTAGCGCTGGATTTACTCGGTTGGATGTTAGACAAACATCATCGTGGTGCGACGCCAGTAGTTTTAGTTCCCACAGAGCGAAGCGCACTATGCCAAGCGCTATTGCGATGGGGCGGTCGAATTTGTGAACTGCATCTTGCGCAAGCCAAAGGTTATGCGCAGAAACCAAGCGGCGTGGTTATGCCGTCCTTTTTACCTGAAAGTGGCTAATAAAAAATAGAAATTATTGGGGGTCTTATGGGTACAAATAGTCTTGCTCAAGGCGGTAAAAATACTGCCCATGTATGGGTAGTACCGCGATTGGCGTTAATGATGTTCCTTCAATTTTTTGTGTGGGGGGCATGGTATGTCACGCTAGGGGTTGTCATGGGGAAATATGGCTTATCAGCAATTATTGGTGATGCTTATTCGACAGGACCCATCGCCTCTATTTTATCTCCTTTTGTACTAGGGATGGTGGTTGACCGTTTCTTTGCATCACAAAAAGTGCTTGGCGTGCTGCATCTCATCGGTGCTGCTTTATTATGGATGATCCCAAGTTACTTTACGGGGGGTCATAGCGGTCTATTATGGATAATCTTTGGTTATATGCTTTGCTATATGCCAACTATTGCTCTTAGTAACAACGTTGCCTTTTATAGTTTACCGAACAGTGAGAAAGCGTTCCCAGTTGTGCGTGCATTCGGTACATTTGGTTGGATTGTCGCGGGGTTGATTGTCGGTTCAACAGGGTTATCAGATAGTACAGAAATTTTTACCTTGGCGGCAGCGGCTTCGTTGGTATTAGCGATTTACAGCTTTACATTACCACACACGCCAGCACCAGAACGGGGTAAGCCTGTAGCAATGCGCGACTTGTTATGTGCGGATGCGTTTGCCATGCTTAAGCAACGTCATTTCTTAGTTTTCATCATTTGTGCAATGCTGATCTCCATCCCATTGGCGGCTTACTATGCCTATGCGGCGCCATTTGTTGCAGCGACAGGGTTTACTAACGTTGGTGGCGTGATGTCTTTAGGGCAGATGTCAGAACTGTTCTTTATGTTATTGATACCCTTCTTCTTTGCGCGTCTTGGCATTAAAGTGATGTTACTCATTGGGATGCTGTCTTGGTGCTTACGTTATGTCATGTTTGCCTTAGGGATCGCTGAAGAACTGCGCTGGATGATTTATATCGGCATTTTCTTACATGGTATGTGCTATGACTTCTTCTTTGTTATTGGTTTTATCTATACAGACAAAGTTGCTGGCGAGAAAGTAAAAGGGCAGGCGCAGAGCTTGTTGGTTTTGTTTACCTATGGCGTGGGGATGTTAATTGGTTCACAAATCAGTGGCATGCTGTTCAATAGCATTGTTACAACGGAAGGCGCAGCGGCTCTGCCACAATGGCAAAGTTTCTGGTGGTACCCAGCGATAGGTGCGTTACTGATTGCCGCATTGTTCTTCTTCGCGTTCAACTATAAAGAAAAGCCAGTGGAGGGGAAATAAGATGGCTAATTTACGCGTCTTAGTCGTTGGTTGCGGCAATATGGGAGCCTCTCATGCAGAGGCTTACCACCGAATGGAAGGGGTTGATATCTGCGGGCTGGTGGCTCGTGGTCATTCAAAAGACATTCTCAATGAACATTTAGGTGGTGAATATGCCACGTTTGATAATTACGAACAGGCATTAAAAGCAACGCAACCAGATGCGGTTTGCTTAACGACATACCCTGATACTCATGAAGCTTATGCATTGCTAGCACTCAAGGCAGGCTGTCATGTGTTTATTGAAAAGCCATTAGCCACTACGGTTGAAGGGGCTAAGCGTGTCATTGCTGCGGCTAAACAAGCCCATCGACAAGTGGTGGTCGGTTATATTTTGCGTCATCACCCATCGTGGCAACAATTCATTCATCTAGCTCATGAGCTGGGTAAGCCATTAGTGATGAGAATGAATTTGAATCAACAAAGCCATGGTCAGATGTGGAATGTACACCGTAACTTGATGCAATCACTATCACCGATAGTTGACTGCGGCGTTCATTATTTAGATGTGATGTGCCAAATGACACAAGCTCAACCAGTGAGTGTCAGCGCTATTGGCGCAAGATTGACCGATGAATTACCAGACAACATGTATAACTATGGTCAATTACAGGTTCGTTTTGATGATGGCTCAGTGGGTTGGTATGAGGCGGCTTGGGGGCCAATGATCAGCGAAACGGCGTATTTTATCAAAGATGTCATAGGCCCTCGAGGTGCGGTTTCGATAATGGCTCGCCATGGAGAGGGAAATAGTGACAATGTCGATGGGCACACGCGCACTGACTCTTTACGTATTCACTATGCAGAGCTTGATAAAAACAATGCCTTTAAGCATCCCGACCGTTGGGTTGACTGCCAAGACGAGCCAGACCATTTGGCGCTGTGCCTAAGTGAACAACGTTATTTTGTTCAAGCGATTACGGAACAATTTTCATTAGAACAGCATTTACAAGACGCACTCAATAGCTTGCGAATTGTTCTTGCTGCGGATGAAGCTGTGCGTACACAGCGCACCGTGATTTTAGGGAGTGAGTCATGAAAACAATCCAAGGCCCCGGTATCTTTTTGGCACAATTTATTGGCGAAAAAGCCCCTTTTAACTCATTAGAAGGCCTCGCTGAATGGGCATCAAGCCTAGGTTTTACCCATATCCAAGTGCCAACGATCGACCCACATATCTTTGATTTAGATTTGGCCGCCACAAGCCAAACTTATTGCGATGAGCTGGTTGCCATGTTACAGCAATATGGTATTCAGATCAGTGAGTTATCGACCCATATACAAGGCCAATTAATTGCGGTACATCCAGCGTATGACACGGTTTTTGATGGTTTTGCACCAGCGAGTGTTAGAGGTAATCCTCAAAAGCGCCAGCAGTGGGCGGTAGAGCAACTCATCAAAGCGGCAAAAGCCTCGCAGCACCTAAAGCTAACTACGCACGTGACTTTCTCAGGCGCGCTGGCGTGGCCTTATTTTTACCCTTGGCCCCCTCACAATGCACAACTGTTTGATGAAGCATTTACTGAACTTGCGCTGCGTTGGTTGCCTATTCTGAATGTGTTTGACGAGTGTGGCGTTGATGTGTGTTACGAGTTGCATCCAGGGGAAGACTTACACGATGGCGTGACATTTGAGCGTTTTCTCGGCCTTGTCGATAACCACCAGCGTTGCCATATTCTCTACGACCCAAGCCATTTATTGCTCCAGCAAATGGATTATCTCGCGTTTATTGATTGCTATCACCAACGCATTCGCGCATTTCATGTCAAAGATGCGGAATATTCACCAAATGGCCGTAGCGGTGTCTATGGTGGCTATCAATCATGGGTTGAGCGCGCAGGGCGTTTTCGTTCGTTAGGGGATGGCCAGATTGATTTTGTCTCTATTTTCAGCAAATTAACCCAGTACGGTTTTTCCGGTATCGCCACAATGGAATGGGAGTGTTGCCTTAAATCTCCAGATGTCGGGGCGAAAGAGGGAGCTGATTTTATCGCCAATCATATTATTCCAGCGGTTGATCATGCCTTTGATGATTTTGCAGCGGTAGATACTAATCTTCAACAAATCAGAGCGTTACTTGGGATCGTGAGTGATAAATAAAGGATAAGGCGATGAGACTAAAGCTGGGAATGGTTGGAGGTGGGGAAGGTGCATTTATTGGTGCAGTGCATCGATTAGCGGCTCGTATGGATGATGAGTTTGAGTTAGTCGCAGGCGCATTTTCTTCGAACGAGCAAAATTGTCAACGTACAGGGCAACGGCTGCACCTTGCGCCTGAACGATGCTACGCTAGCTATCAGCAAATGGCGCAAAGCGAGGCGGCACGTGGTAATGGCATTGATGTGGTTGCGATTGTCACGCCTAATCACTTGCATGCCCCTATTGCCGTTGAATTTTTGCGCTCAGGTATCGACGTGATCTGTGATAAGCCATTGTGTACATCATACTCAGAAGCTTTGCAGCTTGCCGATGTTGTGAGAGAAACGGGTAGGCAACTGATTCTCACGCATAATTACAGTGCTTATCCGCTAATTCGCGAAGCGCGCAGCCGGATATTAGCAGGGGAACTAGGCGAAATTCGTTATATTGAAGTGGAGTATTTGCAGCAATGGCTAGCAACACGATTAGAGGAAACTGAAAACAAGCAGGCGAATTGGCGTACCGATCCAAAAAAAGCGGGGGCGGGCTGTATCGGCGATATCGGTACTCATGCGTGGCAGTTAGCTTCATTCGTCACAGGGATGTTACCAGAGTCCATTCGTGCTGAACTCACATCAATGATCCCTGAAAGAGTGCTAGATGATGATGTGCGTGTGCAAATGCGTTATCACAACGGAGCAAAAGGGCGTCTATGGGCGAGCCAAGTGGCCTGTGGTGAAGAAAACGGGCTGCGACTACGCATATATGGCAGCCAAGGGAGTCTTTCATTTTCCCAAGAAAATCCTAACCAGTTATGGTTAAAACCGTTTGATTCGCCAATGTATTGTGTGACACGGGGATCAATGTCTCAATGGGAGGAAAACCGTGCGATGTCAAGGGTTCCAGCCGGGCATCCCGAAGGATATTTAGAGGGTTTTGCTCAGGTTTATCGTGAGGCGGCAACTCGTTTACGCGAGGGAAGCGGTGCATCACCGTTATTACCAGGTATTGAAACTGGCCTACAGGGGATGGCATTTATTGATGCCGCAAAACGTAGCCATGATAGCTGCGGTCAATGGATTGATTTTACGCAATATCGTTGCTCATCATAATCTCTGCGATGGATGGTCTGAGGTTAATGAGTTGGTATAATCTATAACCTTTATGAAATATATTTCGGCACAGAGGCTGTAATAATGATTTTTTCTTTGTAATACGGATAAGCAAAAGCGACGAGGGGGAGTGAACCGGAAAGCTATACTGCTTGATAGAATCAGTTAAAAGGAGAGGATACCTCTCCTAGTGATGTTACACCACCAGCGTGGTGTAACAAAAAATGTTTCAATGTCGGTATGTATCTTGTTACGTGTGCAACTTAATGTCGTTATTTAATCCATTCTTGTTGAATAATTTCGACACTCAATGAGTAATTGATTTAGAGAACAGCTGGATAATAACAATTCCCAGCGCAATGCATGCTAGACCAATTAATGCTGGAAAATCAAGTTTCTGTTTATAAACAAAAAATGATAATGCTGAAACAAGAAATATTCCCGCTCCAGCCCATATCGCATAGGCGATACCAATATTCATACTTTTTACAACTTGGGATAATCCATAAAAAGAAATGGCATAACCAATAACGACAATAATACTGGGTACCAACTTAGTAAACCCATCAGACGCCTTCATCATGGTTGTCGCGGTTGTTTCAGCTATGATAGACACCATTAAGATTGCGTACACTTTCAGCATAAAAACCTCTTTAACTTATTTAGCAAACATTCCAAAATGACAATTTTAAACTATGTTTGAGATAAAAATGTCTAATGGCTATGAAACTCAACGCCTAAGTAAGCGTTTATACCAAGGGACTGGAACTGGGTGTACAATAGCCCGCAAAGCACGTGCATAATCCATAATTAATCCAGGGGTCCATGCCATCATCAGTGCACGCCGACGAATTTGAGCCGCAATCCATAACTCTGGCATGCAAAGTACATTTAAAATCCCGATAAAATCACTTCTCTTTTGCATAGACAAAACACCATCTAATGCAGCCTCCAAACCATATGCAACACTGCTGGAGCAGTTTTGGTATGTTAGGTTATAAATAGGGTATTGGCGATATTTTTCCCAAAAACTCAATAAAGAAGCATAGTTATAAACATTGAAAACAATCTGTCTGTCAGATTCACACCATTCGGATGCTTCAGTTTGATAATTAAGCAAGAAACGCCCCGGAACATTATTATCAGCGGTTGCTTTTAGTAGCCTGAAAAACTCTGATGGAGAACGATCAATATCTTCTTCAGGGTATAAGCTGATATAGAGGTGCGGGTAGAGTTCTAGAGATGCATGCCCCGTCGAGATTACTCCTTCAGAATCAACAGCCGCAATATAACGATTAATAATTGGCCGTGGTACAGGGCGTTGGTTTGCGGAGCCTTCGGGGGTCCAGATATGAACAGTCAAAATAGTATCTTGTTCAGTTTCTCTACTTATAGTGGAAGATTGTGGGGTCTCTGTTATGGGTCGCATTGCCCCTTTTTTCTTAAACGACACAGGTAAAGGACGCATCAGTTCAAATATGGATGTTCCTCGTTGGATATGACGGGCTCGAAATGCTAACTTCAGGCATCCAAATCCACTTCCTATCATCAAAAAACCGATAAAAAAAGAAATTGTTGCTTGGTGATGGGTAAACAGAAAAAAGGCAAACAGCATTTCAATTACGCCCCATAATAGGATTAATTGCCATCCAGGAAAACGTACGATCCAAGCTGATGCAACAACAAATAATCCGGTAATAAAAAAAACAAAACCGAACATTGCTGACAATAATACATTGCTATATGTTTGATTAATCAAGATAACCAATGCACAGAACAAAAATAGACCACCTTTAAAGAAAAGTATCGTTTTTTGTGTTCCAATTCCGCTTGAAGCGACACTTAATGTGATCAGACTTTCAAGTAACAATAGAATACCAAACAAATGTATTGGAAAAAAAAGAATACCATCAACACCATCAATGAAAATAAATATACCAATAAAACACCAAAGGAGCCCAATCCCCCAGAGGTAATGTGCTTTTCCTCTGATAAATTCGGCACCGAAAAGTAATAATGCAATTTGTAGCATCACTTATCCTTTGTTATTACATCAATTTTAGGATACTTCACCCAAAATAAACCAATTCCCAACAATCATTACTGGCTTGTTATGACTAAAAATAACACTTCCACGATCTTCTATATTCCACCAACGACCTTCTTTATCTTTCAGACAAAAGGTTATTATTGGAAGAGTGGTATGAGCTTGCTCTTGCTCCCAATGTCGAGCGAGTTTTTCTCGGTCGTCAGGATGAATAGATTCCATAATTTGCCTTAGATCGGAAAGGGTTGTTAAATCAGCCTTCGGATATGAACAATCTGTATTTCCCCATTCTATAGCACCATTATCTAGATTAAGTTGATATACTAGGTGCTGCGGTTTATAAGCTCCTTGTGTGTCATCAATTCTATGAGTACTTCGAGCGACAACTCGTAAAAAAACCATTAATAATGATATGACGGTCAAATATCCCTGTATTAACCACAGTGACTCATGGCGAAATAGGCCATGAAGATAAAAAGGCCCATGCTGATTACGAGTGTAATAGATTGTAATAGTGGCAAGTATTAATAGTGCTATTGATCCCCCTCTGTTTCCCCACAGCATAGACAGGGTAACAGCAAGCAAAATAGGGATACAGAGTAGCGATAATTTAGCAGTATTACGATGATGATGAAAATAGGAATGGTATATCTGTATCGCAGTATCATTGAATATTAATATAGTGCTAATAATAAGAAGAATAAAAACAATACTTCCCCAAACTATATTAATTTTGAAAGAAGGCACCACCCTTTTGAAATGGGTATTAATTAGCCCCATAATCACTGTTGTGGCAAAGATGTTGCCAGTAATATCAGCAATAAAACCATCCCAAAAAATATCATTAAGTGATGTATTATCAAGCCAATACAAACTGATAGAAAATAGAACTGCATCTGCAAAACTGACAATTATTGTTGCCGATAGCCATAACAATATTAGTTGCAGATCATCTCCTCGTTGAGCATACCTACGGACAATCCAAGCAATAGCAATACAAGAAAGTACTGCCAGAGCGGCGTATATAAGTGAAAGGGTGATTTGCTCACTATCAAAGCCATTCAGAATTAAGTTTAATACAATGAAGCCAATCAGTAATGGTAGCCATTGGCGTTTGTGCATACATAAAAAAGCGGTTGTTGCGACCCCCGCAGGAAACCAAACAACAGAAATATCTGAGTTCTCTGGTGTCAGTATTTCGGAGATTTCACCTGTTACGTAATAAAGTAATAGCCATCCTATTATTACGATTAACGTGGTCTTATTTGATAGTAAAGATGTTTTCATAGTTTATTTCAGGTTATGCATCATAAAGTTATGTTTGGCCTTATCTTAATGCGAAAAGGTCTACATCATTTCTCTTTTCAAAAAATATCAAAATGATATCTTGAGGTATAGCTATTATTATATTTTTTCCTGTATTTTTAGACACTTTTTATTTTATTCTGAGTTCGGCGCTGTAGGTACTTCAATGAACATTACGCGTCTAGAAAAAGCCAATAGCGCACCTAATCTGAATTTCTTAAAAAGAAAAACACGGCTTGTTGTTTTCATAGACAGCTATTCGTGAAAGATACCTACGTTATATAACGCAGTAGCCGAGCAATAATGGCAAAAATTGAGCGTGTCCACCACAATTAAAAATAGCTAACAAGAGTTAGCTATTTTTGAGACAATACCAATGAGATAACACTATAAAAATACTAAAATAAGTATCTGACACCAAATACAACTTCTTGAGATTTAAGGTGTGCTTTCATTTGCTCGTCTTGTAAGCCTCGAGCATTAGCAAATCGGTTCATGCCACTTTCGATTTTACCTAGATCCACATAACGGTAGCCTAAGTCAAAATTGAGTTTATTAATAGGTTCATAGCTGACGCCGCCACCGAGAGAATATACCAAGTTTGTATCAGTGTTACTTGCGTATTGACGTGAAACATTTCCTTGCCATCCAGACGATTTTACTTTTGCGATACCAACACCAACGGTTCCATAAATAGAAACTCCCTGATAAATTTCATAATCACGGTAAGCATTTAGCATTAATCGTTGGGACTCTGTTTTATGGTGATTCAAGCTGGTCGGAAAAGTGGTTGATCCACTTGTATATTCTGCCTTTTTATTGAAAGTATATTCTGCTTCTGTACGCCAACCATTACCAAATTGATAGCCAGCAGCTAAAGAGCCATTATAAAAATCATCTTTATCATCACCCGAGACAAATTGACCAATACCAGGTCTACTACTGGTATCCATATTATCTGCTTTTTGCCATACCTTCGAGAGCCTTGCAGCACCATAATAGCCCTCATCATTCGTAGAGGCTAAGGCATTTCCAGCTGCACTTCCAAATACAGCAATTACTAATAATAAGTGTAATTTAGTCATGTTATAGTTTCCTTTGTGTATTATATCGAGATGGGATTATTGCAGGTAGTGGTTATTAGTAAAGGGGAGTTATTTGATTGATATGTTCAATTTATTTCAACAAAATGATATAGATGTTACTTGGATTACCGCATTCTTCATGAAATGAGTATTTCATCTTCTAATAACAGAGGTTGTATCCCTCGCTACTTTAAAACAAGTTTATGTAAGGTAAATATTTACCTAATGGACTTCCCCAGAATTCTGCTTTATGGCCAGAAGAATATCGCGAACTGGAGCAGCTTGATTTATTCGCTAACAGTCTAATTAGGCAACTGAAAAATCGAAAAATCTACAGAGAGCGAGTACAGGTTGAAATTGAAAAAGTACCTGAAGCACATCGGGAATTTTTTAGAGATAAATTAAATCATTGGTGTGAGGTGATGAAAGTATGAAACGTACACACTTGGAAAAAATAAAATCGTTCCCATCATATAACTACATATTTTATAGCGGAGATAAGGCCGTTTATTCATAAGGTTATTAGATGTAGTTAGTTGGAGTGAAAATGAAAAAATCGGTTTATAAAGCAAGTGGTTTATGGAACCAAACATCTTTCATAACTCTTTTTGTCGCAACAAGCGAAAAAGATGTACTTTCAACAATAGCATTTTGGGCAAATCTAGGTGGCGCTAGAGTAGATGAGTTATCTATTGAGCGTTATTGCTCATGAAGCCGGTAGAGTCGATTGAAGGGTTTTAAAGTGAGAGAACTGATGCATGTTACTCCTTGAAATAAAAGAAAATGATAGCTATTCAAGGGGATAATATATATCTGAGATTTTTTTTACTGTGGTGATAATGATTTATGTTAGCAGGTTCTAGTAGAATGCTAGAACCAATATGGTGACGAGGTGGAACAGCATAGTTAATTATGTCGAAAATAGAATTATACCTTTAAAGCTTATTGTAGATCTTGACAGCAAATTCATGGACTGCTTGTGATAAATCTGAGGGGGTGCCTAATAGAGTCGGTGCATCATCGACATAAAAATGAATCGCTTCTTTTATTTCTAGTAAAGTCGGAGGCGGTGATATTTTTTTTTAGGTTCCTGATAGCTTGTCTAAGCTCTTTGACATCCATGGGATGGGAACTAAACCATGTCGGGCGGCTAGCCCAGTACTCAATGGCATGACGAATTTTATCACTCATAACAATCACCTCTTATTAGCTTATTAACATATTATTTGTTGTAACAATAAGTTATCGTGTTCTTGGCAGACTATCAGTTGGTTTTCGGGATTATCGCTGACCAAGGACAAGGTGGTACTATGCCGAGCAATCCCACCCTTACCGAAAAAGTTATCGACATCATAAAACTGATTTAAGAGACAATGAATATCTTGCTGTACATAGCTTTCAATACATTGGCTTTTGTTTTTATCTGTGATCCCGCTATGCCACACTGAATTTAATTGGTGACCCGGTAATTGAAATTCACATTGTGTTTTCAATGTATCAGAAAACGACTCTTTATCCGTAGATATTGGGCGCAGGAGCTTTGCTTTGATAGGTACTCTTAAACGCTCGTAGAAGCCTTGAGGCGCAAGTAATAGACTAGTGGCTTCTTCACTCGCCGTTGAGTCTAACTGAAAAGCTAAAATAGTGTATAACTTAGGTTCAAAGGGATTTTCATACAGTGCTAACAGCCATTCGCTGAGTGATTTGTATGGCAATGTTTCAACAGATTCAAGCTCTAATGATAAGCGCGTGGCTTCCTGCTGAATGAGAGCCTGCCAATTAGCCTCATTATCTTCAGCTTGCCAATATAGGGTAATTGGCTGAGTAAGAGCATGTTGATGGTAATATTCAGCAATGGGGGCAAGTAACTTTTGCACCGCCATTTCCTGTTTCTCCCATAAAGAAAGTGATTTGAAGGCGCTTAATTGCAATATATTGTCTTTATTCGGCGGCAGTGAAGACAAAACAACATTTGTTTGTTTTTCTTCATCAAATTGTGTCAATCGTGTATGCGCTAAAATGCCTAAATACCTTCCTGCCCAATAGCGCCATTCTTGGCGTGCATCATCGAGCATATCAGTAAACTGCCGATGGTCATATGACACTATCGAATAAGCCAATAGACGAATAAACAAAATAGCAATCACGGGAAGAACAACAAATAAAGCGATTATTTGGTTGTTACTGACTTCACTAGACAATACCCCAATTGAAGATAAATAAGCACCTATGCCAAATCCGATAGCACCAATAATCACAGCCAAAAACAACCAAAGCATCAAGCGAGGTAATTTAGGCTTAGGTGGATGATCTAAAGACGGAATTTTCCAGCTTATCATGATTGTTCACCCGACGATGATAAGCTCGCAATCAATGTACAACCACATTCGGTCTGAAAACCATTGAGTGCCGCCTGACGACCGGATATTAAAATACGCGTTGAACCGGGTAAAATGGCATTAACGCCATGACCTTTTTTAGGGCAACTGACTTTATCTCCCACTAAAGCTATCGGTTTGCCGTACATCACCGAACCAGAAGCGGAGATCACTTCGCCGCCATGAGTAGTTTTGTCACCTAATCGAACAAGTGCGCGCATGTTAAGATCCTTTTATTGGTTATCCTGTTGTTTTTTATATTCAAACGTGCCATCCCATTCCGGGAGTCCAGCAGGTGGTAGCGGAACGATTTTATCAATATCGGGGAATGAGGCGGTTTCGTCAGAAGCATCCATTTCTTTGACAATTGCTTCATAACGGGCTGAGCGAGCGGCATCAGGTTTAACACCAAGATAATAATAATCTTTTTGAGTTGTGCTAGGATCAAATGACTGGCTTAATATAGATGCTCCCATCCAGTATCCATTTTGAATGGATATCTGATAGTTTTTTAAAGCTCCATTGAAATCTCTGTCAACTGTATGTAAGTAAAACGCTAAATTATACGCAGCTTCTCCATTTCCTTGCTTGCTTGCACATTCAAGCATTTTTTTTCCAATTTCAGGGCGATAAGCTGGGTTATCTCTGTCTGATAAACGCTTCGAGATAAAAATATTTCCAATGGCATTTTGAGCCTCGGGGCTACCCAAATCCGCAGCTTGACGAAAATACGCTAACGCTTTCGTTCTATCAGCAGCTACACCATAACCTGTGTCTAGATAATGCCCCATTTGGTAATAACCATAGCTGATATTCAATTTAGCCATTTTTTGAATAATATCCCACACCTCTTGTGCGGGACCTTTTCCTGCTATTGGTGGCACTTTGCCATAACTGATTAAATTGCTTAAGTTAAGCATGGCTTTGGGGTGATTACGCTCCGCGGCTTTGCGGTAGAGATCACCAATTTTGGTATAATCTCGTTGATGTTTATTCACTTTTTCAAGCTCACGGGCTTGTTTAAACCAAATATCCGCTTCCGGATCAACGGGTGGTAATGTGTCTTTTTCATACACGCAGGTGAAGGTTAAATCGGGTTCGGTTTTTTGAATTGGCGGCTCTTCATTTTTATCCATTGGGTTGCAAGCACTCAGCATCAACATGCTACAAATCAATGCACCGCATTTAAATATGCCGCGAGCAACGGATTGATGATGAGATAAAAAGGAGAGATTCATCTTGGTTATTGCCCCTCTGCCTGTTTTTTATATTCAAACGTGCCATCCCATTCAGGGAGTTCGGCAGGGGGAAGTGGAACGATTTTATCGATATCGGGAAAGCGTGCCTCGGGGTTATTTCTAATTTCACTTACAATAGCTTCATAACGAACTGAACGATTAAGATCTGGGGTTATTGGTAGATAGTAAATAGAACTTTCTTTTATATCCGGCTTAAATGCCTCCATAAAAGTCGATGCTGAGGTTCTAGATCCATTTTTTACCGCTATCTGATAATAGCTCAAAGCTGTACTTAAGTTATTGTCTACGTCTTGGTAATATGTAGCTAATTGATATGCGGCTTCTCCATTCCCTTGTTTAGCGGCACAGTCTAGCATTTTTTTACCTATTTCAGGATGATACGCTGGATTAATTTGCATATTGTCCAATCTTTTTGAAAGGAAAATATCACCAATAACATATTGTCCTTCTGGGCTGCCTAAATCGGCAGCCTGCCTAAAATAAGCTAATGCTTTTGTTCTGTCTGCGGCTACACCATAACCAGTGTCCAGATAATGCCCCATTTGGTAATAACCATAGCTGATGTTTAATTTAGCCATTTTTCGGATAATGTTCCATACCTCCTGAGCAGGGCCTTTCCCTCCAATTGGGGGGATTTTGCCATAACTGATTAAGTTACTTAAGTTCAGCATGGCTTTAGGATGGTTTCGCTCTGCGGCTTTACGGTAGAGCTCACCAATCTTGGCATAATCGCGTTGATATTTATTCACTTTTTCAAGTTCACGGGCTTGTTTAAACCAAATATCGGCTTCTGGATCAACGGGCGGTAGCGTGTCTTTTTCATACACACAGATAAAGGTTAAATCGGGTTCGTTTTTTTGAGTCACAGTAACGTCCTTTTTATCAATAGGCTTACAGCCCATTAGCAAAATAAATCCCAATAATAAAGTGATTTTTATCTCTACACTCATCCATTAATCCGCATTTTTTAGGCTGATAGTTTTATCTTCAAAAGAAATTATTGAGCCTTTTGGCTTTTTTTCGTTTTTTTTATTTAATTTATTTTTGGTTATAAGATCATTCCATGATTCAAATTCGCTCGTCAGATCACTTGAAACACCCCCTGTTCTTTTGTGTAATCCCCATAACTTTTCTCTTAACGGTCTTACAATTGGAAAATCATCGGTATCTTGCAATATCACGGCTATTTCACTGTCAAATGCCATACTACGTAAATTAATATTAGCAGAGCCTTGGATTAAAAAAGTATCATCGACTAAGGTTAATTTACTGTGTACATACACTTGCTGCCATCTATCCGAATCAGGAGAAACAAGAGTACAGATCATTGTTTCTAGCCCCTCTATTTTTTCGGGTTGGATATCATCAGGGCTTTTGATGTTTTCATCTGGGATATAGATCCCCCAATAACCCGACTTAGGTTTGTACGACTGATCGTAAACGTGCTCTTTCATTAAATCTCGACGACCAAGTTGTTCTAGCATCTTATAAGTTTGATAGCCGCCTACCTCATTAGAACTCCCTACAGAGGGTTTTTCCGTTGAATTAGTGACAACAAAAAGATAGAACGGAGGTGGCTTAATGCCTTGTAATTTGCTGTCAGTTTCAGCAGCTTGTAAAAAACGTCGGTTTCGTTCTTCAACCATATTCCGTAAATTGGTCGCGATAGATGACAAACGAAAATATTGGTTTTCAAAATAGATGTAGTTACGGGCATGTTTAACACCATGATCATAGGCTTTTAATATATCGTATTCATCGTGTTGTGGCTGGGTTCGGCAAATTTTCCCGCCCGTAGGAACTAAAGGATTATTCGCTAAAAAGGTGTAATGGGCGTTGAGTTTTTTGATATGCTCAGGTGTCGGGATATAGTCACATCGTGAACGGCCTTCTCTCTGTGCAAGCTGATCTACATCGTCACCTTTACTGGCGAAGAACCCGTCTGTTTTTTTCCACGCTGAAACAAAGTTATCATTTAAATCATACAGTAGCTCACCATACACACAGTTTGAGGTATCCTGCCACGCCGTTACGCCATCGCGACCAAGCCATGACTCTTCCTTATGACGAGTGATGGCATGTGCATCTTGATCCCAATATTCCGAGTGCATATTGTGCCCCATCACAAAACCAATCGCATTTTCAGGCTCTTCATAATCGATTAAAACCGCTTTTTGATGATGCGTTGAACCAGCCGCTAAAGCAGCCCAGCGAGCACTTAGCTCAGTTTCTTGACTCGAAAATTGATGATTGGTTCGCGCCGTAACATCTTTTAATCGCGAATCAGGTATACTCATTGCAATATCACGAGTCCGTACTGACAAGTTTTTGACAAGGCCCATATGAACTTTACGGTTCCAAGCGATATCAAACTGATATTGTTTTTGGGTTTGATAATCGAGCTTTGCACCAAAGACAAGAAAATCATTGAGTTGAGATGGCGATATCACTTGTTTCCCCCAACCGGGAAAGCTTTTCTCAAAATGTTTTCCCACATGATCAAACCACACAAGTACACGCACTTGCACACCTTCATTGGCCTTTTGCTCTAACAACTCGCCAATCATCGGATATTGACCTTCTCGGGCATTCGAACTACGTTCAAAATACATGGAGGGCTGAAAGCCCCATGTAATAATATCAATACTTTTTTTCGATTTTCGAATGGCTTCCGCAACGGCGGCAAAGGTTTGTTGTCCATTAATTAATGGTGCATAGGTAAATAAACTCATGGGGTATTTCGTGCGTTCAGGTATCCAGCTTGGCGTCATATGTGCCACCATGCAACTTGATACTGGTATATCAATCATCGGTGGCGTTGCTGATGTTGGGAGTTGAACCCCGAGCGGGAATTGGCTCCAATTACCTGCAGACATATTACTTATCCTTTTTGAATTCGGTTAAAAACTCTGAAAGGTTTTGACTCCATGCATCGCCAATACGTGTATTTTCACGCTCTTGGCTAGGTGCGCTTGGTCTAAATCCAATATTGACTGTAGGCTCGTTACTGTCATCATCTTCAGCAGGTGGTGGTGGCACTGTAATGTCATAACGATCGCCACTGAGTAGGTATAGTTGATAGCTATCTGTGGGAATATCATGGTCAATTTGGACATTACCTTGCGCATCACTCATACCTTTTAGGAGTAGCGCACCATTGGCATACAGCTCATACGGCTCAAACGCGCGCGCCTTCATTGGGCTTTGCGGCGACGAACTCAGTTGAAAACGCAAGGTTTGTTTTGGCATTGACTGTGGAAATTGTGGATGAGTGACATCCATCGAGGCAGGGCCTTCAACCACCCAGTTAGTCGCTTTGACCGTTTGGTTGCTGGGGCTGCCGTACTCAATCTGCCCGCCTTTTAAACGAATATAGGCACCACCGCAGGTCAATAGCAGTTCATCTTTAGCGGCGACGACAGTTTTACCGCCCGTACTGGTGACGGTCATGTCTTTGAGTGAGGTGAGATGCATTTCATCACTTTGAGCTTGAATTTCCACTTTACCTTTTGCTGCAAAAGCTTTAATTCCTAGGGTGTGCGCAAATAAACTGATGGCTTTTCCTGCTGCTAAGGTGATTTTTTTACCTACCGAGATATCGGCCTGCTTATTTGCCGTCAGGGTGATATTTTCGCCACTGTTAGCCTGTACGGTTTTGGGGGAGGTGAGAGCAATACCTGCAGGGGCGCTGAGTAATAACGCCGCTTGCTGCAATTTATCAATAGATTGAGTCAGTAACGTTTGTTGCGCTTTTAAATCTGCTAGTTCGGCTTTTGCCACCTCTGCCGCTTCGCGTAGCGAACTGACTAAATTCAGCGCATCATCAAGCTGTTGCTTGGCTTCGCGCATATCCAGTTGTTCAGACGAGGCTTTCGTGCGTAAATCTGTGCTGATAAACAGCCCTTTTCCTGCTCGAATAGCGCCCCAGCTGTCGGTTCGCAGCTCAAAGCCATCACCGCGCTTTTCACGCCCTTGATTAACCAGATGCCCTAAATTGAGTTGCGATTTCCCCCCGTATTCGGTGCTGAATTTGATGTGTTCTTCCCCGCGTTTGTCTTCCATGCGTAGCTTATTATTTGCCGGAGTACGAATGACATTGCGGGTATTATTTTTGTCGGTGATGTGGTCGGGACGATGCGAGTCATGCAAGGCATGGGCAATGTACGGTCGGTCTGGGTCACCCTCATGGAAGGCAATGGCAACTTCTGTCCCTTGGATTAACGGAAAGTGCATCCCGTAGGTATCGCCCGCGTACGGTTTCGCTAGCCGCACAGGCATACTTTCATACCCCGTCGGTTTTTCATCACGATCCGCATCGAATTTAACCCAATAAAAGCCATGCTCATTCTGGTGGGCGTAGATATCGTGAGGTTTAGCACTGGTGACGCGTGCCATCAATGTCCCTGCAATCACAGGGCGAGGCTTCAAGGTCGGACGCCAGCACAGAGCTTCGGTGTACGACGTTGCTTCAAATTGCACGACTAAGGCACTGCTGCGGCTACCTGAAAATCGCAATCGAGTAATCAGTATTTCAGATTGAAAGTCAGACGGTAATGTTGAAGGCAGTTGGTTATCGGTAATTTTGAGCACCAATAATGGCGTTAGCATCGGTGAATTACTTTTACCGTGCAGCTGAGTTTGACGAGCCAGAAAACGCTCATGGTCAAGGCGTGACCAAAAGTGAGCGGTTTCCGTTTCTGGTTGGTACTTCTCACCGCGCTCAAGATGACGAGGTTTATAATGATAGACATCACCGTAGTGGATGTCCTCTCCCTCACCTCGAGTCATATCCGTTTCAATGGATTGCAAGGTTTGCATCGCTTGGCGGTGATTATAATCTTTGGTGGTGACACTGCGCTCAACCACTTGATGACGTAGTGATAACCCCCAGACACTTTCTACACCCTCGTCATTCATCCCTGATGGGCTATTGAGAGGTAGCTTGAGGTCATACACATAGGCTCGTTGGCTATCCCCAAAATGAATAACTTCGGTTTTGGTATCCGGTTGCAAACTGAACGAATAGAAAATCCCCACTTCACTTAGCAGGCGTTCAATAAACTGCCAATCACTCTCATTGATTTGGTTAATTTGCTCCCGCTTAGGGTATTGGCGCTGCAAATGAAACTCAAACTCCCAGCCCTGCATTTTGTGTTCACGCAAGATAAGGTCAATGACATCGGGCACGGATTTATTGAGGAAAAAGCGATGGGAGCGCATCTGATGACGCAGCAACGCAACAAACGGCTCAATCACAATTTGGTATTGTGCTTCATCAGCGGAGCCAGACAGCCGCTTGAAGTGGGTGATCACGCCATGAACACGTTTTTGCGGCTCATTCAATGTGTTCAGCATAGCCAATGGCAGGGTAGGCGATGAAAAGGTAAAATCAGCACTGCGGCGTAGAAATTGTTGCGCTTGCAGGTTTTTGTTTGGGGAGGTAAAGATAATCTGATAACGATAAGTTTCACTAATGGCTTCACGTCCCGTGAAGTGCTCAACATCTAAGTGGGTCTGGCAACCTTGTACAGCAAGCTGGTAGCGATTATGGGATAAAAAAGGTCGTAGTGCAGTATCCATTAAGCTCATCTTATTTCCTTTGTGTCCACCGTGGTAACCGAAAGTACAATAAGCCGCGAGTGAGGTTACCCACTTTAATGTTAAGTAATTTACGTTAAGATAACGAATTGTCACAAACAAAAGCAAATTGAATGTGAAATAGTGTTTATTGTTTAGCATAAAAGAGATTTATCTGAATTCATCTACACTTATGTTGAGTTTCATTCCTTGCATTTCATTCAGATGTTGCTGACAGGATAGTTGAGTATGACAAATTAACTAAAGTTGTATGTATGATTAAATTTAGGGGTACTGGATAGTGTGGAGATTTAGCAAACAATCATTATGAAAAAAATCATTTATCTGTTTTCTTTCGCTGTTATTTTATTACTTGTTACTAAGGCTGTTACCTATATTGACTTTGCGGAAAAAGATCTGGTTAAGTCAATTATTCCTGCTTGGATTCAAGCGATTGGCAGTATTTTGGCAATCATTATCGCAGGCATGATTTCAGCTAGGCAAATTAAACATGAAAAGCAGCTTGAAAAGATAAAGTCGGCTCAGTCAGACTTATCGAAAATGCGTATTGTAAGAGCATTGCTAGTCCGTTCGGTAACGCTTATGAATGAAGTTCGTAACGCCATTGAGCGAGGTGATGATAGGGATTTTCATCAGGTGTCCCAATGGACGATGCGCAACACAAAACGTGCAATGGAAAATAATTGCTAAGGCGAGGCATTGAGCATACTTGTTTTTGGTCTTTTGGCTGTGTCCTTTTTGTTGGTTTTCTTCTTGATAGTCGCTAATCAGTTTAGATAAGGGGTAACGTGGCTTATCATCAATGATTGATTCAGCCTCAAAGGTTACGGGGGTGGTTAGCCAGTCAGGTGTTGGGTTTGATAAATACGTATTGAGTCGTTGATAGTGCTGCAAAGACGCTTGGTCAACCATAAGAGCCAGTTGCTGATAGTCTTGTTTTGGTTAAGTTAGAGGTGACATCCGATTGTTGCTCTTGGATTTCATCTAATAACGTGGTAGCTATTCTCTGGTTTTTGGCATTATCTCTATACTCTTTTTTAATAATACGTTTGTGATGAAACTCAATAAGCCCCGTTGCGACGTGCTGTAAATCATTGAGCTCATCAATTCCCTTATCAAGGTTGCCATGAAAATCATCCATTTCACGCTGCCACCATCTGTTGACTAATAATTTGAGTTGCTGCTGAAAAAAGGCAATGTGTTCCTTGGTCATTTTCGGGCTTCCTGAATATTGGACTTGCCAGTGATTATATTGACTATTGAGGATTAAGGCTAATGATCGAGCTGTATGCAGTTGCTTAGTTTGAGGCTTAAACGCATGTCATAGCGAGTGTTTGTGGTCGGGATGGTTTTACGAAACCACCACGTATTAGCACGTTGGTAAAGGTAATGGGAGAGTTTTAATGTCGTCATGCGGTACGTTCCTGCGCTGGCGGAGTCTGAATTCATCGCGTAACTAAATGATTTTATAGTGCTAATGTTCAATTCAACTTTTCAAAAGTGCCTAATAAGGTGCCTAAAAATGAATTAGTTTATTTCTTGAGTCTATGATTACTTAAATTCACGTAAAAAACTATATTTTTTTCGGTTAGCTTTAAATAAGGTATAATTTTTCATATTGGAAATATTCATAGTGGCTGTAATACTATTAATTTTCTAATAACCTTCAAGGTTTATTCATTATTGGCTCTTGTATAAAACATAATGGATGTTGTTCAGGATATGAATAATGTTGTTTAAAACCTAGAATAACATCCTTGGTTTTTACGGTATTGAATATTATTGGCCATAATTTAAATTAACCAGAAACTTTAACTTATTGATAATTAGTGTGAAATATGGGTTTTACTGAAGGTAAATTATAATTAGTCTATTATAAATTAAACTAAAAAAGGCCCACATGCCTAATGCGGGCCATAATATTTTTCGGTTAACATAAGTTTTAATATCCATCTTCATTAATTGAGACGTATTCATATAGATATTAATAGTACCTTCGATAAATTCATTGGTGTAATTTTAACTAATCTGTTGTTTTTTTTAAAAGAAAATCAGAAAGTTCTGGTGATAAATTTTGGCTGCCCATTTTAGGTGATGGCGTTTGCTGGTTACGATTTGGCTGGGGAACGTACTTTGCTAGAGTGAGTGCCGTTGAAATGGTTACTGCGAGATTATCAATCAGTGGAACACTTACTCGCTCATGAAGGATTGCGGGGAAACCTGCGAGTGCAGCTCCCCCCAAAATGACACAGGATGCCCCATCTTTTTGTGCACAGGTATCGCTGAGTTTCACTATCATTTCATAAGCTTTATCTGGATTGTTAACGATTTCTGCACCTGTCATTGAAACAGTTCTCACGGAAGCTAACCGGTTTGCTAGGCCAAAATTTTCAACTTGTTTTTCCAAAATAGGCTTCCATTTTTCGCCTCCCGAGAGAATTGAAAATTTACGTCCAAATAGCAGGGCAGTGGACAGAGATGCTTCGAGTAAGCCGATGACTGGAAAAGGCACCATCTCTTGTAAAATAGAGGCTTCGCCGCAGCCGAAACCTGCAATAATCGCGGCATCAAATTGTGCGTCTTTTTTAAGTTGTTTAGCCATCATATCAATGAGTGAATGCATTGCGATACCGATAGCAACCTCGCTGCCGATATAGTCAGGCCCAAAACTGGATGTTAGCCCAACAACCTCGACATTATCTCCTGCAGCTTTACGTGTTTCAGAGACGATGAGCTGAGTAAATTTCTCAGAAGTATTTGGATTAATGACTAATAAACGTATTTTTTTCATTAAATTATTGGCCGTTGAGTCGGTAGATGCGATAGTTTTTTGGGTAACCGCTATAGTCGCTAAAGCCGATGCTCCGAGTATAAAATTTCTACGGCTGCTATTCATATTCATTTTGAACTGTCCTTAGTTGAAATAACATAAATGTGATTATTGAACGGTATCTAATAAACGAAATAGGACAATCTTGTATTCTTGCTGTAGGGCAATTTTAAATTCTAGATCTCTGGTATTATTGATTCTGGTTTTAAGAGAAGAGAAAATTTGTTGTTTAGAGGCTTTTTTAACGGCCAATAAAAAAGGGAAACCAAATTTTTCATTATATTCTTTATTTAATTTAGCTAGTTCTTTGGCCTCTTCCTCTGTGCATTCATTGAGCCCAGCACCTGATTGTTCCCCTTGTGATAAGGCTGCGATGTTATTATTGCGCAAATTTTTACACGCTAATTGAGGATGAGATTTAATGAGCTCTAATTGTTTCTCTGCTCCCGATTTTTCAACCACATTAACAAGATCAATATACATATTAACAAACCCAGTAAAAGGGCGTTTAGGGGCACTCTCGACAATAGGCCACGTTGTATCTTCAAAAATATTCGAGAATGTTTTTTCGTAATCATTAACACTCATTTTATTTACTTCATCAATATTATAAACTTGACTGGCAGTTACATAGTGTGCAGAAAGTAACAAAGGCAAAGAAATTAAAGCGCATTTAATTAATTTCATATCTATTCCTTTATATAATGGTAAAGTTGATTTTAATTTTAAAGAAATCAAAGGCATTATTTATTAATGCCTTTGATTGCGAGTGAGACTATTCTGTTTTCTTACAATTCAAATAATTTAGAATATAGATAATGAATTGCAAAATAGTTATTTGAAATTATAGTTCAATATCACGGTTACAATCTTTAGAATAAATATAGCTAAATTCTTCGTCGCCAACAGCATAACCTGCTTGCAGTGCATATGATGCCATAAAAATATAATCGCCTTTCTTGACAGGAACCCAATCATTATTGAGGTTATACATACCTTTACCCGATAATATTAACGCACCATGTTCTTGATAATGGGTTTCGATATAACCGTGGCTAGCACCTGGTTGGAAGGTTAGAATATGGATATTCATATCAAAACCAAGGTCTTTAGGTAATAAGTCTTGTAAATGAACGTTGTGCATTCCTTCATAATCAATTTTAGGAAGCTCATTGACGTTACCACAAACCACGTGTGCTTTATGGCCCTCTGTTGGTTCATAAACGCGTTTGTATAAAAATATTTGTGAAGGGTTACCCTTGTTATTATTTTTAAAGCGCATGGTGACACCCGCTGGGCAATACAGGTAACCACCTTGGGTTAATTTATGTTCATCTTTATCAGAATAAGCAATTAGTTCGCCTTCAATGACATAAATAATACATTCAATTTTACCGCCACCAAAACCCGCTAAGTTACCACCTTCATTGAATAAGGTTCCGACGTAGTCAACAAAGCTAGCTCCTAATTTTGGGGTGGATAAAATTGTCATATTACAGTCAGTAAAACCGGGAATGATGTTACAAACAACCCCGTTAGGTGGAATGATGGCATAATTATCTTTTTTGATAATTGCACGTGACGCCAAAATATCATTTGGGTAGCCAATTTGATTATCTAAATAACCCATTTTAACCTCTCCTAAGTAATTTCATTATTTGTTGTTTTGGCTATATGTTGCAGAACATCTATTCCAGATAGGCCAATTTATATAAAACTTCCGTCAGTAATTTCACTCCTTCAGCGAGATCGCTTAATGTAGTGGCTTCCGCAGGATTATGGCTGATCCCTTTAATGCTGGGAACGAACATCATGACGGTTGGAACAATAGGGGCAAATATTTGTGAGTCATGGCCAGCACCACTGTGCATGACTTTATAGCTATATTGATTTTCATCACAAATTTTTTTTACGAAAGTAACTAGCTGCTCATCCATTGGAATTGGTGCTTCGTCCATCCAGAGGTCGATTTTTACCTCAATACCCATTTCAGCGCAAATTCGTTGAATATCGTTCTCTATCATAGCGGTGAATTCAACTAGCGTTGCTTTATCGGTATGGCGACAATCAATCGTAAAATCAGTTTGGCCTGGGACCACATTCACCGTATTTGGGTGGGGAACTACTCGACCAAACGTGAGTACTAATGGGTCACCATACTGTTTGGCTTTTTCAGTGGATTCATAGCAAATACGGCTGAAGGCACAGATAGTATCTTTACGATACCCCATTGGCGTTGTGCCTGCGTGATTGGCTTCACCTTTTAAGGTTATATTGTAACGACGTTGACCAACAATGCTATTCACAACGCCAATTGTAATATGTTCACGTTCAAGAACGTTACCTTGTTCAATATGTAATTCAACAAAGGTTTTAATATCACTGCGAGGTTTTTGGTTGGCGGGGCGAAATTTAAAACCAGCTTGCGACATTGCGTCGACAAAATTGACCCCTTCAGCATCTGAAATATGTTTAACGTCTTCCTTTTTGGCGATACCGACAATATTTTTGCTACCCCAGTACACGTAAGGGAAGCGGCTACCTTCTTCTTCCGCTAAGGAAACAACCTCTAATGTTCTGAGTGGCTGGCCATATGTTTTTTGCAGATAATCTAAAGCTATAAAGGCGGCTTCAATTCCGAATTGCCCGTCTAGATTTCCACCATTAATAACGGTATCGATATGTGATCCTGATAAAATCACTTGATCTGGATATTTACGGCCCTTGAGTTGACCAAACAGATTGCCAATATCATCGTAATAGGCATATAGACCTGAACTTTCGAATGCATTTTTTAACGCTCTTTGTGCACTAACCCATTCTTGAGTATAAAGCAGGCGCGTCATGCCATTATTTTCTACCGCGCCGTGTTGAGACAGCCAATTTGAAGTTTCTTTAACTTCTTTTGTAAAGTCCTTCATATTCATACCACCTAGTGATTTTTATACTGTGTGCTGTAGCAACAAAACAGTTTGTGTTGTCACTAAAGCGCGATATTTGTTTTCATAGGCAAAAGAAAATAATTAATGGTTCTACTGTATCTTTGTTATATTTGGCAAGGAACCCCTAATCTCTTATTTATCGAGTGATTAGGGGTAGAACGATGCAATAAATATTGGCAGGAGATCCGATTAATCATCGTATTTCCGTATTTATTTAGCTGGCAAATGGTGATTTATTGTCATAGGATTTTTGGTAAATATCATCAGAAACCAAATAATCATAAATTTCATCGACAATATCGATACCATTTACTTCACTTTGTTTTTCTCTTGCTAAGCTATTTTGTCCTGGGAATTGAACCTTATCGAAGCCTGGAGCAGGCTTAACGGCATTGAGTTCATTCATGACTTGAGTGATGTGTTTGCGGAACATCACAGGGTCAGTAAAATAAGCAGGGTTGATAACAATATGTAATTGGCCCAGCTCTCTTCCTTGCGTTAAATCGTGGTACATGGAACTGACGTGTTTACCAAAAGGCAGTCCAAGTAATACACCGGAGAGAATATCGACCATCATCATCAAGCCATAACCTTTAGGCCCTGCAATTGGGACTAATGCCGTTACTGCAAATGGATCTGTTGTTGGGTTACCGTCTTTATCTACAGCCCAAGTATCTGGAATTTTTGCATTTTTTGAACGAGCATCTAACACTTTGCCCCAGGCTTGTACGGTAGTCGCCATATCAAAAGTGATATTATCTGTTTCACCCGGCGCTGAGAATGCGATAGGGTTAGTACCATAGTAGGTTTCAGCACCACCATAAGGAACCACCATCGGGTCTGACTGACAAACTGAAATACCTATCATGCCAGCACTAGAAGCCTGTTGAACAAAATAAGATAATGAGCCGCTGTGACCTATACGGCGCACTCCTACCACTGCAATCCCATTTTCTTCTGCCATTTTAATGGCTTCGTCCATACTCAGTTTTGCAGCAACGTGGCCTGCGCCGTTATCACCGTCAAAGACAGCACTACAAGGACCTGTTTTATCAAAAGTAAAATTAGGTGAGTTATTTGTGCCACCTTTCGAAATGCGCTCTGCATAATATTCGACACGCACTGCACCGTGGGAGTGAATACCCTTTGCATCGGCATGGACAAGAACATCAGAAACGATATCAGCATGATCTTTAGATAATCCTGCTGCATGGATTTTATTAGCGATGAGCTGATGGAGTTTTTCTTTAGAAACTTTCATACATAAATAACCCTTTAGTGTTTTCGAAGTTTAATAAAACTCTTTGCTGATACCAATGTAACAACTAAATTATCTATAAATGTGATCTAGATTATTTTTATTTGATTTTATAAAAAATTATGCAAATAGCCCCTTAATTATTAGAACGAATCTAATAGTTTTAAATTTGGTGTTTTTTCTTTTAATGTCCAGTGTATTTTAAAGGAATTTCTAACAATATATAAAGTGTGAGCATTCTCAACTTATTTGTAAGGTTTATTTGTAATTTTATTTTTCAATAAATGCCTATTTACTTTTTCATCTCATATATTGAGTAAATAAAACTTCAATTAATAAAAGTTGTTTAAAGGATGTCACTATGATCCATGCTTTCATAAAAAAAGGGAGCTTCCAAGATTCAGTGAGCTTAATGCTGATATCTCGAAAACTAAGTGAATCTCCAAATGTTTCAGAAATCTCCGTCATGATGGGAACACCAGCAAATAAGTCGTTACTTGATGCGACCGGATTTTGGCATTCATCCTTTGATGACGCAACACCGAATGATATCTGTGTTGCGATTAAAACCGAATCTGCAGATACCGCTATTGTTGATGAAATTGCACAAGCGCTGGATGAATCACTCAAAGCATTGGCTCAAGGACAGCAGCAAACGGGGAAAAAACTCCAGCGTGTTCGTAGTTGGCGAATGGCCAAGAATAAGCTTCCAAATGCCAATGTTGTATTAGTTTCTATTGCAGGAGAGTTTGCCGCAGAGCTGGCTGACCAAGCATTAGATGATGGCTGTAACGTCATGATGTTCTCCGATAATGTGTCGCAAGCGGATGAGCGTAGATTAAAACTGAAAGCAAGCGAACGTGGTCTGATAGTGATGGGACCAGACTGCGGTACGGCTTACTTAGCCGGGGCACCATTAGCGTTTTCTAACGTAGCACCACAAGGAAACATCGGCATTATTGGGGCATCGGGAACTGGTATTCAAGAGCTGATATCTCAAATTACGCTTGCGGGACAAGGTATCACCAATGCGATTGGATTAGGTGGTCGTGATTTAACGGCGGAAATTGGTGGAGTCAGTGCCATGACCGCCATTGAATTACTCGCATCTGATCCGCAGAGT
Source organism: Providencia sp. PROV255 (assembly GCF_028478065.1). Classification (NCBI taxonomy): domain Bacteria; kingdom Pseudomonadati; phylum Pseudomonadota; class Gammaproteobacteria; order Enterobacterales; family Morganellaceae; genus Providencia; species Providencia sp. PROV255. Next base: position 27,016 of record NZ_JAMPMI010000009.1, on the reverse strand, counting down.
GATGTTATCGCCTTTGTTTCTAAGCCTCCAGCCAAAGAAATCCGTAGCAAAGTGATTGATAAGCTTAAGGCTCAAGGAAAACCAGTTGTCGCATTATTCCTCGGGACAAAACCCGAAATCAAACAGGATGGAAATTTATACTTTACTGAAACATTGGATGAAACTGCACGTGTTGCGGCCATGCTTGGCCGTGTTGAAAAAGCAGCAGCATTTCAACCGCAAGCAAAGGGCAAGAAAATTTCAGGCCTATATGCTGGGGGGACACTCGCGGCTGAGTGCGCAATGTTATTGGCAGAAAAATTAGGACTGCAAACAGACGCAGCTCACGATCAGGGAATGATGCTTAATCAAGATGGCCACAGAATTATTGATTTAGGTGATGACTTTTATACACAAGGCAAGCCTCACCCAATGATTGACCCTTCTACTCGCAACCAGCAAATTGCTGCGTTTGCTCAGAAAAATGATGTTGGGGTGTTATTGCTGGATGTGGTTATTGGTTACGGTGCTCAAATAGATTCCGCGCAAACACTAGCCAAAGAAATCAAAGTATTAAGAGAAAGTCGTCCAAGTAGCTCACCGATTGCGGTTATCGCTACCGTGACGGGGACTGAGCAAGATCCTCAAGTGCGCTCCGAACAAATCGCTTATCTAGAAGAGGCCGGTATTGCGGTGATGAATTCACTGCCTGAAGCGGTGACGCTGGCATGCAATATTATCTCTCCACCTGTGATTGTATTCCCCCAAAAAGAACAAGATATCCTGCAAAGCGTTTCGGTCATTAACGCGGGCGTACGCAGCTTTGCGGATGACTTACAAGCCAATGATATTCCAGTTGTTCACTACCAGTGGGCTCCAGTCGCTGGTGGGAATAAAAAATTAGCTAATATTCTGAAAAAATTGAAATAAGGGTTTGGATATGTACTCAACGATTGAAGAAGCAAATACCGCAGTAATTGAACGTATTCGTGCCGCTCGTCCTTTTTGGCAAAGTGTTGAACCTGCAAAAGATCTCATCCCAACTTTGCAACAAGGCAAAAAATTACTGCATGCGGGCCCACCTGTAACTTGGGAAGAAATGAGTGGTCCAGTGCGTGGTGCTTGTATCGGTGCGTGTTTATTCGAGAAATGGGCCGATAATGAAGATCAAGCACTTAACCTATTGAATAATGGCGAGATTGAATTTATTCCTTGTCACAGTGTAAAAGCAGTGGGGCCAATGGGGGGAATTACTTCCGCCAACATGCCTATGTTAGTTGTCAAGAATATGACCCATGGCAACGTTGCATACTGCAACATGAATGAAGGAATCGGTAAAGTCATGCGTTTTGGGGCATATGGTGAAGATGTGCAAGTACGTCATCGCTGGATGCGTGATTCATTAGGTCCTGTTCTGAAAAAAACCTTACAAACGTTAGAAAATGGCATTGATTTAACGGCGGTGATGGCACAAGGCATTACCATGGGTGATGAATTCCACCAACGCAACATTGCCACTTCAGCATTGTTATTAAGACAACTGGCACCAATCATGAGTGCGCTGGATATCGATAAAACTGAACTTCAGCAAGTGATGCAATTTTTAAGTATCACAGACCAATTTTTCCTCAATCTTGCAATGGCTTACTGCAAATCGGCGATGGATGCTGGCGCTGAAATTCAGCATGGCACCATTGTGACCGTATTAACGCGTAATGGTAAAAACTTTGGTGTGAAAATCAGCGGTATGGGTGATCAGTGGTTTACTGCGCCAGTTAACACACCGGAAGGTCTCTTTTTCTCAGGTTACAGCCAAGCTGAGGCCAACCCAGATATTGGTGACAGCGCAATCACTGAGGCGTTCGGTATCGGCGGTGCAGCGATGGTAGCAGCACCGGGTGTTACACGTTTTGTTGGTGCAAGTGGTGGTATGAGCGCCGCATTAGATGTGTCTGAGGAAATGACTGAAATTTACTTAGAACACAACATGATGCTGCAAATTCCGACTTGGGATTTCCAAGGCGCGTGTATTGGGCTGGATGCGCGTAGAGTCGTTGAAACGGGTATAACACCGCTCATCAATACAGGGATCGCACATAAAGAAGCAGGGATTGGTCAGATTGGTGCGGGTACGGTAAGAGCACCACTGGCTTGCTTTGAAAAAGCGATTGTTGCGCTAGCTGAAAAAATGGGTATCAGCGAATAAATCGATAATTTTCACTCTGAAGGAGTTTAAAAATGATCATGCAAGCACTGTCCGTTAGCGCTCACTTACCTAAAGAAACAGGAATATTGAATTGCGTTGGACGCTTTAATCATGCACTTAATTTTGTCACTCCTTCAGGTGAATTATTGACATTACATCGCTATGGTCGAGGATTAAGCCCAATGGGCTGGATGGTCTCTGATACTGATTTTCAAGCTATTTTTAATGATGAGAATGAGTTTGTTGAGTATAAAAACGATCGATTGGTCAGCCCTAACTGGCAACTCATTGCGCCAAAAGAACACTTATCGCTCAAGTTGGTGCCACAAAAACTCCCTGATGGAACGTTTACAGCGCTATGGGATATCTTAAGGCAATCGAAAGCGAAAAGTGGTTTACACGGCAGTTTGAGTGAAGCGACAACCGGCCCATTATGTCGAGAGCTAAAAGAATTAAAAGCAAACTATCAACGATACCTTCAAGGTGAACGTATTGATTGGCAGTCGATAATTGGAAGAGGGCCGGGGTTAACACCAAGCTTTGATGATATCTTAATAGGTATGCTATTGGTCACCTTTCTTAATCCAGAGATTGACAGCGACAGCTTACCAAACTTTTTTCAAGATACTCCTTCTTTAGGGTCATTAACGACTCTGGTCAGTGTGAACTATTTACGTTTTGCTTCCCAGGGCATCTTTTCTACTCCACTACAAACATTAGCAACTGCGTTAGTGCAGCCGATGAAATTATCACAGGCGGTTCGCTTGCTGCTTCAGGTCGGCCATTTTTCTGGTGCGGATACGTTAATAGGCGTGTGGTTAGCGGGTATGGATGAAATGGGTTAACGTTCGCGAATAAACAAGGACAAACATGGAAACTATTGTTATCGCCTTAGGTGGCAATGCATTACTGCAGCGTGGAGAAGTGCTTTCCGCTGAAAATCAATACCAAGCTATCGCATCGATTGCGGGTACTTTGGGGCAACTTGCACAAAAATATCGTGTGGTGATTGTACATGGCAATGGGCCTCAAGTCGGGCTATTGGCCTTGCAAAATTTAGCTTATACCGATGTTCCTGCTTATCCTTTGGATATTTTAGTGGCCGAAAGTCAGGGAATGATTGGATATATGCTGATGCAAGAACTGGGACGCAAGCACCCTAAACAGCCAGTAGCAACGCTGCTCACTCGTGTTGAAGTTGATAGCAATGACCCTGCTTATCAAAACCCCACTAAATACATTGGCCCTGTGTATGACAAGCAGGAAAAAGAAAGCTTAGAAGCTGAGCTAGGTTGGGCGATTAAACCCGATGGCAAATATTATCGTCGGGTTGTTCCATCTCCTCAACCTAAAGCCATTCTGGAAATTGATGCCATCAAATGCTTATTAGATCAAAAGCATATTGTCATCTGTAATGGTGGCGGTGGTGTTCCTGTTATTCAGCAGGATAATGGATTTTGTGGGAGTGAGGTGGTTATCGATAAAGATTTATCCTCCGCACTATTAGCAGAAGTGCTTGAGTCTGACCACCTAATTATTCTAACCGATGCGGATGCCGTCTATCGGAATTGGGGAACTCCTGAGCAAAGCGTGATTAGATGCGCAACGGTAGCAGAGGTTGCCCCTATGGCAATTGATGATGGTTCTATGGGACCGAAATTGATGGCGGTCAGCCGTTTTGTACAGCGTTCTGGTAAACCTGCTTATATTGGTGCGTTAAAGCAAATAGATGCTATCTTGAAAGGAGAGGCAGGCACTAGAATTATACCATAGTGATTAATTGCTTTGATAATCAAGGAAGTATTAATGAAAAACGTTTCATTTGGTCATGATGTTTTACCCGCAATTGGCATGGGTAGTTGGAATTTGGGGCAGCAGCGGAAAAGTGCAAAAGAAGAAATTGAAGCGATACAAGCAGGCCTTGATGTAGGCTTAAAATTAATTGATAGCGCTGAAATGTATGGCAATGGGGCTTCTGAACAGTTAATTGGTAAAGCAATTTCAGGACGACGCGATGAAACGTTTTTAGTATCAAAAGTTTATCCCTTCAATGCCGGAGGTAAAGCATTAGTTAATGCTTGTGAGGCATCTTTACGCCGGTTAAAAACGGATAGGCTTGATCTTTACTTGCTGCATTGGGCTGGCGATATTCCTCTCGAAGAGACTATTAATGGTTTCGAAAAACTGCAATCTGCTGGGAAAATTCGTTATTGGGGAATATCTAACTTTGATATCAATGAACTGCAAGATATGTACGATCACCTCGCGGGTGGACGTTATTGTGCGACAAATCAGGTGCTATATAACCTTGGTAGCCGCGGTATTGATTATTCATTACTTAACTGGTGTCGGCATAAAAAAATGCCATTAATGGCTTATTCACCACTCGGCAGCGGCAATCAATTACTTAGACATCCAACGTTGAAGATGATTGCGCAAAAATATCAGGTCGTGCCAGCAACGGTTGCATTAGCGTGGGTGATCCGTGGCGATGGGATCGTTGCTATTCCTGAGTCAGGTAGCAGGGCGCATATGTTGCAAAATGCGCACGCTTGCCAGTTAGTATTAGACAACGACGATATTGCTTTATTGGATGAAAGCTTTCCACCGCCAACACATAAGCAATATCTGGATATTTTGTAATTCATTCAACGTTATTTTGTTGCTGGGTCAATTGGGCTCAGCAAGCTTTGGATGATGGGATCGCGCAGTTTGAACAGTTTCACGACCGTTTTTAATACTTCCCCTTGCTGATTGCTATTCCAAGCTAAGGATAAGGGGGACGGTCTTCTAGGCCTTTTTATTGATTTTTCAATCAGTTGTTGGTTTTGAATATAGGGTTTGCAAATAGAGGCAGGTAAAAAGCCGATCCCCGTTCCTTTTAGGTGACAGAGTACTTTGGTTTTCATATCAGGCACTTTGATTTCTCGTTGGCCTGATAATAGCCATGCAGTGCGTTTGGATAAAACTTGCGAGGTATCTTCCACATTGATAGTCGGGTAACAACGCAGTTGTTCATCGCTAAGAATACCATCAATAGAGGCAAGTGGGTGTTGATTGGCAACTGCAAAGACCCAATTGATTTTGCCTAAAAACAAGGTATTCATGTCGCTGTCCAATGATTCAGAACCTGGGACACCGATTGCAATATCACATTTGTTACTGAGTAGGGCATCCCATACCCCCATATACACTTGCCGAGTGATATTAAGGCGGGTGAAAGGAAAGCGCTCGGTTAGGTGTTGGAGTAGGTCAGCGACGGCATTTGGCTCATAGAGTAAGTTATTAATTGCAATCGTAATTTCTTGCTCGACACCTTCATTAATCAGCCGTAACTGATTTGGCATATTACTTAACCAGTTATACCATTCGCGGCAATGTTCAAGGAGATATTCCCCCGCAGATGTTAGGTTAACGGTTCGTGTCGTTCGAGTGAAAAGCTGGACTCCAACATATTCTTCTAAGATTTTGATCCGGTAACTGATAGTTGCAGTACTTTTGTAGAGTTGTTTTGCGGCTTGAGAAAAGCTCTGACACTGCGCAACAGTGATAAAGGTTGTCATCGTTTCTTGATCTAACATGTTTGTATCTCCCTAAAGTCAAAGGAAAAACCAATTTATAATATTTTTTAGATCTGCATTTTGTTTCACGTCATCCATTAAGTAGGCTTCATCATAATTGAAAGTGATAAGTATAAATTCTGGAGAATTGTTAGTAATTATTATCTTACTGAATATTAAGGAATTATATATAAAATAAAATGAAAAACTGTGACCTGTGATTTTTTATGGAAAAATTTTCCAAAAAATGATGTTAAATGTAATACAACCTGATAAACTGATTTTGTCATGTAGGTGGTTGTACAAAATAGTGGCTTAAAATTTTTAGTGTGTTAGGAGAAAATAATGGAACTTGTTCTATCTGATCTGACACCGGAAGCGTTTGCCCCCTATGGAGACGTCATCCAAGTTGAAGGATCTGAATTTTTTCATATCAATGATGGTACGACAGAACGTTATCATGCTTTAGGTAAGGCAGAGATTACAGATGCAAGTCCCGTTCTGATGAGTATTAGCCGTTCAGAACCTATTGATATGCCAATGAATGTTAAGCTTTTAGAAAAGCATCCGCTTTCCAGCCAAGCTTTTATCCCAATGAATGGTGAGCGTTTCATTGTGGTGGTTGCTGAGCCAGGGGATGATATCCCAGTTGATACCTTACGAGCATTTATCACCAATGGTAAGCAGGGTGTAAACTATCACCGTGATGTTTGGCATCATCCGATTTATGCATTTCAATCACAAACGGATTTTTTAACGGTAGATAGAGGCGGTGCTGACAATTGTGTCGTTAAGGATCTCCCTGAGCCTTGTCAAATAGTTTTTCCTTAACTACTCTATTGGGCAATAAGGGCTAGGTAATATAATTCCTTTCTGCCGATAGCAAACATAAAAGGTAAAAATAAATGACTGAACCACGCACAAAAGGAAGACCACAGACAGATAAAAGTTCGCCAAAAGGTGCGCAAGCACTTGAGCGCGGGTTAGATATTCTTCAATTTCTGGCTAACTCAGGTGGTAGCTCATCAGTCTCTGTTTTATCTGAGCAGTTAGGTTTGCCTTTATCAACGACATTTCGCTTGCTGAAAGTCCTTGAGCAATCAGAGTTTATTTTTCAAGACTCACAGCTTGGCTGGTGGCATATCGGTCTGCAATCATTCACAGTTGGGGCCACATATATGAATGATAGGGACGTCGTATCAGTTGCTGGGCCATTTATGCGCAGGCTAATGTTGCTATCAGGGGAAACGGCAAACTTGGCTATTCGTAATAATTTAGATGCTGTTTTAATTCGCCAATGCGAATGTCATGCGTTAGTGAGAATGTGTGCACCGTTGGGGAGTCGTTTACCATTACATGCATCAGGGGCTGGGAAGGCATTATTGTTCCCACTTGATGAAGAGGAAATGTTAGAGCTTGTCACACGCTCTGGTTTACAAGAATTCACCCCTAAAACTATCACCAGCATTAATGTGTTGAGAAAGGCGTTAGGGCATTATCAAGAACTGGGTTATGTCATTGATAATGAAGAACATGCTCTGGGTCTTAATTGTTTAGCGGCACCTATATTTGATCGTAATAATTCAGTGATAGCAGCAATATCTATTTCGGGCCCTAGTGCAAGGGTAACTGAAGAACGTTTTACTGAGCTAGGGGAACTGGTTCGTGACGTTGCTGCGGATATCAGCGCGGCATTAGGTGAGCGCCAATCATAAAGACCAGAGATCAGCGGGTGTTAATCATCCGCTAAAAAGAGGCTATTTAACAGGTGGTTAGCAGGTGATCAATGAGCTGACCAACCAACGAGTACAGAATACATAGATAATCCGTTTTTAAAACGGTTTTTTTAGACAAAAAATAAAGTTGGAAAAATTTTCCAAATAGGAGTTGTTATGGCTAAGATGCGCGCAGTTGATGCTGCAATGTATGTACTGGAAAAAGAAGGGATCACAACCGCATTCGGTGTTCCTGGAGCCGCAATAAACCCATTCTATAGTGCGATGCGTAAGCATGGTGGGATCAAACACTATCTTGCTCGTCACGTAGAAGGTGCTTCTCATATGGCTGAGGGATACACGAGAGCAAATCCGGGTAACATTGGAATGTGTCTTGGTACATCAGGTCCTGCGGGAACGGATATGATCACAGCATTATATTCCGCCTCTGCTGATTCAATTCCTATTTTGTGCATTACAGGCCAAGCACCAAGAGCTAAATTGCATAAAGAAGATTTCCAAGCAGTCGATATCGAATCTATCGCAAAACCGGTCACCAAAATGGCTACAACGGTGTTAGAGCCCGCATTGGTTCCTCGAGTATTGCAGCAAGCTTTTCATTTAATGCGTTCTGGTCGTCCTGGACCCGTATTAATTGACCTACCTTTTGATGTGCAAGTCGCTGAAATTGAGTTTGACCCAGAGACTTATGAACCATTACCTGCTTACAAGCCAGCGGCAACAGTTGCTCAGGTTGATAAAACACTGGATATGTTATTCGCGTCGAAAAAGCCACTGATTATCTCCGGTGGCGGCGTTATTAACGCGGACGCGGCAGATAAGCTGCAAGAGTTAGCTGAAATCTGTAACGTGCCAGTCATTCCAACTTTAATGGGTTGGGGAACTATCCCTGATGACCACAAATTAATGGCAGGTATGGTGGGCTTACAAACGGCTCACCGTTATGGAAATGCCACTTTATTAGAATCTGATTTCTTATTAGGCGTCGGTAACCGCTGGGCGAACCGACACACTGGTTCTGTAGAAAAATATGTTGGTGACCGTAAAACAGTACATATTGATATCGAGCCTACACAAATTGGCCGTATTTTCTGCCCTGATTTAGGGATTGTCTCCGATGCTAAAGCGGCGTTAGCGCTCTTGGTTGAGCGAGCAAAAGCACGTAAACAAGCGGGTGCTTTACCTGATTACAGCAAATGGGTAGATGAGTGCCAAGCGCGTAAACGTACTCTGTTACGTAAAACGCATTTTGACAATGTACCTGTGAAGCCACAGCGTGTTTATGAGGAAATGAACAAAACATTTGGCCGCGATGTTTGCTATGTCACAACCATTGGTTTATCGCAAATTGCAGCCGCTCAAATGTTGCATATCTTTAAACCGCGTCACTGGATCAACTGCGGTCAAGCGGGCCCATTAGGTTGGACTTTACCTGCTGCATTAGGGGTATGTGCCGCTGATCCTAAACGTAAGGTCGTTGCCGTATCAGGGGATTATGACTTCCAATTTATGATTGAAGAATTGGCGGTCGGGGCTCAGTTCAAATTGCCATATATCCATGTATTAGTGAACAACGCTTACTTAGGTCTGATCCGTCAATCACAACGTGGCTTTGATATGGATTATTGCGTCCAGCTTTCCTTTGAAAATATCAATAATGATGCCATTGGTGAATACGGTGTTGATCACGTCAAAGTGGTTGAAGGCTTAGGTTGTAAAGCTATTCGTGTCTTTAAACCAGAAGATATTGCGCCAGCATTCAAACAAGCTGAAAAACTCATGAAAGAATTCAGTGTGCCTGTTGTTGTGGAAATCATTCTAGAGCGCGTCACAAATATCTCCATGGGAACCGAGTTGGATAATGTGACTGAATTCGAAGAGATAGCAACTTCTGAAGCCGATGTGCCAACCGCGACCGCATTTTATCAATATAAATAAGGATGCGAGAAAATGACCAAGTTTGCAGCTAACTTATCCATGTTATTTACTGAAGCAGAGTTTATGCAGCGCTTTAAATTGGCGGCTAAAAATGGCTTCAAAGCCGTAGAATATATGTTTCCTTATGATTTTCCAGCACAGTCTATCAAGCAAGAGTTAGATGAAAATAAACTGACTCAAGTTCTTTTTAACCTTCCAGCGGGTGATTGGAATGGTGGCGAAAGAGGCATTGCTTGTTTGCCTGAAAGACAAAAAGAGTTTCAAGAAGGCGTCAAAAAAGCAATTGAATATGCAAACGTCTTGAATTGTAAACAAATTAACTGCTTAGTGGGGCGTAAAGACTCATCTCTTAGTGAAGAAAAAACGATGGAAACCCTCGTAGCAAATCTTCGTTATGCGGCTGAGCAGTTAGAAAAAGAGAATATACGTTTACTGGTAGAAGCCGTGAATACATACGATATTCCAGGTTTCTATTTGAATAAATCAGCTCAGGTCGAAGATGTAATTAAGCGTGTCGGTCATGCCAATATTTACTTCCAATATGACATTTACCATATGCAGCGAATGGAAGGTGAGCTAACTGAGACAATGAAACGTTTATTAAAGCATATTTGCCACATTCAACTCGCAGATAACCCTGGCCGTCATGAGCCAGGAACGGGTGAGATTAATTATACCTATTTATTTAAACAGCTAGAACAGATGGGCTTCACAGGCTGGATCGGTTGCGAATATAAGCCTGCGACGACAACAGAAGCGGGTTTAGGCTGGATGAAACCGTATTTATAATTAGGAGAGTATCATGAAATTAGGCTTTATCGGTTTAGGAATTATGGGTGGCCCAATGGCTGCTAACTTATTAAAGGGTGGTCATGAGCTAGCTGTAAATACTCGTAGGCAAATTCCGGCTTATCTTACAGATGAAGGGGCAAAGACATTTTCATCAGCTAAAGAAGTGACTGAAAACGCTGATATTATCTTTGTTATGGTGCCAGATACCCCTCACGTTGGGGAGGTACTATTTGGTGAGAACGGCTGTGCATCTACAGCGTTGAAAGGCAAAATCATTGTGGATATGAGCTCCATATCCCCGATTGAAACCAAAGAATACGCAAGAAAAGTCAATGAATTAGGTGGCCAGTATTTAGATGCTCCGGTTTCCGGTGGTGAAGTTGGCGCTAAGCAAGGCACATTAAGCATTATGGTGGGTGGTGAAGACTCGACTTTTGCTAAGGTAAAACCGCTATTTGAATTAATGGGTAAAAATATCAGTTTGGTGGGCGGAAATGGGGATGGGCAAACCTGTAAGGTTGCCAACCAAATTATCGTTGCATTAACCATTGAAGCTGTTTCTGAAGCATTAGTTTTTGCGTCAAAAGCAGGGGCCAATCCTGCACGCGTTCGTGAAGCATTAATGGGCGGATTTGCATCCTCGCGTATCCTTGAAGTTCATGGCGAGCGCATGGTAAAACGCATATTTGACCCAGGATTTAGGATCTCTTTACATCAAAAAGACTTAAATCTTGCTTTACAGGGTGCGAAGGCATTATCGATGAGCTTACCGAATACCGCGACCTGTCAGGAACTCTTCAATTTATGTGCCGCACATGGCGGTCAAGATAATGACCATTCAGCCTTAATCAAGGCAATTGAAATTATGGCTAACCATAAATTAGGAGACTAATACTTAGTCTAATTGTTTGAATGTAATGATCCTCATGTTTTAAGTGTAAATGTAAGTAGTAAACAGTTTAACTAGTCGTTTATTTGCCCCATGTATCTGGGGCTTTTTTTTTGCATAGCATTAAGTGAATAAAAAAGAGGTAATATAATTAATGCATATTACCTCTATAAAATCTTACTTATTTATCTTTTCTATTTTATAGCATCCCACTTAAATATATTTTCAAGGATAATAGAAATAATAATTCCCATTAATAACCCATTTGTGATGATAGGCCTTACTATCAATGGAATATCTTGCATGTAAGTTGGAGGAACACTCATCAAAAATATGCCAATAAAAATAGGCAAAGCAAGCCGATAAATATTGCGCGGGTTTAAATCTAAAATACGAATAAATAACAAAGAAGACCAAAGCAGAGGTAAGTAAGTGACCATCATCACGGTACTACTGATCACTAAAGGAAAGGTAGAAAAGAACCCTGACAAAACGGGAACGAAACTAATAACAAAGAATAACAAACTACCAATAATAAAGGGCTTTTTACTAAAATCGTTGGTTTGAGTAATGAGCCCTATTGAAGAAACAAATGGCGCGAAAGGCACAATTCCTAGTGGTGAACAGGCAAAAGTGAGCGCACCAGAACTAATAAAACTACGACGATACATGGCTGGCGTTGCTGGCGAATCTGGATGAAATAAATCTGTTCCCTTAATCGCGCCAAACGTATTGGACGTATTTAGTAGTGAGGCAATAACACAGGTTGTGACAATACCATAATTGATAGTTTCAATTTTTCCGAGAGGGAATAGCTGCCAGCCAATGCCACTCACGCCTGTTGAGCCACTTCGAAAGATAACTGAAAATAATAACCAACCCAATATTGAGCCAATCAGTACAGCATATTTATTAATATGACGAGGGAGTAAGACAATAATTCCAATGATCAATACCATGATAAATAAAGCTAACAAGAATGTATTGAAATTAATATGGACAATATCTGTTGTGGCACTAAAAGGTAAGCCCAACATACCTTTTAAAAAAATAGTAATTAAGTTAGCGCCGAGTAACAGCATGAATACTGCCATCACACCAGGCGAAAATAGCAGAGCCAAATACTTTCCTGCCCCACTCAAACCGATAATGACAGTGATGATCCCTGCAATGGCAATTCCCACTGCAAAACTACCACCAATAACCTCTAATGGTGTTCCTTGAGCAGACTCTGCAAATGCAACAGATAAAATCGTTCCCCACCACAGCCCCGCAGGACCTTCCATGATAGAGCGCTTGTGTCCGAAAATAGCTTGAATTAAGCAAGCCAGTGATGTGGCTAAAAAAGCATACTGGGTAATTGTGTAAGTGGTGGCATTGCTCAGATGAAATGCAGATTGTAATGTAGGAGGTATAACGACTGTATTACAGAAAATAAAAAAGAACCATTGCAAGCCTGATAACATATTATCTTTGTTCAAACTAAACATAAATTACATCCTGTTATAAATAACAATACAGCACACCCAGTAAAGAGTGTGCTGTATTATTTACATCATATTACTGTTGGTGTTTTAAAATAAATTGCCCGATAGGCGTTTCACGAACACCAGTATTAATATCGTAGATAGTTTCTCCGCGTAAAATAGTGCGTGCAACTTGTGCACCTATTTTGCGCCCTACATAAGGGCTGACTTTATGGCGATACTCTAAATCTTGAGCTTTTAATTCATAAGGTGAGTTTGGCTTGATGAACACGAAATCTGCATCTTTACCAACGGTAATGGAGCCTTTATGCTTAAGGCCGAAGATCTTAGCTGCATTAGTTGCCATTAATTTGGCAAATAATGGGAGTTCCATTCCACGTTTTTGCACTGCTTCATCAAACATCAAGTCAACACAGCTTTGCATCCCTGCAATTCCACCCCAAGCTTTGAATACATGACCCGCTTTCATATCTGGTGGGCATGGTGAGTGGTCAGAACCTAAACAGTCGATTTCACCATTAAACAGTTTTTCCCACATGCCTTCTTGGTTCGCTTCATCACGAATCGGTGGTGAGCATTTTGCTAAATTACCAATTTTTTCAAACTGATTAGTTGTTAAGGCAAAATAGTGAGGGCAAGATTCTGAGGTAACATCCTGTCCTTCATTACGTGCCTTAGTCACTTCAGCAACGCCTTCAGGGCTACTGATATGGCAAATATGTATTGGGCAATTAGCCACTTTTGCCAGATATAGCACGCGGCGAATTGCCTCAATTTCAGTATATACAGGGCGCGAGGCTACATAGTCGTGAGCAGTTATGCGTCCTTGAGCTTCAGCTTCTCGACCTAATTCATCACAGATTGATGCATTTTCACAGTGAACTAATACACGAGAGTCGTTAAATTTACTGATAATTTCTGCACCACGTAAAAACTGAAAGTCATCAACATCACGGAAGTCATTATCAATAGTTTTGTCACCACAGGTGGCAACAAAGCATTTGAAGCCAACAACACCCACTTCATCTAGCTCGTGCAGTCTATCGAGATTATAAGAGACTAAACCGCCAAATTGGGCTGCATCTACTGACAGTTTACCTGCGGCAGCGTCGAATTTTATTTGAATACTTTCACGGTCAACGGTTGCAGGTAGCTGATTTAATGGCATTTCGATGATAGTTGTGATGCCACCTTTTGCTGCTGAACGCGTCCCTGTTTCATAGCCTTCCCAATGTGTTCTTCCTGGTTCCGAAATGTGGGCATGAGAGTCAACCATACCTGGTGAAACGACTAGGCCTTCGGCGTTTATTTCTTCTTTTGCACCAGATAAACCAGAGCCAATAGCGGCAATTTTGCCATTTTTTACCGCGACATCTGTTTTAATTGCTTCGTTTTCAAGAATGACAGTACCGTTTTTAATGATTAAATCGTATGACATAGGGTATTCCTTAGATAAGATTATAATTTCATTTATTAACATTACTGTTCAGCGTGTTTTCAATATATTAAAACGGGCTGAATAGGGTATTTAATTCAGATTACATTGGGTTTTTTATGCCGATATCTGAATCATTCGTAGCTTTTACTTTATTTTCAACCACCTTAGTGGTGTCTTTTTTGAATAAAGAGTAGAGAACAAAGGCCAATATGACGCCAGCAAACCAAGACACTCGTGATATAGGCTCTAATACAGGAATGAATTTTCCACCAAGGGAGAAAATAACTGCAATAACAGTGACAACGAAAGCGGTAATATTAAATCCGTGCTCATAGAATTTATAATCGCCTGCACGGGTATATAAGACATCTAAATTAATATTTGTACGCATTACGATGAAATAATGCGATAGCATGACACCAATAACTGGACCTAAAATACCGCCAATAATATCCAAGAAAGTATAAATACTGTCCTGATTCTCAATTAGTTTCCAAGGCATGATTAATACGCTGATAACGCTGGCAATAATAACGCCGTGACGATAAGTGAGTTTGGATGGGTACAGTGCAGCAATTTGGTATCCTGCAGGAATAATATTACCAGCAGCGTTGGTGGAAATTGTCGCCATCAGAATAACGACTACCGCAAAGAGTGAGGCATATAAACTATCCCATTTTTGAACAATATCAAGTACGTTCCATGTATCAACGCCGTAGTGAATACTGGCGCCGGCTAAAATACATACGCTACTAATGGCAAAGAGCAAGTAAGCCACTAACAGGCCAGCGGTTTGTCCAATGGCTTGTTGTTTAAAACTAGTCGAATATTGAGTGAAATCAGAAGCATTTACCGCAGGAGCTGCCCAGACAGCGACAACACTATTAATAACGATAAAGAAAAAGAATACTTTACTTGGCGTTTCACTAATACCATTTGGGATATAATCCAAAATAGGTTGAATGCCCACTAAAGAAACTGACCAAATTGCCATACCACCAAACAAAATATAAATACAGGGGTTAAGAATGGCAGTAAGTTTATTTAATACCTTGCCTCCACCTAGTCCTATGGCAACATTCATTGCCCAGAAAATGATGAAAACAATAAAGGCTGGAATGGTAACCCCCATATAGGTTTCACCATTGCCTATATTTAAAAATTCAGGCCAAATTTTCCCGATTAATATTAATAGCGCTAATGAACCAGTAAAGCATTGTAAGCCAAACCACATAATAGCAGCAATACAGCCTCTTAATACGCCAGGAAAGAGTGAACCTTTAATTCCATAAGATGCCCGAAGTAGCATCGGGAATGGGATACCATATTTAGACCCCGCCGCACCATTCATTACCATAACGAAAGCGATGCATATTGCGCTTAGTGCGATGGCAAACATAATGTTCAAAGTAGAAAGGCCTAGAATAAAAAAACCGCCAACCATTAGATAATTTGGGACATTGTGTACGGAACCCATCCATAGCGTAAAGTAGTTAAATGTTTTCCATGTTCGTTGCTCCGGTGTTTTAGGTAATAAATCATTTGTATAACCACGTTCACGATAAATCTCTTTTTCTTCTGAATAGTTCATATATGAGTCCTTCCACGCATATAATTTAAATTTGAAAGCGAGAGATTTAACTAATCGAATTTTTAATAAAGTAATAAAGTTATTGTTTTAATTTTTTAAATAATATTGTTTTTTATATATACATCAACTTAATAACTAATGGTTTATATATAGTTATTAGCGTCAGTTTAATTAATTATATTGACTACCCAGGAATTAATTCTTGAACTCAATATAGCCACCGTTAACTGATGGATGCAATATAAATTTAAAAAATTTTTCCAAAAAATAGATCTGGAGCGCTTTTTTTGACAAAATAACATAATAAACAATACGTTATAAAATATTTAGTTTTTTATTATTTCTTTTTTTGTATTTTTTTTGAGATGTTTTGTTCAATTTAAGTTAATTTACTCTATTTCTTCTTGATTTTAATGAAGTTTGATTCATTTTAAGTTTGTTTTAATGCTTTATTATTTTTGATTTAAATGCAGCTTATTGATTTTTTTATGAAAAAATAATTGGAAAATTTTTCCAATTAAATCTTTATCAATTATTTTTTTTTGATACAATGACGAATAGAAGTTAATGGCTATACTCAGTGCTAAAACGTTTTTTAGAAAGTGGTGCTGAATATAATTCTCTCAATTTAATAAGCTAATCTATTTATCAGTAATATGCGCGCATTTGTAAAAATGAATGTGTATTTTGATAACCGATAATATTTTTCGAAATTAACAATATTATTTAACTGATTACTTAACCGTTCTATAGGTAGCCATATATGAAAATTATCATAGCCCCTGATTCTTTCAAGGAAAGCATGAGTGCAGAATGTGCCGCAAATGCCATAACTAAAGGATTTAAAAGTGTATTCCCTGATGCCCAATACCTTTGTTTACCGATTGCTGATGGTGGTGAAGGAACTGTTGATGCATTGATTGCAGCCGCAGGTGGTGAGCGAGTATCACTTGAGGTTAAAGGCCCATTAGGGGATATGGTAAGTGCTTACTATGGTTTATTACACAATGGCGAAACCGCTGTTATTGAAATGGCTCAGGCCAGCGGATTAATGCTAGTTAGTCCAGAGCAGCGTAATCCAATGCTGACGACGAGTTACGGAACAGGTCAGCTAATTCAAGATGCGCTTGAAAAAGGGGTGAAAAAAATCATCTTAGGGATTGGCGGTAGCGCAACCGTTGATGGTGGTGTCGGTATGCTTCAAGCCCTAGGTGTTGTTTTTTATGATAATCAACAAAATAAACTTGGTTTGGGCGGTGAAGTTTTAAATCATATCGCAACGATTGATACGTCAAGTCTGTCTCCTCAATTGCAACACTGTATGATCGAAGTGGCTTGTGATGTAGATAATCCTCTGGTTGGAGAGCGGGGTGCTGCGATGATATTCGGGCCACAAAAAGGGGCAACGGCTTCAATGGTATTGGAATTGGAAAAAGGTTTAAATCGTTTTGCTGAGCTTATCCAACAAATTAAAGGGCATGATTTTAGGCATTTATCTGGCGGAGGTGCTGCTGGTGGGATATCTGTTGCTGCCGCTGCATTTATGAATGCTAAGCTTAAACCCGGCATTGATATCGTTATTGATGCAGTGAAGTTAGAGCAAGAAATCTTTGATACCGATTTGGTTATTGTGGGGGAAGGTAGCATGGATGGGCAAACGGCAGGGGGGAAAGCGCCTTTAGGAATAGCCAAGGTTGCGGCCAAACACAATGTCCCTGTTATTGCATTAAGTGGTGTATTAGGTAAAGGCGTTGAAGCACTACACCAAGAAGGTATCGATGCTTTTTTCAGTATTTTGCCAAGATTAAGCCCGTTAGATGAGGCATTAAAGCAGGGGGCGGAGAACGTGCAACAAGCGGCATATAATATTGCAAAAGTTTTACAGTTAGGTAAGTTATTGTAATTAATTTTATTTTTGTTTTTTTTGGATGTTGAGTGTTCGATAAAATCCGTTTTAGTGTTGTGAAAACCTGTTTTGATTCAGGGTAGTTAGAAAGTGGATAGGGTTAATACCAATCCGCATTTGGTTATCTATAGAGAAGCGTCGTAAAGGCAACCGTAATGCCAGTAATATCTATCAACTGAATGTTGAGAAGCTGGCTTCAGCGGCACGTATTGCATTTCCTCAACCAGCAGATTTTGACCCGTCAAAATCTGTTCCCTCAAAACCTGAGCCGTCAGAATCTGGGGGTGATCCGTCAGTAACTTTAAAACAAGATCCATCAGTAACTAATCCTTCATCGCAGAATTCTAACGAATCCAGCGATTAGTCAAAAATTGATTTTTTAAATCGTTACCCAGAGGTAGTGATTTACAGGACTAACTTACAGAAATGGGGATCTGCGGATGACCTTAAGTGCGCTGAATGGCTGTTTAGCCGCAAGTGTGAAGTATTCAAAGAGCTTGGACTGCAAGAGCCGAAAGAGCCAAATTTCACAGAGTGGGCTAACGATGTTCGCTTGATGGTTAACCAAGACGGGCGCACTCACAAGGAGATTTGCCAATTCTATAAACGTGTTAGCCAAGATGCATTCTGGAAAAAGAACGTTCAATGTCCGAAAACATTACGTACTCAGTGGGATGATTTATAGGCCGGCAGCATGAAATTAGTAAATGCACTAAAGAACTTCCATCCTAAGTCACCCACATTTAGTGACTCAGCCAGTTGTACGTCACCAGACCGTTTAACGGGTACTGATATTATGGCTGCGATCGGGATGACCGAATCACGAGCTAAGTTTGGGATGACAGCCTTTCTGGCTAAAAATGATGTCAGTGAAGAGGATAAATTTTCTACCGTGGAGGGCTTGACTCAATATGCGCTAAAAATAGCGCCTAAATTAGTTCGCAAAGCTGCTGGCAATAAATTGGGCTACTGTTTAATTGTTCTGTCTAAAATGACTTTTGAGGATTACGCTCGATCAGCAGGTTCGGTTTGCCAGTGTTCAGCATGTAGTGGGAAATGAATGCTTGATAAAAAAATTACTACAACAAAGTATTCAACGAGGGAAGCTATTTTTCCGTCATTTTCCAAGAGCCAGCCCAAGCGATATACCAATACAGAGCGCGATGTTGTGGAAACTAAAAAAGTGATTTGTGAGTCATGTAATAGTAAGAGCCAATTAATAAACCGTTGTCGTTGTAAAGGGAGGGCAAGGTCTTAGATGAAGTTCAGAGTGAATTACAAGTGACACCAGTTTATAAAGATTGTTCTCGTTGTGCTGGGCGTGGCTTCAATCGTGTACCGTCATCTGTAGCATTTAAAGCAATAAGACATTTAGTACCTGACCTTAATGAAAGAACATGGCGTAGAAATTGGAAGCCGTTCTATGAAATATTGATAAGTAAGTGTTTTGTTGAGGAAAGTATGGCAGAACAAGCATTTAGTCGAACAATTAAATAGTTTTAGTAATTAATTAAATTCAAATTATTTTAAAACTGTAAATTTAATGTTATTTGGTGTAAAAATAAAAACTTGTAAATTTACATGAGGTGGTATTTATGTGGAGTAATAAGATAAATTTAAAGATAGTTGTTTGGGGAACTATTATTGGTGGCTTCATTAGCTCATTAGTTAAATGGGGCTCTGAAGTGAATATGCCCCCGAGAGTTGCAGGAGAAATATCACCACCAGCAGCGAATATTGATGCGTGGTTTAGTTGGTTAGGCATCAATTCTCATTCTCTTGATTATTTTTATCAGGGATCATTGGTCGGTGGTGCTGTAACCTTATACCATTGGTTATTTAGTTTTGCGTTCGCTTTTGTATACGTCTTTATATCAGCTTATCTGCCTAAAATTCGAATGTTTTATGGTGTATTATATGGTGTTTTGATCACAATATTTGCTCATGGAATAATGATCCCATTATTTGGATTTCGTCATCCCTCATATAATGAGGGTAAAGTTGGTTGGCTCTGGAATTTAAATGGTTATGAATTAGTTAGCGAGATTTTAGGACATATTTATTGGGCTGTATCTATAGAAATATGTCTCATTGCAGTTTTAGCATCTTTTGCTCGCCCTATACGTGGTAGCTGGACTGTACGATAAAAAATACTTGCACTCACTGGTATAGAGTGTTGCATTTTGTCCGGAACTGGCTTATTTTTTTCCGAAAATGGACATTCTATAACTAGTCGCATAAAACCAATTCAAGGCCTGCAATCGCGGGCTTTTTTACATCCAATATATTCATAAAAAGTACTAGTGCGCTACGTAAATTCGATGTTATTGTGATAAGAGTGAATACGTTGTCACCTAACTTATAGAATGAAACCTTGCGATGTGATCTGACCCCATAAAGTTGGATGATTCATTAAGCGGGGTTTTTTATTGCCTCATTATTTAATCTTTAATAATATTATCTATCTAAATTAAATAGATATCTGATGTTCATATTTAATGAGGGGGTAATTAAATGAGTAAATTATTCTCAGTAGTACTAGCCATCTCAATTATGGCTGTATCAAGCAGTGCTTTAGCAGCAGAGAGAGGTCTAAATAAGGAAGAAGAAGCAAAGGTAGTTAGCCTAATAAAAAACCACCTTAAATTACCAATATCTGCAAAGTTCAAACTCGGTAAAATGATTGCTAATCCGTATGATGCATATTGCGGTTTAGTCGCTAAATCCAATAAAGAAACAATCCCTTTCATCACATCAATGCCTGAGCCTGTAGGTAACATTGACTTACGTAGAGTTGTTCTGGTTGGTGATAATGAATATAAGTATCGCAGTGTTATTGAACAATGTGAAGAGTATGGATACAAATTGAACTAATGCAGATCGGTGAGTCTTGAAAAGAATAGCATCCCGAAGTATAAATATATCATATTACACGTGTTATAGACCCGTCAGTAATGTCAGGTTTTATACCTAAAACAAACATAAGACTTGCTGTTACGATTGTTCATAGTTACATGTGTAGTTATGCACAATAAAAGAAAACCCCACCAGAGGGGTGGGGTCTTTAGATTACATTTTTTTCAAATGAACTTCGACTTTTTGAATAAATGATTCTTTGGGAGCTTTTTCGCAAGCTTCAACAATTAACGGAGTGGATGTTGCAATACCACTAATATCTAAAGTAGGGTCTTCTACCTTACCTTTCTGGGTAATAATCTCAGCAGCACCAATTGCTGTTGGATAAAATGCATCATCGATTGCTAAGAAATCTTCGCATGTCCATTGAGATACAGGTTTTGCATCTGTTGCGGCGAAAGCTGAAGTGGTCATTAACGATGTTGCAATGATGCTAGCAAATAATATTTTTTTCATAAAATATCCTCATTGTTTTTAGTGAGACTTGCCTAATGCTTATTTTAATATAACTTATTATTTTAAAAAGCAAAATAATCATTATTTGAATGTTGTTTTTTGATGGTTATTATGTGTCGGATTATTGAAATAATAAAAATATATCTTCAATTTTTCTCTATAACGATAAAGTAATTTCAAGTGGTAGGCCTGCCGTTCTTGAAATCCACACGCAAAGTTGGGAGTTACTTTTTCATTCTGGTGCATGTCAAGGCTGACTGGCTAAACCCTATGACAATTACTCAGGGATCTGAGCAGGGGTATCGATTGAATTTTTTATTGTCGTTGATTTTTTATTTATATTTAATGAGCCATCTTTTGTTACTATGCTTCAAGCATCCCAACACATTAAAAATAATAATTATACTAATAATAAACAATTGCCCTTTTCTCTACTATATTCATAATATCTATTCATAAGGCGTGTATGTATAATGATTGATCTATTTAAATTGACAAAGAAAAGCTCTAGGCATATTTGTATAGCAATATATGTTGGTATTATTGCGGGTATATTTTCCGCTTTAGTTAAATCTGGCTTTGAAGGTTTGATTCCACCGAGAACGCTAGAAACAACCCCACCTCCCATTGTCTTGTTAGAAAAGCTTGGGCTAAATATAGATACTATGACTTATCATTGGATGGGATATAGTATTAATTGGGGCGGGAATGGTGTTCATATATTATTTTCGATAGTTATTGCAGTTATATATTGTGTTATCGCTGAATACTTACCTAAGGTGAAATTATTACACGGTATATGTTTTGGTATCGGTGTTTCTGTTTTTGCTCATGGCTTAGTTGTACCATTATTAGGATTGTCTGGCTGGCTTTGGACTGCTGGTTATCAAGCACTAATATCTGAGTTTGTTGGAACTGCTTTTTGGATTTGGTCTATTGAAGCTATTAGGCAAAACTTGCGTTATTGTTTAACTAAAGAAAAAGACGCTGAGTAGAGAGTGATGTTCACTCTTAATCTTTAATAAACTTATGGTCAGGTTAAACTTTTCATCTGAGCTATATCAGTTATTCATAAAAGATCGCCTAGGCGGTCTTTTTTATAGTTAAAATAAACATAAGATTTTCTGTCACGATTGGTCAGAGTTACATGTGCTGCTATGTGCAATAACCGATCTAAAGTGTTAATTATTTGCCTTAAGATTCTGTTAAGGTTTAATTGATAAACTATAAAAAATTAACAGACAAAAGGAATTATTATGAATAAGACAGTTATTGCGCTCGTATTATCAGCAGCTTCATTTGGCGTATTAGCTAATAACCATGCTGGTGGATTTGTTTCGAATGATGGTTCTGTTAGTCCAAAAGGTGGGTTTGTTGCAACAGCTCAAGCAGTAACAACTGTCGTTCAAGCGAAAGAGCTTCCTGATGATGCATGGGTTTCACTTGAAGGTCATATTGTTAAACAGATTGGTAAAGAGCTTTACGAATTTAAAGATAGTACTGGCTCAATTGCTGTAGATATTGATGATAGGCGCTGGCGTGGACAGGTTGTGACACCTGAAACAAAAGTTCGTTTAGATGGTGAAATTGATAAAGAGTGGGCTTCATTAGAAGTTGATGTAAAGCGAGTAACCATTATCAATAAATAGCTGTAAATTTTTAATGAGCCCCATGATTGGGGCTTTTCTGCAATGAAAACTCGCTTACTAGCTTCTGTCTAATTCATATGTTAGATAGCTTTATCTATAGCTCTTTCAATCGCTTTACATTCGGGACTATTTCCACTGGACTGCTCTATTTTCCCAGGCAAGTTACCTTCGGGAGTATCCATTTTTATCTCGCAAGTATCTGACTTAGTTTGGGGGTTAGTGTTTGATGAACAAGCTGTTACTAAAGCGATAACAAAACATACTAATATAGCTTTGTTTTTATGCATACTGTCTATCCTGTTTTTAAAGGGCTATTCTTGATGCTATCAAAGGTTAAGCGTGAAGTGCAAAGTAATCAATAAAGCTGGTCAGTACGGCTTCTTTATCTTCTATAACGATGAGGTAATCGCAGAGAAGCGGAGGCGGCTATATGTCATGGAAACTTATAGTGGTAGTAATTTGCTTTATGTTACTCGCGATATCAATGATTGTATTTGGCGCCAACAGACTCACTGACAATACATGCGGTATTGATAAAGCCAGTTTAGAAAAACGCGCCAGAAAGTTATAGAACACTACAAAAGTCGGCAAGTTAACTTTTAATTATCTATATAGTGGATACCATGAATACAGTCAGTGCATTGTTATATATCGCTGCGTGGGTGGCCATATGGGGAATGTGGAAACAACACGAGAGGATAGGTGAGTTAAATACCAAAAATGCCGGACTACTCGTTGAGTTGACAGAGCAGGTCAAAATTAATGAGGATTACCAAAAACGTATTAACTCACTTCACGAACTCGACAAAACTCACACAATGGATCTCTCAAATGCAAAAGCTGAAATTGATAAGCTGCGCAATGATGTTAGTAATGGTACTAAGCGCGTGTACGTCAACGCCAAATGTCCAAAACCCGAAGCGAATACCTTCGAAAGCGGAGGCAATGAAAGCTCCGCACGACTTAGTGAAGCAGCTGAACAAGATTATTGGCGTCTCAGAAAAATGATAGTTGAGAACGAAAAACAAACTTTGTATTTGCAAGATTACATTAGAACGGAGTGCTTACATTAGTTCCAGCCAATGAAAGTTCTAATTAAAAAAAGTAAGTTTAAGAAGGAGATAGCTGCAAGTAGATATATAAAAGCTTTAAAGAATAGAGTTGTCACGTCTGCTTGATAGTTATCACTAATAAGAATAAATACAACGCAAAGAAATAGGGAGGTAACGATAAGTATGGTTGTGATCGGGAGGTTGTGTATAAGGTTCATATTTTGAAAACGTGATTTTATCTTGATTCTGTAATGGTGAGAGCCTTAAAAGTTATAGTACCAGAAATTGTATGGATAAAAAAAGCCCACACAGCGTTGGGCTAAATATGTTGCTTTATACAATTAAATATCGCCTTAAATATAGTTGGTATTTCAAAATACGCAAAAGTATTTCCAAATATTTTAAATTGATGGCTGTGTAAGACAACAACAGCGAGCTTTTAAGAAAACAGAGGCTTTTTAAAGGCAAAAAAATAGCCCCTAGATTGGGGCTTAAAAGGGATGGTCTATTTAACTGAGGGTAACTCTTGTAAATAGTTATACCGCTAAATAGGTCATTTTTTGAAAGTGAAAATAAAAGAACTCATTGTTTTGTAAAGATAGTAATCAAACCACTTTTCACCCGGTATATAGCAGACATATTTAAAACACTAAGAACCCACAGAAGGGAGCATCGGAACTGTTGCTATAAATGGCGATCTCTCTTGGGAGCTTTTTTGTGCTAACAGGTTGCTTTTATTTAACTAACTATTGATAAGTTTCTTATATCAAAAAAATGGATTTTTCATATTTTATAGGCGTACACTGATAGTTATGGCTAGCATGTATTTATTATTAAGATGGAGCTATAACATGGGGTTATTAAGTAGTGAATACGAACCTTTTGGAACTTTACTCGGATATGCTCCAGGAGGCGTAGCAATATACTCATCAGATTATGATTCATTGCCTAATGTGGAAAATAAAAAAGATATTTCTTTTCGAAGTTATATTGGCAATGAATATATGGGCTATAAATGGCAATGCGTTGAGTTTGCTCGCCGTTTTTTATACCTCAATTACGGTACTGTTTTTAGTGATGTTGGTATGGCCTATGAAGTATTTTCTCTGCGCTTTCTACGACACGTAGTTGATGATGACATTTTACCGTTAAAAGCTTTTGTTAATGGGAGTCCTGTTAAGCCTGCCGCGGGGTCATTGTTAATTTGGGATGAGGGGGGTGAGTTTAATAAAACAGGCCATATAGCAATTATCACCAAGGTTTATGATGATAAAGTACGTATCGCTGAGCAAAATGTCATTCACCATAAATTGCCCATAGGCCAGCAGTGGACAAGAGAATTGTCTCTGAAAAGAAATAAAGGAAGATATACACTATCAGATACTTTCCCAAACACTAAAATTTTGGGATGGATGATACAAACAGATAGTGATGAGCATGCTTATTCAGGCCCGTATACTAATCCTGAGTTGCTAAAGATTCATGCTGCTAAAATAGATAATAAGATTGACTATAATAACGAATGGTTGAATAGCTCAAATCCCATAGAAAATAAATATATTCAAGCTAGACAAGGTCGCGCGCTAAATAGCGCTCTTCATGAATATTTTACAATATCTAGTACCGCTGAAAATAAACTGATACAAGCAACCAATGAAGTTCATCTTATGTATCTGCATGCGACAGAAAAAGTATTAAAGAGTGATAACTTATTGAAACTTTTTAATATTCCAGAAATTCTTTGGCCTCGCATACGTTTATCCTGGAAGAATCGGCGTCATGATATGATCACAGGAAGATTAGACTTTTGTTTGGATGAGCGAGGGTTAAAAGTCTATGAATATAATGCGGATTCAGCTTCTTGTCATACAGAGGCAGGGGTAATTATTGATAAGTGGGCAAAAGTAGGGCAGCTGAAAGATGGCAAAAACCCAAGTGGTTACTTAACTGAATTACTTTCTAGTACATGGGAACATTCTTCAGCTAAACCGTTTATTCATATTATGCAGGATGTAGATAGTGAAGAAGATTATCATTCGCAATACATGGCGCATGCAATTACTGAAGCGGGATTCGATTATAAAATTATTCATGGTTTAGACGAATTATTTTGGAATGAAACAGGTCAAGTCGTTGATAGTGATGGCCGTATATTAGAGTGTGTTTGGAAAACATGGGCGTGGGAAACTGCTCTTGAGCAAATTCGGCAGGAATGTGAGAAAGACTATGAGCATTCAGCTCTACAAATTCGTACCGGACACTCAGAATATAATGACGTCAGACTAGTTGATGTATTATTAAAGCCTGAGATTCGTGTCTTTGAGCCTTTATGGACAGTCATTCCAAGTAATAAAGCGATATTACCTATTCTTTGGTCGTTATTTCCCTATCATCCCTACCTTTTGAATACAAGTTTTGATATCAGTGACGAGTTACGCTCGAGTGGTTATGCAATAAAGCCAATAGCAGGCCGCTGTGGTGACAATATCGGTTTGATAGGTGAGTGCGACACGATTTTAGATGAGACTTCTGGCCAATTCGATAAACAGGAAAATATTTACCAACAATTATGGTGCTTGCCAAACGTTGCAGGGCGTTTTATTCAAGTCTGCACATTTACTGTCGGAGGTCACTATGGTGGAGCATGTTTACGTTCAGACCCATCATTAGTTATCAAAAAAGATAGTAATATGGAGCCATTATGGATACTTGATGATAATGATTTTTTGGAAAAACCATTATGTTAGAAAGTGTATTTTAAAATTAATATAGTTATATTTTGAAAGTGGCATTATTAAAATCTGATTTTTTGTAGTTTCTTAGGCCTTCAGTTAATAGCTGATGGCCTTTATTTATAAAAAAATTGAAAAGCAAAGAAAAGCCCCAAATATCGAGGCAAAATAAACTGATACAATAGTTTAGAACACACTATCAGAATAGACATATTTATAAATGTTTTACATGAATAAAGTGTAAGTAAATACGGAAAAGAAAATACAAATTGGAGTCTCGTTAAATGAATAAGGAAATACTAGAGGATTCAAAATAAATATACCCTCTAGCATTTGAAATAAGAGCATTAATGTTTACTGGGCTGCTCTTTGTATTGCTTCTCCTCCTGCTTCTATATCTTCACCAACACCTTTAGTGGTATTACAGGCAGTTAATGTGAAAGCAACAACTAATGAGCAGATGAGGAAACTGATTTTTTTTAACATATTGTCTTCCTTTAAAGTTTGAAGTTATAAGTTTCAAAAGATCATTTTTAATTATAGCAGAACAATTCGATGACTATTTCTAGCTGTATACAGCAGTAAGATTGGGGTTAAACCCTCATTTTTATGTGTAATTGCCGTAGTTAGTGATACCTGACAAATGAAAATGAGCTGCTATATTTTAAGTGTTAGTACTTATTTTGGGC